>SLCK01000124.1 GCA_007125845.1 Gemmatimonadota bacterium
AGCCTCCATCGAACGGCACGGCGGTGCACACTTCGAGGACAGCAGGATCCGATTCGACTTCCGCGGCGACCTCTTCGAGGTGAACTGGGACGGAGGCGCCTTCGAATACCGCAGAACCTATCTCGACGAAGAGGGACGAACGGTCGTCGACGTGATGGACAATGAGGGGACCCGGCGGGAGGTGGACGGCACCCCCGAGCCCCTCGACGATCAGGCCCGCGGCAGCCTCGAGCTGACGGTGAACTCGACCGTCTACTTCGCCTTTCTCCCCTTCCGCCTCCAGGACCCCGCAGTGCGGCTCCGGCGCCTGGAGCCGGCCACGGTCGCGGGTGAGCCCTACGAGAAGATCGAGGTCACCTTCGCGGAGGACGGGGGCGGGGAGGACTGGGAGGATCGATTCCTCTACTGGTTCCACGCGGACGACCACACGCTCGACTACATGGCGTACCGATACTTTCGGGGAGACGGCGGCACCCGCTTCCGGCGGGCGGTGAACCGGCGGGACGTCGGGGGACTCCTCCTCCAGGACTATGAGAACTACACCGCGGACCCGGCGATCGACGACATCGCGGAGTACGATCGCTTCCTGGAGGCGAACGACCTGGAGCTCGTGTCGATGGTCGAGATCGCAGATGTCCACGTGGAGCGCATCGACGGGACGGAAGCCGAAGCCGAGCTCGCCGGCGAGGAGCCGGCGGCGGGACTCGAGGTGCAGCTCGGAATCGATCGACCCTCCTATTCGCCGGGCAGCGAGCTGCAAGCCATCCTGCGCGTGGTGAATCGCAGCGGAATTCCCGTCACCCTGGAGTTCCCATCGGCCCAGCGCTACGACCTTTTCATCGTCGGTAGGGACGGGGAGGAGGTGGCCCGGTGGAGCGCTGAGCAGGCCTTCGCGCAGGTCCTCGGGGAGGAGACTCTCGAGCCGGGGGAAACGCTCGAGTTCGAGGAAACCCTCTCCGTCCCCGATCGACCCGACTCCTACGAGCTCCAGGGAATGATCTCTGCGCCCGAGGCCGATCTCTGGGCCCGATTGCCCTTCGAGGTGGCCGAGCCCTAGGCCCCGCGGATCTCGAACCCCGCCAACCTCTCCAGGGCCTTTACCAGCGCGTGATTCCCCTCTGCGCCGAGCCCGGCACGCTGCAGCGTCCGGTAGAGCTGTGAGACCATCCCCGCTCCGAGGAGGGGCACTCCAAGCTCGTCGGCGGCCTCGAGCGCGAGCCTGAGGTCCTTCTGCTGGAGGTCCACCGTGAACCCTGGACTCCAGTCTCGAGCGAGAACCTGCGGCCCCCTGTTCTCGAGCATCCAGCTCCCGGCCGCCCCTCCCGTGATCGCCTCGAGGGCTCGGGCCGGCTCCGCGCCGGCCGCCTGGGCGAAGAGGAGACCCTCGGCCGCGGCGAGCATGTTCACTACCACCACGATCTGGTTGACGAGCTTGACGGTCTGACCGGTCCCGATCGGGCCGACGTGGGTCACCTGCCGGCCCATGGCGCGCAGCGCCAGCATGGCACGCTCCAGCGAATCCGCCTCCCCTCCCACCATGATGCTCAGGGTGCCCTTCTCCGCACCCTCGCTGCCGCCCGAGACGGGGGCATCCAGCATCGCAACGCCCCGCTCCTCGAGGCGCTCCGCGATCCGTCTCGTCACCCGTGGGCTGATCGTGCTCAT
Source organism: Gemmatimonadota bacterium (assembly GCA_007125845.1). Taxonomy (GTDB): domain Bacteria; phylum Gemmatimonadota; class Gemmatimonadetes; order Longimicrobiales; family Gaopeijiaceae; genus SLCK01. Next base: position 1,666 of record SLCK01000124.1, read on the forward strand.
CTCGACGAGGAGAGACCCGGCTGCCGCCCCCTCGGCGATCCCATCGGGGCCCAGGACGACCTCCTCCACGTCGGGAGTATCGCTCACACAAGTGAAGACGATGTCGCAGTCGCGCGCCAACTCCGCCGGACTTCCGGAGTGGTGCGCGCCGGCATCGACCAGGGGCTGCATCCGTTCCCGGGTCCGGTTCCAGACCCTCACGGGAAAGCCCGCCTCGAGCAGGTTGCGGGCCATTCCCCGTCCCATGATTCCCAGCCCCACGAAACCGAGAGACTCGCGAACTTCCTTCATCTTGAATACGCTCCTGGTCTGGTTCGGCCCCTACCCTCATCGGTGCGACGAACCCCAACATGCGCCTTCCCTCGAAGCCGTGGCAAACCGGATGTCCCGTTTCAGAGCCGCATGGCTCTTCCTCGTCGTCCTCGCAGCGGGCCTCCTCCTGGTGTGCTGGTCGACGATGATCTCGATGCCCGGGCATTCCTATGATGGGCCCGTCCTCCCCCTCGAGGCCGACGAGGCGGTCGTCCGGGACCGTCTGCAGGACCACGTGCGCGCCCTCGCCGAGGAGATCGGGGAGCGGAACGCGGCCAGGCCCGAGGCGCTGGAAGAGGCGGCGCGCTACGTCGAGGCGCAGATCGAGTCGCACGGCTACGAGGTCCGATCGCTGCCCTTCGAGTATCAGGGCGGCCGATTCCGGAACCTGGAGACCACGATCCGTGGAACGACCCGTCCTGAAGAGATCGTCCTCGTGGGGGCGCACTACGACTCGGCACCAGGCTCCCCTGGAGCCAACGACAACGCGAGCGGCGTGGCCGTCCTCCTCGAGCTCGCCCGCTCCCTGGCGTCGCCGGCGCTCGACCGCACCGTCAGGTTCGTGGCCTTCACCAACGAAGAGCCGCCCTTCTTCGAGACCCCCGGAATGGGAAGCCGGGTATATGCCCACGCCGCCGCGGAGCGCGGCGACCGAATCACGGCGATGATCTCCCTCGAGACCGTCGGCTACTACTCGGAGGAACCCGGGAGCCAGAGCTACCCTTTCCCGCTCAGCCTCTTCTACCCGAGCCGCGGAGAGTTCATCGGATTCGTGGGAAATGTCCGCTCCCGGGATCTGGTGCGCCGGAGCCTTCGGGTATTCCGCGACACCGCTCCCCTTCCCTCGGAAGGGGCGGCCGTACCCGGAGCCATCCCGGGGGTGGGCTGGTCGGACCACTCATCCTTCTGGCGGCACGGCTATCCCGCGATCATGATCACCGACACCGCCCTCTTCCGCTACCCGCACTACCACCTCTCCTCGGATAGACCGGAGCACCTGGACTTCGGGCGGATGGTCAGGGTCCTGCAGGGGATGGAGGCCGTGGTCCGCGAGCTCGCTACCGCCCCTTCTTCAACAAACTTCTAGGGTGCCCGGTCCACGTTTTACCAGGCGTCATCTCTTACACGATCTCCCCGGTGGCCCTGTCGAGGCCGTGGAACTCCCTTTCCTCCCGGGACGTACGGAAGATGTCATGTCCAACACACCGATCTGCATTCGCGCTCCGGAACGGCCCCGGGAAGGAGGGCGGGCGCCGACTCGAGCTCCGGCCCGGGCCGCATCCTTGGCGGCGCTCGGGCTCGTCCTCTCCGTCGGTGCCTGCGAACCCGTCGCGCATGTCGTCCTGGAACGCGCTCCCGGCGAGACGCCGCACGAGGAATACCGGCTCTCCCTCGAGGATGCAGGGCTGCTCGGCACCGCGCTGGGATCGGAGTGGCTCCAGGCTTCACGAGAGGCACTCGAGGAGCCCCAGTTCCTCTCGCTCCCCTATCGGGAGGAGGGACTGCTCCCCCTCCGGGAGGCGACCGCGCTTGGGTTCTCGATCTCGGCGGACCGCGGCCAGCGGATCCGAGCCGAGCTGGAGATGCTCGAGAGCGAGGAAGACCCCGCACTCTTCGTGGATCTCTTCCGCGTCGCGGGCGGTGAGGGAGGGGAGCTCCGTCACCTCGTGGCCAGCGGACCGGGCAGCAGAACGGTCGACTTCGAGGCCCGTGTCTCGGGGGAGTACCTCCTCCGACTCCAACCCGAGCTTCTGAGGGGAGGCCGCTACCGCCTCACGGTGGAGCTCCTGCCCGGGATGGCCTTCCCGGTAGAGGGGAGTGGCATGCGGGACATCGGGAGCGGCTTCGGCGCATCGCGCGACGGGGGGCGCCGGGAGCACCACGGAGTCGATGTCTTCGCATCCCGCGGAACGCCCGTCGTCTCGGCAACGGAAGGCACCGTGCGTCGGGTCTCCGAGACGCCGATCGGTGGGAAGGTGGTGTGGATCCGGGACGAGGCGGTGGGTCGGTCGCTCTACTACGCGCACCTGGACAGCCAGCTCGTCGCGGAGGGAGCCCGGGTGCAGCCCGGCGACACGCTGGGCCTGGTCGGAAACACCGGAAACGCCCGCACGACCCCTCCCCACCTTCACTTCGGGGTCTATGCGCAGGGAGAAGGTCCGATCGACCCCATGCCCTTCATCCGCGATCCCGGTGGCCCTCTTCCACCCCTACCCGCCACCCTCGGCGGCGTCGGGGAATGGGGCAGAACGATCTCCGATGGAGCCCGCGTCAGAAGTCGCCCCACGACCTCGAGCACCACCGTGGCCGAGCTCCCGCAGAACGCCTCGCTCGAGATCGTGGCCGCAGTCGGGGATTGGCGGAGGGTCCGCCTCCCGGACGGGAGGCGGGGATTCGTATCGGCTTCCCTGGTGGAAGGAATCGAGGAGCTCCTCGACGAAGAGGAGATCCTGGCGCTAGCTCAGAGGAGGAACGCCCGGTAGGCCGGATTCTCGGTCTCTTCCAACCACACGTAGCCGAGCTCGGCCAGGAAGGTCGCCAAGGCGTCCTCGTCCTCCGGAGGCACCTGCATCCCGGCGAGAACGCGCCCGTACGCCGAGCCATGGTTCCGATAGTGGAAGAGGCTGATGTTCCACCCCCTTCCCATCCGATCCAGGAAGTTCTGCAAGGCGCCGGGCCGCTCCGGGAACTCGAAGCGAAAGAGCCGCTCGTCGGCCAAGCCGTTCGCGTGCCCTCCTACGAGGTGCCGGACGTGGAGCTTGGCCATCTCGTTGTCGGTCATGTCGACCGTCTCGTATCCCGCCTCCCGGAGCTCGGTCAGGATCTGCTCGCGTTCCTGCCGCCCCCCGTCGGTGCGCACGCCCACGAAGACGTGCGCGGCCTCGGCGTCGGAGTACCGGTAATTGAACTCCGTGATGCTGCGGCGCCCGAGCGTATGGCAGAACGTCCGAAAGCTGCCCGGACTCTCCGGAATCGTCGCCGCCAGGAGCACTTCGCGCCGCTCTCCGAGCTCGGCCCGCTCGGCCACATGACGCAACCGGTCGAGATTGATGTTCGCTCCGGAGACGATCGCGACGAGGGCGCCCTCGGGCGGTCCCTCTCTTTCGACGTAGCGCTTCATCCCGGCGACCCCAAGCGCTCCCGCGGGCTCCGCCAGGGTCCGCGTGTCGTCGAAGACATCCTTGATCGCCGCGCAGATCTCGTCGGTGGTCACGAGCACCACCTCGTCCACATATCGACGCGCGAGTCGGAACGTCTCCTTGCCAGGCTTCCGCACCGCGACGCCATCGGCGAAGATGCCGACCTGGTCCAGCTCGACCCGCTTTCCCCGCGCGAGAGAAGCGTGCATGCAGGCGGCGTCCTCCGGCTCGACCCCGATGATCTTCGTCTCCGGGCGCAGGCACTTCATGAAGGCGGCCACGCCACCGATCAGGCCGCCGCCCCCGACCGGCACGAAGACCGCGTGGATGGGGTCGGCGAACTGCCGGCAAAGCTCCATGCCAATCGTTCCCTGCCCCGCAATCGTGTCGGGATCGTCGTAGGGGTGAATGAGGGGAAAGCCCTTTTCCGCCTCGATCTCGAGGGCGTGAAGGTAGGCCTCGTCATACGCGTCACCCCGGAGGACCGCCGTGGCGCCCAGGGCCTCGACCGCGTCCACCTTGATCTTCGGGGTGGTCTGCGGCATGACGATGATCGCCTCGAGATCGAGTTCTCTCGCGGCCAGAGCCACCCCCTGCGCATGGTTTCCGGCGGAGGCCGCGACGACTCCGCGCAGCTTCTGCCGGTCTGGCAGGTTCCAGATCTTGTTGTAGGCCCCGCGCAGCTTGAAGGAAAAGACGCTCTGGAGATCCTCGCGCTTCAGGAGGACCCGGGCGCCGAGCCGCCGCGAGAGGAGGGGGGCGTCGTCGAGGGGGCTCTCCGTCGCCACGTCGTAGACCCGTGCGGAGAGGATCTTTTCGATATACTTGTTCATGGCGCAATAAACGGTAGCGAGACCTTCGCCCCGGGAACAGAGGGAGGGCTTCCCGGGTCGGAAATCCTCTGCCCCGACACTACTTCGCAATCGAGCCAGGCATGCTTCGATTCCTCAAGAGAATCCTCGGCCTCTCCGGGAGCTCGCCCCCATCGGAGGGAGGTGCGCGCCAACGCGTACAGCGAACTGGAGCCGGCCACGAGCTTGCGAACGCGCGGGAGCGGCTTTCGGCGGCCGAGTCCGGCACGCGGGAGCAAGCCAGGGCGATGAATCGGCTGGCGGACGCCCACATTACGGCGGGAGACCGGGATGCGGGGCTGCGCTACTACGGTTCGAGCATTGATGCGCACATGCAGCTCGGCGAATTCGACGCCGCCACTGCCATCTGCCGAAAGGTGCTTCGGCTGGAACCCGGAGTCGTACGCGCCCGGTGCACGCTCGCATGGCTCAGCCTCGGGAAGGGACTCATCGAGATGGCTAGAGAGCATGTGGACGAGTACGTGTCGGCGGCCCGCGAGGCGGGTCGCGAGGAGATGGCGGTCCAGCAACTCCGTCTCATGGCCCAGTACGTGGAGGACCCGCCCTTTCGATCCCACCTCTCGCGGCGGCTCGAGGAGCTGGGTGACGCGGACGGTGCGCGCACGATCGACGCCGAGCCCGGGCGAAGCGATTCTCCGGGGGTCCGGGGCGTGACCTGGGATCCCGTCGTCTTTGCCGCCCTCCTCACTCCGGAGGAGCTGAGCGAAGCGCGAGCCAAGGGACTCGACATCCGGACGCCCCCGCCGACCCGCGACGATGAGCTGCCCCTCTACCGGCCTACCGAAGATTGAGCCGGTCCGAGTGGTCACCCCGGAGGCGCGGTACGAACCGAACGGCTCCGTGAAGCTATTCGACGAGCACCTCCTCGAGCGTGCCGAGCAGCCTCTCCAGCGCAGCGAGGTCGTGCTCGCCCATGTGCCCGATCCGGATCGCTCCTTCCTTCATGGCCCCGTATCCCGTCGCCAGCACGTAGCCCCTGGCCCTCATGCGGTCGCGCACGTCGGTACCGGAGTGTGTCTCGGGAAGGGCGACGCACGTCACCGTCGGGGAACGGTATCCAACGGGGGCGAAGACGGAGAGCTCCAGCCCGCGCTCCTCCCGAAGGCCGTCGACCCAGGCCCAGGTTCGCTCGGCCATCCGCCGGTGCCGGTCCCAGCGCGCCTCCAACCCTTCCCTGCGGATTCGATCGAGCTGCACCTCCAGGGCGTACATGAGGGATAGTGCCGGAGTGCTCGGAGTCTGAAGTCTCTCCAGCTTGCGGGCGTGCTGCGTGAGGTCGAAGTACAGGCCCTTTCCTGGCGCGGCCGCCGCGCGCGCCGCCATCCGCTCCGAAGCCACTCCGAAGGCGAGCCCCGGGGGAAGCGCGAGCGCCTTTTGCGAGCCCGTGAGCGCGAAGTCGAGGCCCCATTCGTCGGTGAGAAGTGGCGCCCCACCGAGGCCCGACACCGAATCCACGAGGAGAAGCACGTCGTCGAATTCACGCACCGCTTCGGCCAGCTCCCGGACCGGGTTGAGCATGCCGGTGGAAGTCTCGGAGTGGACGACCGAGACGGTGTCGAATCGCCCCGACCGGAGGCGCTCCACGACGTCCGCCGGGTCGTGGGGCCGGTCCCCGGGCGTCTCGAGCCGCTCCACAGGAATCGCGCTCGCCTCCGCGATCCTGGCGAAGCGTTCCGAGAAGGCCCCGTTGACAAGAGCGAGCAAACCCCCGCGCACCCCGTTCCTGACCCCTGCCTCCATCAGGCCGGTTGCGGAGGAAGTGCTCACGAAGACGGCGCGCTCGGTCCGAAAGAGGAGCCGCAACCCCTCCTGCAGCCGCGCCATGAGCGATTCGATCTCCGCTCCCCGATGTCCGATCATAGGTCGAAGCTGAGCCGCGAGCACATCGGGGTGGACCTCGGTCGGTCCCGGTAGGAAGAACCGACCAGACTCAGCCGACTTGAACTCGGAATGGGACTCCACCACCGTTTCACTTCTCCTCAGCCCGGTCCCGGGCAGTCTCGGGAACGATTCCACCTGATTGACACTCTCGAAGGTAATCGAGGCGTGGCTACCGACCACCCCGGACCGCCGTTGGGTCCGGACCCTTTCCCGGAGAGCTTGTGTACCGAAAGCCCGCGCCGACGGGCCCTTTTCCCTGGCCTGCCGGCCCTTTTTCTGGGGCGCGGCACAGGGGTTGCTGGGCGGTGGCTTCGCCGGAGACCGTATTCATCGAGATCGGAGAGTGTGACCGAGTGAAGAAGATCAATTCGAGCCGCTCGGCGGGAGGAAGCCTGGTCGCTGTAGGGATTCTCCTCGCGTTCCCCTTGTTGCCAGGCCCCTCGACCGCGCTCGGAAATGGTGCGCTGCACGCCCTCCAGAACGCCGCACAGCCGACCGGGAGCCCCGAGGTCCCCACGGTCCGCGCCCATCGGCTGGGACCTGACGACGACATCGTCATCGACGGCCACCTCGACGAACCGATCTGGTTCGAGGCAGAGCCGATCACGGAGTTGCACCAGGAGGAGCCCGTCGAAGGCGGGACGCCATCCGAGCCCTCGGAGATCTATGTCCTCTACGACGAGGACCATCTCTATATCGGAGCGATCCTCTACGACTCCGATCCTTCCGGGGTAATCGCGCACAAGCGCCTGCGGAACGACGGCCTGGGCACCGACGACCGCTTCATGTGGCTGCTCGACACCTTCAACGACGGCCGCACGGGCTATTTCTTCGAGACGAATCCCGCCGGGCTGATGGGTGACGGCATCATCTCGGGCAGCGGGCTGAACAAGTCGTGGGACGGGATCTGGGACATCCGGACCCAGGTCACCGACATCGGGTGGACCGTCGAGATCCGCATCCCCTTCAGCACCCTCAACTTCGATCCGACCGCCGATGCCTGGGGAATCAACTTTCAGCGGACCATCCGTCGCAAGAACGAGGAAATGCGTTGGAGTGGTTGGCGTCGGAACCAGCGGCTCACCCGTCCGAGCGACGCCGGCCGGCTGGTGGGGCTCGAGGGGATCTCGCAGGGAGTGGGGCTCGAAGTGAAGCCGTACGTGTCGGGGAACTGGTCCAACTCGCCCCAACTCGACGACCCCCGGGACGCGAACTCCAAGATGGGAGGGGATCTCCAGTACAACCTCACCCCGAGCCTCAGGGCTGCGGTCTCGTTCAACACGGACTTCGCGGAGGTAGAGGTCGACAACCGCCTCGTGAACCTGTCCCGCTTTCCGGTCTCCTTCCCGGAACGGAGAGACTTCTTCCTCGAGGGTTCGGGCGTCTTCGGGTTCGCGCCCCGCCAGGGGGTCGACGCCTTCTTCAGTCGACGCATCGGACTCGTACAGGGAGAAGAGATCCCGATCCGCCTGGGTGCCCGGCTGGCCGGGCAGGTCGGGCCGTACGACCTCGGATTCTTCCAGGTCAGGACCGGACGAGGTGAGCCGGTCCTCCTCGACGGCACCACCCCACACGCGACGCCGGCCGAAGACTTCACGGCGGCCCGGGTTCGGCGTGGGGTGTTCTCGCAGTCACACGTGGGGGCAATCTACACCCGGCGGGCCACCCATGAGGTCGAGGTCGAGAGCCCCCCGGACCGGCACACGCTCGGCTTCGACTTCGACTTCACCACGTCGCAGTTCCGCGACCGATTCAACCTGCAGTTCGAGGGATTCTTCCTCTGGCACACCGATCCGATCCGCGAAGGAAGCTCCAGCTTCGCGGATCGCCGCTCCAGGGGCGTGCGTTTCAACTTCCCGAACGACGTGTTGCGCTTCCACGCCTCGCTCAGGGATTTCGGGGACGCGGTCGAACCGGCGGTGGGCTTCATTCGCCGCAACGGGTACCGACGCTTCCAGCCCACCCTGGGCTACCATCCCCGGGTGGAGAGCCTGGACTGGCTCAGGCAGATCGACTGGGATGTCGCGTTCGAGTACCTGACGGGTCTGGAGGGGACCCTGCTGACCCGCGAGTTCGATGTGACCGTGCTCGGCCTCAACTTCGAGAGCGGCGATCGGGCTTCCATCGAGAGCACGCAACGCTTCGAGCGGCTCAGGAGCCCCTTCGCGATCAGAAGCGGCATCGAGATCCCCGCCGACGGCTACGACACGACGGAATGGAGCCTCTCGCTCAGGTCCGCCGGTCGGAGAGCGGTCTCGGGGAACGTCAGTCTCTCCCGGGGCGGATTCTGGTCCGGGACTCGGCGGCAGCTCGCCACCGGAGCCACGGTGCGTCCTCTCCCGGGGGTGAGCTTCGGTGGGGAGTACGAGCGCAACGAGGTCCGGCTCGAACAAGGAGAATTCGACACGAACCTGGTGCGATTCTCCGGTGAGTGGGGGATCACACCGCTCCAGACCGTCACGACGTCCATTCAGTACGACGACATCAGCGAGGTGGTCGGCCTCTACTCCCGAGTGCGCTGGACGGTGACCCCGGGCAACGACATCTACTTCGTGTACACCCACAACTGGCGCAACGACGCCGAGCGACTCTTTGATCGCCACCTGAGCACGCTGTCACAGGGTGCCGCCGTCAAGGTGAACTACACCTACCGATTCTGAGCGCATCGCTCAGCGCGCAACGGCCGAGGCACCCGGTCGAGCCTCGCGCTGCAGCAAGCCCTGGCCGATGAGGTTCTGGATGCGGGTGCTCGAACGGTAATCCGCCAGGATTGCGCCCCTGCGGCTCGTGGACACCTCGTCCATCACGTACCCCAGGACCGCCGCCATCACCTCTCCCTCTTCGGTGTTCGTCTCGCGAAACCGACGCCGGAACTCGTTGAGCACGGGCTGGAAGGAGCGGTCATCCCAGTGTTCGGGACCGGGGCTCAGCCGGACGAAGTCGTTCAGCACCTGGGTGAAGAGGGGGCTCGGGGGGCGGTGCCAGAAGGACACGTCCGGCCCGAAGTCCTCGATGTACATCGGGAGGTAGAGGTTCGCGCCCCGTGGCACCTGGCGGATGAGTGCCGGATTGAATCGCCTCACCTCGTCGACCGACAGTCCCGTGCGCGCCGTCACCTCCGACATCGCGATGGATCGGGGCGCTCGCATGGCGTAGATCCGTTCCTGTGGAAGCGACTCGCGGAGGTTTCGCACGGTGTACTGATTGCCGAACACCATTTCGGCGTAGAGGAAGGACCGTGGGCCGTACGTCCGGTACACGTCGCGGAACTGGCCGGATGACATTTGCCGCAGGTCGAGTGCCAGCTCCGCACCCCGGAAGTAACGATCACGGACGTCCCCTCCTCCCAACCGCTCTCCGAGAACAACGACCCTGCCCACATTCGTGCCCCCGGCGTGGTGTTCCGAGAGCGCCGGAATGAAGGAGCCGTACTTGGTGGCGAGGATCGTGAGGTAAGCGGCACAGTAGGGCGCCTGCGTCGTCTGATTGTAGCCCTCGATCACGCTAGACGCGTGACGCTTCATGTGGTCCCAGTTCCGAGCCAGCCACTGGCAGAATCCCAGGGCGTTGGCAGGCGAGCGAACCCTTCCATTCAGCCCCGACTCGAGAACCGCCTGGGCGAGTCCGATCTCGGCCGGGACCCCGAACCGCTCGTAGATCTCGCCCCACTCCTGGAGAAAGCTCCCGTATCGGCCGGCGTTGGGCAGAAGGAACCGACCTCGTGTCGGATTGTGGACCACCGGGCCGACTTCCGGCTCGAGCAGCCGGGCCACCTGATCCCTCCGCTGGCTCATCCGTCCCTGCAGGGATCGTCCCTCGAGGACATGGGTGAGGGAGGGATCCTCAAAGTGGTGCGTTCCCCACTGTCCGTTCGCGGGGAAGACGGCCAGGAGCCGACCGTCGCTCTGGCTTCCAAAGGCAATCGATCCGTCCGGAATCAGGAAGATGTGCTGCCAGAACGAGTATCCCGGCCGGTAGGACTCCAGCGCGACCATATCCCCCTGGTATCGCCCCTCCAGGACCAACTCCGCCCTCTCCTCCTCGCTTGGAGCCGTGACCACTTCCCGGGAGGCGACGAGGACGGGGTCGGGCTGGACGCTCCAGGGCGATGTCCACGTCCCCCTGGACCGCTGCGTTGCCTCCTCCAACGTCGCGCCGTTGCCCTCCTCCGCTTCGGCGGCCCTTGCGTCGGCGACCCGTTCCGCCGCTTCCGCGAGCGCTCCCTCTTCCGGCGGCGCCGCCAACTCCGGTGGCATCTTCGGGGTGCATGCAGCAAAGACGAGCAGCACCGCGAGCAGGCTCTTCACTTTCATCGGCTCAATCCCCTGGGCTGGTCCGGGACAAATCCTCCTCGGCCACGACCGGATTGCGGAGGACCCCTATTCCTTCGATGTCGACCTCGAACACATCACCGACCTGCATCGCACTCGTCTCCCCCGGCGTGCCCGTGAAGATGATGTCTCCCGGACCCAGGGTGACCCACTGACTGATGTGGCTGACCAGCGTGGGAAGGTCCCGCACGAGATCGGAGGAGCTCTCCCGTTGCATGACCTCGCCATTCAGCCGCCCCTCCAACATGATGTTGTCGTAATCCAGTCCCCTCGCCACCACCGGCCCGATCGGCCCGAAGGAGTCGGACGCCTTGGCCCGGAGCCATTGGAGGTCGTTCACCTGCCAGGACCGCTCGCTCACATCGTTTCCGGCGGTCACCCCGAAGATGTGATCCCGGGCTTGCTCCACGGACACGTTCGCGGTGTGGCGACCGATCACGACCACGAGCTCGGTCTCGAAGTGCAGATCCTCCGAGTCCGGATACATGATGATCGGGTCGCCTGGCCCCACGACCGACGTCGGGAGCTTCGCGAAGAGCTCCGGCACCTCCGGGATCTCCTCCTGATCGAGCGTGCCCAGGTGGCTTTCGTAGTTGAAACCGACCGCGAGGACCACCCTGGGCTCGACGGGCGCGAGGAGCCTCACCTCCGCCAGGTCGTGCGTGCGACCGGTCTCCGGTGGATTGTCGAATGGGGGTCCCTCCAGCTCCCGCACGGTCTCCCCGTCGAGCACCCCATAGGACGTGTCCCCACCCACTTCGTACCGAACGTAGTGGGTCACCCCTTCCGGAGCCGGTGCGATGACGTAGTCCTGGGCGGTCGCATCCGCGACTTCGTCACACGCGGCGGTCGCGAATGCGGTCAAAGGAACAACGAGGAGGGCGGCGCGGCGGAACAGGTGGCTCATTCGGCATCTCCGGGGAGGGACCAATCCAGCGAACACCCATTAATAGCTAGCGTTCTCAGGGCGTTTACACCAGGGAAACCGTTCTCTTCGTTCGACCTACGACCTCATTCGCCTCGGTCGTCCACCGCTTCGCGAACAAGCTCAGAGAGTTGCGCAGGGAAGGTGATCGATCCGACGAGCTCCCGCCCCGCCGGACTCATCTTTCTCCAGGTCTTCCGGATCGCCCGCAGGAGCGGCGGCCGTTCGGTGCGATCTGCAAAGGGGCCGAACTGGATCTCGAAGAAGGCGAGAGCCACCGCGTCCTCGTAGCTCTGCACGTCGGGATCGCGCTTCATTCCCCGCTTGTGCACGATCCGATCGACCGCCTCAAGCTCGGCCTCGCCGTACCCGCAATCGCTCATGATTCGGACGAGGTGCCTCGCGTGCACATCATAGAGGTGCCGCCTCCAGGCGAGGTACCCTTGCCGGCCCTCCGGATAGCCAGACCTTGGCGTCTCCCATCTACGGATGTGGTGCCCGCGGGCCGCGATGAGAAGCGTCTCCGGGCCACCTCGGGGATCGTCCTCCCGCAGACGGAGGATCCAGTCGTGGGCCGAGATTCCCTCGGCGAGGGCGAGCGGGAGGCGCTCTCCCCGGTACTCCACCGAAGTTGGATCGGCCGAGTTCTCGCGGTCGATGGCCGCGAGCACATCGTTCAATCGGGCCGACTTCATCACGGTCAGAGCACCAGGCACGCGTCGATCAGTCCCAGGTCCTGGAGGATGCACCTGAGGACTTCGACCGTCACCGACAGTCCGTCGGAACGGGGATCCTCGAAGCGCATCCACCCCAGCGATAGGGCCCCGTTTCCGTGGAGGAAGCCCACGCGCACGACCGCACCTGCGCCGCGAAGCCCGAACGAGCCCTGCGCAGCAACACCGGCCCGCGAGACCGTCATCGGACCGTCGAAGCGATACAGGAGCCCCAGCTGACCGAGCCCCGCCAATCCCGATCGCCCCGCCCCGTCCGAGTCCACAGCCCATCCCGCCGACACCATGGTGTGACCGAACCACCGGGGCGTCTCGACGGTCACGACTCCCAGGTCATCGGTGGAAATCGAGCTCGGTCGAAGGGACACCTGGTAGAGGTAGCCCACATGCACGGCCGGATCCCAGGTACCGAGGAAGGCCACGTTCCCCACTCCGAGGTGCCGCTGCACTCGGGCGGGCTCCTCGCCGGCCTCCTGGCTCCGAAGATCCACCGGTACCCCGGTCATGGAGAGCGCCAGGACGACCGCCAACCCCCATCGGCGAAGCAGGAGGCGGCTGCGCGTTCCTCCTGCTGGAATCCCGTATCTCACTGGTGTCTCGTCATTGGAGTCGTCTCCGGACTCGGGTGATCACACCGTCGTCGCAACACAGATAGGCATGGGGCTCGCACGGGGCGGGGAACCGCCTGACCTTCGGGCCGTGCTCAGTCCCGATGGTGCGGAGCGTAGTCGCGAAGGGCACGAGAGTGTCACCCTTCTCCTGCTCCACCGGGTCCCAATCGAGCACTCCTCCAGTCGGGCCGCGGATGGCAATGTTCGTCTTGCGATTTTCCGACCAGTAGAACCGGACGTCTACCCCATCCATCGAGGCGAGCGGGTCCGTGAGAAGCTCGCGGAGCTCACGAGCCCTGAGGAGAAGGTCCTCCTGGATCCCCTCCACACCCGGCCACCCTCCCTCCTCGAGGAGCTGGTGTCCGGGATCCAGCGGCTCCCCACCCCCCGCCACCACCGCGGGCCAGGCGGGAAGCATCTGGTAGATGGCCGGCCACATTCGAACGGTACGCCTCATGACCGGAATCAGCCGCTCGCCCGCATTGTCACCTACGATCATGGCCTCAGCGGCATTGAGCGTACCGGCGGCCGGAGTCCCGACCAGGCTCACGCTCGCCACATGCCGGGCGAATTCCTCCTCGTCGTCCAGGAGCTTGCTCGCGACGATCGCCAGCAGTCCTCCCTGCGAATGGCCGATGAGGTTCCATCGACCGCCCTCCGGCCGCCGCTCCCGAAGAAAGTCGATGAGCTGTCCGGCGCTGTGACGGATGTCAGCCCGCCAGTCGTAGAGAAACTGATTCACCCCGGTCTGGAGCTGATTGTAGGCGACGCGCAGCACCCGTCCGGGATGGAGAGTGATTCCGGGAGCGAGGGAGGTCTTCGCCGGAGCGATCTGCCCGGGGCGGTGCTCCATCCCGAGGAGCTCCACGAGCTCCTCGTCGCTCTTCCCCTGAACACCCCGGATCACGCTCTTCAACCTCATCAGGACCGGCCAACCCACGTCGTTTCCGTCGGCATCCTCCAAGGTAATCCCCCCGGTTCCCGGGATGAGGAGATTCGCGTTGGGCATGGGTACCTTCCCCGCTGAGGACGTGGCCGGCCCACCCTGCACCGGCGGCCGGCTCGCTCCGGTCTGAGCGGCATCTTTCTCCCTTTTCCCCTCCGCGCGCAACCCGTCCGGGTCCCTGCGGTGTATATTGAACGTCACATCGGGCGTGTTACGAGCCCGATCCACCATCCCCACGTCGGCGAGCGGAACCATGGAGTGGAGCAGCGTCTTCGAGGCGGCCGGGCTGGCCCTCGCTCTCGCGATGGGCGGAGGGGGGACGGCGCCGGCCGACACCCTCTACCTTCCCGAGAGCTGGCCGCAACACTTTCCCGAGGCACCGGACGGAGCCGCGCTCGCGGGCCATACCGAGGTCCCCTCCACCCAACTTCCGCCGGCTCTCGGAGCCGGACCCTACCACATCGTGGTCTTTACGCGCCCGTCCGGCCTGGACGAGGCCTTCGAGCACTACCTCCAGGCGCTCCCGGCCCAGGGCTGGGAGGTGATCGAAGAGTTGACGCGAGACGGCACGACCGTCGGTCGGCCCACGATCGGGTTCCGCGGTCACGGCCACGCGGGAGACATCCGATTCGAACAGACGTTGGGCGCAGTGTTCATCACGATCCATCTCTACCGTGAGCGCGAGGAGCGCGCATTCCTACGCAGTCGCGTGCCTCTCCCACCGGAGGCCGTCGCGCGGGCGTGGAACGATCGAAGGAAAGGAGCCTAGAAGGCTGCTGTAGCAGGGGATCGATCGCGCGGAAAGCGCGACATCTCGCGTTCGGAGAAAGCGATGCATGAGCTCGGTGACAACCCTCGGAACGAGCCAGGTTCGACGGAGGGAGCGCAGACCCCCTTCGCGTCCATGCGACGACGTCGTTCCAACCGAAAGAACAAGGGCCTATGGGCGGCGACGGCGGTCGCAGTCCTCCTTCTGGGCGGAGGGTTGGCCTGGTTCATCATGCGTGATTCGGAACCGGATCCACCCCCAGTGGCGGAAACCCCTTCCTTCGCTCCGGAAGCGGAGGAAGACGCCACGGTCGGCCCGGACGTTCCGCCGCTGGACCTCCCGGAGCTCAGCGCGAGTGACGAGTTCGTGCGTCGGCTCGTGGCCGCCCTCTCCGCGCACCCCCAGTTGGCCTCGTGGCTGGTCACGGACGAGCTGGTGGAACGATTCGTGGGCGCCGTCGTGAGCCTCGCCGGAGGCTCCAGCCCGGCTGAGCACGTGGAGTTCCTCGTTCCGGAGGAAGACTTCCACGTTCGAGTGGTGGATGGACGGACGGTGATGGACCCTGAGGGCCATCGTCGGTACGATCTCCTGACGGAAACGTTCGCCAGCCTCGACACCGATGGCACGGCTCAACTCTATCACCAGCTCCACCCGCTCTTCGAGGAGGCCTACGCCGAGCTCGGGATCCCCGACCAGACCTTCGACGACGCGATGGAGCGCGCGGTGGCGAACCTTCTTGCCGTCGAGGTCGTGGACCGGCCGCTGGAGGTCGAGCCCGTGGAGGGCGTCTACGAGTTCCGTGATCCCGCGCTCGAGAACCGAGCCGCCGCCGAAAAGCACCTGATCCGGATGGGAGAAACGAACGCGTCTCGGGTCCAGGCGAAGCTCCGGGAGCTGGCCGAGGCGATCGGCATCTCCGACCCCGACACCCCCTGACCCCTTCCGCGGACATCCATGTCTTCATTTCCCGTCGCAGCCGTCCAGATGAACAGCCAGCCGGACCTGGATCGGAACATGGAAGAGGCACATCGGTGGATCGCCCGAGCAGCCCGGGGCGGCGCCGCGCTGACCGGCCTCCCCGAGCACTTCGCCTTCCTCGGGGACGAGGACGAACGAGTTCGCCAATCGGAACGCATCTCCGAAATCGTCGAGGATCTCCTGCCGGCATGGGCTCGGGAGTTCGACACGCATATCCTCGGGGGAGGCTATCCAGTCCGATCGGAGGACGGCCGGGTGCACAACCGAGCGATCCTCGTCGACCCGGAGGGTCGGATCGTGGCCCGATACGACAAGATGCATCTCTTCGACGTGGAGCTTTCCGAGCGGGAAAGCTACCGCGAGTCGGACAGGGTCGTAGCCGGCACCGAGCCGCCGCCGGTGTTCGAGGCAGCGGGACTCGCCCGGATCGGGCTCTCGATCTGCTACGACGTCCGCTTTCCGGAGCTCTACCGGGGCCTTTCGGACCGGGGCGCCGAGCTCCTCCTGATCCCGTCTGCATTCACCCGCCCCACCGGACGAGCCCACTGGGAGGTTCTCCTGCGGGCTCGGGCGATCGAAAACAGTGCCTATGTGATCGCCCCGGCCCAGACGGGCCGGCACGGTGCCACTCGTGAAACCCACGGACACGCGCTCATCGTCGATCCGTGGGGAGTGATCCTCGCCGACGCCGGCACCAAGCCGGGCGTGATCCTCGCCGAGGTGGAGATGGACAAGCTCCGCGACATCCGGAGCCGGCTGCCCGCACTCAGGCACCGCGTGCTGACTTGAGCCGGCCGAGTCCGTCGCTGGGTACTCTCCAGGGAACGGGAATCCTGTTCTACCTGCTCGCCGCCGTCCTGCTCGGATGCGCTCATGCGGTGCCCACCGAGCGCCTGGAGGTGGTGCGCACCTTTCCCCACGACCCGGAAGCCTACACGCAGGGACTCGTCTTTTATGATGGGCGCATTTTCGAGAGCACGGGCATGCACGGACGATCGTCGGTCCGCGAGGTGGACCCCGGGACCGGAGAGGTCGTCCGGATCCGGAGCCTGGAGGAGGAATACTTCGGCGAAGGAATTGCGAGGGTCGGCAGCTCGCTGGTCCAGCTCACGTGGAAGGAGGAGACGGCCTTCGCCTACGACCTCGAAACCTTCGAGATCCTCGACACGTTCGAGTTCGAAGCGGAGGGTTGGGGCCTCTGCCACGACGGAGACTGGCTCTACATGACGACGGGCGAAGCCGTGCTCTACCTCAGGGACCCGGCCACCTTCGAGCTTCACGACTCGCGTCCGATCACCCGGGGCGGGCGGGCGCTCCCGGAAGTGAACGACCTGGCGTGCGTCGGAGACTACCTCTACGCGAATGTCCTCGACAGC
This sequence comes from Gemmatimonadota bacterium, assembly GCA_007125845.1. GTDB lineage: Bacteria > Gemmatimonadota > Gemmatimonadetes > Longimicrobiales > Gaopeijiaceae > SLCK01. Next base: position 18,538 of record SLCK01000124.1, read on the forward strand.
GACCGGATCGTCCGGATCGCAAAGGAGTCAGGTGAGGTCGTCTCGGAGATCGACGCCTCGATCCTCGAGCCCGAAGGGGGCAGGCCCGACGACATCCAGGCGGTGCTGAACGGGATCGCGCACGACTCCGAGTCCGGCACCTTCTACCTCACCGGAAAGTTGTGGCCAACGATGTTCGAGGTACGCTTCCACCCGGAGGCACCGCCGGAGGAGTAAGGACGCGTTCGCACTGCACCAGCCTCTCAGGAGGAGCGGGCTCCGAGGACCGGGCTCCTGGAACCGGGCTGCTACGAGGACGTAGGCCGACCGCGCCGCGACCCCCGGCGCCCGCGCAAGCCGATCGCCCCCTTGAGCCCCACGTAGTAGAACGGCGCGAAGAGGAGACCGGCGAGAACGATGCCCGGGCTCCAATCGAGGAGGAAGAGCCCCCCCGGGGGAACGACGGCCAGCAGGAGGAGGAGAAAGGCACGAAAGGAGTTCCCCAGGTAGGCGGCGCGGCCCAGCAGTGGGGCCGCCGTCCCGGCCGCGAGGCAGGCCACCGCCACGAACCAGCTTCGGGGTTCCCGGCTCAGGACGTAGCCGGCGAGGACGAGGAAGAGCGCCCCGTGCGCCCAGGAGGCGTACCACGCCCACTGGACTCGTCGATGCGCGCGCCGTATCGAAGGGGATAGGCGTCGATCGCCTCTCGAGCGCGTCGGGTGCGGGGTGGGCATCAGTCGTGCGAGGTCCGGTAAGTGGGGCATCGCGTGCAAACACGGATCAGCGCAGCGGACGTCACCTGTCAACGTCATGCGAGGGCACGAGGAAGATGGACACACCGAAGCCGAAGCTCCAGGGCATTCACCATCTCACCGCGGTGTCGGCAGATATCCGGCAGAACCACCGCTTCTACACCCGGGTGCTCGGGATGAGGCTGGTGAAGCGCAGCGTGAACCAGGACGACGTGAGCGCCTATCACCTCTTCTACGCCGACGCCCAGGGCAGTCCCGGTACGGACCTCACCTTCTTCGATTGGCCGATGCCGCGCGAGCGCCGGGGAACCCGGAGCATCGTCCGGACCCACCTTCGAGTAGCAGGGCAAGAGACTCTCGACTGGTGGCACGAGCGACTGTCGGACGAAGGCGTGGAGGTGGGAGAGCCGGCCGAGAGGGACGGGCGGGCGACCCTCGATTTCGAGGATCCGGAGGGCCAGCGCCTCACGCTCCTGGACGACGGGGGCAGGGGTGAAGCGCACCCCTGGTCCGAGAGCCCCGTTCCGGAATCCCGCCAGATTCGCGGATTGGGCCCGGTCGTGCTCAGCGTTCCGGATGCGCGAGGAACCGAGCGGATCCTCAAAGAGGTCCTGCAGATGCGCCAGGTGCGCTCCTATCCCCCGTTCGACGATGAGGGGGAAACGGTCCAGGTCTACGAGATGGGTCCGGGTGGGGCGGGAAGCGAGCTCCACCTCGCAATCGAGCCACACCTTCCTCGGGCCCGGATCGGAGCGGGGGGAGTTCACCATGTCGCTTTCCGGACGCCGGACCGGGAAGGATACGAAGCGTGGCTCGAACACCTCACCGGGGCGGGAGTCGCGCATAGCGGCCCGATCGACCGATACTGGTTCCGGAGCATCTATTTCAGAGAGCCGAACGGAATCCTCTTCGAGATCGCCACCGACGGTCCCGGGTTCACTGTGGACGAAGACCCGGAGGCGTTGGGAGAGAAGGTGGTGCTGCCTCCCTTCCTCGAACCCCGCCGAAAGGAGATCGTAGCGGCCCTCACACCCCTGGATTGAGATTCGTCCGAGGCAACCGGCGGAACCTCCACTCACGACCGATGGTTTGATGAGGGAGCCAGGACGCGCTTCGAATCCCTCGAGCCCTCGGCCCTCACGGCATGGAGAAGGAAGATGCGACGACCACCGCGGGCGGTCTTCTCCAGGGTGGGGACCGCCGGATCGGTCCTTCTCTTCCTGCTCGTGCAGGGGTGTGCAGGCGCACTCCTGCTGCGCAGCCCGGCGCCCCCGGTCGTCTCCGTCCATTCCGGCGCTCACCTCGAAGTCGTCTGCCACTTCCCGTGCGGCGCATGGGGCCAGGAGGCGCTCGAGCGGGCCGAAGCCGGCTGGGAGGCAGTGGCAGACTACCTCGAGGCTGAATCCCCGTCGAAGGACCTGACCCTCCCCACCATCCATCTGTATGGTGCGGAGAGCGAGTACGAGGCGGTCGAAGCCTACATCGCGGGCGGCCGTTTCCGGGACACCCGCGGGTTCTCGTCGAGGGACTCCCGATCCGCGCACCTCCTGGTGGACGCATCCGTCGCTGAGGCCGTAGGCGAGGTGGGCCTGCCCGCTCACTACCTGCGGGCCATCGCGCATGAAGCCGCGCACCTCGCAACCTACGATCTCGCGGCCGGCGCCTATTGGCCCCCATGGCTCGCCGAGGGGATGGCGGGCTGGGTCGAACGCGAAACGGATGGGATCGAGCTCGGCAACCCTATCGCCGCAGACCCCTGGGCCTCCACCCACCTCTGGCGGGCGCAGCGCCTCCTGACGGCGGGTGAGCTTCCGGGTGCCGACGAAATCCTTCTCGGCGCCCCCCTTCGCCTGACGATTCCGGACGCCTACGCGGTCTGGACGGAGTTCTTTCACTTCATGGTGAGCGGACCCTACCGCGACGAGATGAAAGAGCTCGTGGTCGCCGTAGCGGACGATCAGATACCCGAGGAGTATGCCTGGCCCGTGGTAGCGGCGGCGGCGGAGGACATGTTCGGCGTGGATCGGATCGCCGAGCTCGACTCCGCGTTCCGGAACCGGCTCGAGCAAACGCAGCCACAGTGGATGGAGGTACGTCGCTCCCTCCAACCCCTGGGAGATTCTCGGGACCGCTGGCTCCAGGTTGCGACGGGCGGAGATCCGGGGGGGGCGCTCGCCTGGCGGGTGAGGGGGCTGCCAATCGAGGAGGATTTGCGGATCGAGGCCCGGGTCCAGGGGCTTGGAAAAGGTCCTTGGGAAGCGAGGCTCGCCCTGGGCAGAGCCAACGGCGATGACCCGCTCCTCCTCGCCGTGGACTCGGACGGGTGGATCCGGCTTTTCGAGTTTCCCTCCGCAGATCCGGCCTCGCCGACCCTGCTCACCGAGCAGCCTCCACCCTCAACGGATATCGACCTGGTCGGCCAGCAATCGATCGAGCTCGAGTTCGCTCCCGGGGAGCTGTGGCTGCGCTGGGGCTCCCTCTCCCTGGAGGCCACGTTCGAGCTTACCGAATCGGAGCCGAACGGAGTCTGGGGCATCGGTGTGGGTCCGCGCAGCGCGGCAATCTGGAACGAGCTTCCACTCAACGGGGAACACCAGGCCACTTCGCCCTGAGCGGACGAAAGGCGCGCCGGTCAGCGCTCCATCTCGGCGGTGTAGCTCCCGTGCACGGCCGCCGCATTGAGCTTCGCCCGCTTCAAGTAGGCCTCTTGAGCCGCGCCGGCGTTTCCGGCGTCCCCCCTCCAGATGTCGAGGGCGGAAGCCTGGAGGGCCCGTCCATAGGAGAAGCTCAGGTGCCAGGGCGCGTCGTCTCCGGCCTGACGATTGATCTCGTTCAGGTGCGCGGTAGCCTCCTCCTCCGTCTGTCCCCCGGACAGGAACACGACGCCCGGGAGCTCCGGCGGAAGCACCTCGTGGAAGCATTCGAGCGTGCGGCGGGCCACTTCCTCAACGCCGGCCCGGTCGCCCGCCTCCTTCCCGCTCAGGACCATGTTGGTCTTCAGCAGAATCTTCGGAAGTGGTACCTGGTAGAGGGAGAGCCGGGCAAAGACCGAGCGCAGGACGCGCAGCGTCGTATCGTAACACGCGTCGATCGAGTGGTCTCCATCCATGAGCACCTCCGGCTCGACGATCGGCACCAGGCCCTGCTCGACGCAGAGCGCCGCGTAGTAGGCCTGAACGTGCGAGTTCGCCTCCACGCAATACCTGGTCGGGAGCCCGGCGCCGATCGAGTAGACAGTCCGGAGCTTCGCGAAGCGCCCCCCGAGAGCGTGGTACTCCTCCAGCCTGGGCCGCAATCCATCGAGACCTTCGGTAATCTTCTCACCGTCGGATCCGGCAAGCGGCTTCGTACCCGTATCCACCTTGATGCCGGGGATGATTCCCTTCCGGGCGAGCAACTCCGGAAAGGGTGTGCCGTCGGAGGCCTTCTGGCGAATCGTCTCGTCGAAGAGAATGACCCCGCTGATGAACTCCTCGGCTCCCTCGGCTTCGAAGAGCATTCCCCGATAGAAGCGCCGATTCTCCTCGGTCGATTCCACCCCGATCGGAGCAAAGCGCTTCTTGATGGTCCCCATGCTCTCGTCTGCTGCGAGTATTCCCTTCCCTCGAGCGAGGGCGAGCGAGATCTCTTCCAACTCGGCGGTATCCACGGTCGGCGATGGATTCACGGACATGATTCGATTCCTCCTTGGGTGGTTCCGCGTATGTGCGAACTCAGTTTCCTGCACGCCAAGCGAATTGGTAGGTCGAACGGATGGTGAGCGACAACCGGTCGATTTCGGGCCGCGGCGAATCAGCCCGGCATCCCCATCGATAGCGCGATGAGGACGCCCGCGAGTAGCATCACGGCGAGAATGTAAAGCACACCGGGAGCCTGGGCGAATCCAAGGGTGCGCAGGAGCTCTCCCCAGGTCGCGGTCCCCCCAGGAGAGCGCTGACGATTTCGGCCACCATCGTCCCCACTCCGCCGGCGACGCCGCCGACCGCTCATCCTCTCGGTGAAGGTGCGGTTCTCCATCACCTGTTCGGTGTACGTATGGTCGTCCATCATTGTAGCTCCGAGCCTTCAGGGGCCCTGGCCTGGGGTCACGCTGATCCTCGCCGACGAGCTTCCGGTGGGCAAGGTGCGAAGTCCGGCCGCCTCCGCTTCGTCCGAACCCCAACGTCCCATTTTTCCCCGATCCCGACCCAATGAACCCGGCTCGACTCCGTGATGGGGCCTGTCCGCTCTGCTCCGCTCGCTCGGTTCGCCCCTTTGCGACCCTGCGCGCAAGGAGCTACCTCCGTTGCGACCGGTGCCGGTTGACCTATCTGGATCCCGAACACCGGCTCGGAGCTGCAGAGGAAGAAGCCCGGTACCGGACTCACCAGAACGACCCCGAGGACGTCGGCTATCGCCGCTTCCTCGCGCGGCTGGCCGATCCCCTCCTCCCGCTCCTCGAGCCGGCAGCCCACGGCCTCGATTACGGTTCGGGCCCGGGCCCGACGCTCTCGGTGATGTTCGAGGAGAAGGGCTTCACCATGCGGAATTACGATCCCTTCTTCGCTCCCGATGAAGAAGCTCTGGATCGCACGTTCGACTTCATTACCTGCTCGGAGACCGCGGAACACTTTTTCCGCCCCGGAGCGGAGTTCGCCCGGCTTGACCAGATGCTCCGCCCCGGCGGTTGGCTCGGCCTGATGACCGAGCTCCTGGATGATGACGCCGCCTTCGATGATTGGTGGTACGTGCGGGATCCCACGCACGTGTCGTTCTACCGGAGCGAGACCTTCGAATGGATCGGAGACAGATTCGGCTGGAGCCTCCACCGGCCCGCCCGAAGCGTGGTCCTGTTCCGGAAACCGCCATGATCCCCCAGCGTCCCCAGCGAGGACTTCACTCAGGGCAATCGGAAGCTCAACCCCACCGCGAGAGCGTCCCGATCCGCGATCGAGGCGCCGAACCGGATCGTCCACGACGGATCGAAGGCGACGTCGAGCCCCAGATCGACCGCAAGGTTGAGGTGCAAGCCGTCCCGCGGCCGATCGCTTCCCATCCACGCGTCCACGACCACTCTGGGGGCCACGTAGGGGTTGAACCAGACGCCGTCGGCCTCCACGGATCGGCCTACGGTCAGGCCCAGCGGAACGCTGATCAGGACGGCGTCACCGACGCCCAGGCCCACTCCGGTGAGCCAATCCACGTCCAGGGGGAAGCTGGCCGAGGCACGGGTGATGGGCCCGGACACGTCCACACCTCCGTATCCGGCAAGGCGACCCCCCGGGCCCTCGGCCAGACCGACCCTGTAGCCGAGGGCTTCGGTCCCGCGCCAGGTCCCGAGCACCCCGATTCCAGATCCGGGCGCGGGATCCACGAGGAACACTCCCCAGCCCGTGGGAGCGCTCGGCGATACGAGGAGTGGAGCGTCCCACGCGACCTGACCCTTTGCGGGCCCCGCGACCAGGACCGCGCATCCCACCAGCAAACCCGTCACCATCCTTCTCATCGCTGCATTCTCCCAAGAAAGTTTGTCGAAGAAGGGGAGTGGCCACCGCGAACGGGTCCTGCGGTCCTCGCCCAGGCGGAACGCCGTGCGACGGCCCCCGCGCCGGACCGCCCGCCCCGAGCGCGGATCCCGATACCGTTCGAAGATCGTGCGTAAAGACTTGCAGGAACAGTGCCAGCCGCGTCGTCTCGGCCCCGACCCTACCGACCGCCGGGGCGGATGACGCTGCTTGTCGCCGCGACTGCGCGTCGGGGAGAGGCTATCGTTCGCAGGGACAAGCCCTTACGCTGTGGGAAGAGACTGCGGAGGGCCCTCGCTCACGAGCGGGCGCACACTGGTGTTCATGCATTCGTTCCCCTTATATTTCCAACCCTGAATTGCAGTCGATTTCAATCGAAGTGGAACTTCCCGGTCCGACGCGCAGTTTCACAGCGCGCGCTATGCGCCCCTATGGAAAAACCGGGCCAGCACACGGCATGGAACGAGGTCCGTTCGAGGCACAGGTTCACGAGCGGCCGAATCAGTTCAACACCTCAGAGGTAATCCTTATGAACGTGCGACACGGCATGTGGGTGCTCTCGGCGCTGGTCCTGGCCCCCCTGGTGGCTGCGGGACCACTTCTTGCGCAAACCGCAGCAAGCGGCTCGTCTGACTCGCCGCTCGCCGCCTCGGTCGGCTCGGCCACAAGAGTGGATGTCGGACCGACGGTCGACGGCCGCCTGGACGATCCCGTCTGGATGGAAGCGGAGGCCCTGACCGGCTTCGTCCAGTTCGAGCCGGTGGTCGGCGCTCCGGCCTCGGAGGACACGGAGGTCCGCATCCTCTTCGACGACGACGCGGTCTACGTCGGCGCCTGGCTCTACGACGTGAACCCTGCCGGGATCATCGTCGGAGAACGCCGGCGCAACGCGAATCTCTCCCAGTCGGATGCGTTCATCGTCGTCTTCGACACCTATCAGGACCGCCAGAACGGCTTCGTCTTCGGCACGAATCCCGGGGGCATCGAGTACGACGGACAGATCCGCGGGGGCGGGGGCGTGAACACGAACTGGGACGCCTCCTGGAACGTCGCCACCTCGCAGGACGAGAACGGGTGGTACGTCGAGATGAGGATCCCCTTCTCCACCCTCCGCTACGGCCTGCAGGACGAGCAGAGCTGGGGGATGAACATCGCGCGCTACATCGGACGGAAGAACGAGGAAGCGGTATGGTCGCCGGTTCCCCGCCAGTACAATCTGTGGCGTCTCACGGAGGCCGGAACCCTGCAGGGGATCGAGCCTCCCCCGCAGCGGGTCACGACGATCACGCCTTTCATCCTCGGGGCGGCGCAGCAGAACCTCCCCGGCCAACCGGGCACCGAGTATCCCTTCGAGTTCGGAGCGGACGCGAAGATCGGGATCACGCCCAGCCTCGCGCTCGACCTGACGGTGAACACGGACTTCGCCCAGGTGGAGGTGGACGACCAGCAGGTCGACCTGACCCGCTTCAACCTCTTCTTCCCGGAGCGGCGCCCCTTCTTCCTCGAGAACGCCGACCTCTTCTCGGTCCAGTCGTCCCGCCCGGGCTCCTCCCAGACCCCGGTGCAGATGTTCCACAGCCGGCGCATCGGTGTCGAGGGCGGCCAGGAGATTCCCATCGAGGCCGGAGCCCGCGTTTCGGGCCGGATTGGGAGCACCGACGTGGGGGCCCTCTACATGCGCACCGAAGGGCTCGACGGGGTGCAGGACGCGAATGGCTGGGTCGTGGCCCGGGTGCTCCAGGAGCTCCCGAACCGCTCCCGGGTCGGGGCGATCTTCACCGAGCGCAGTTCCACCAACCTCTCGGACGACTACAACCGAACCTTCGGCGTGGACGGGCGTCTCGGCATCGGAGACGAGTGGACCTTTGATGCGCTATTGGGATTCACGGACACCCCCGAGCTCGATGGCGACAGCAAGATCATGGCCTTCGTCGGGGAGTACCGTTCCGAGCAATGGCAGCTCTCCACCTACTACGACCACGTCGGGCAGGACTTCAATCCCGAGGTCGGGTTCGTCCGCAGGATCCAGCGCCAGTTGGGCTACAACGCGTACCACGCCCGCGCCATGCGCTTCATCCGGGTGCCGCAGATCGACTGGCTCCGCGAGGTCAGGCCGCACATGAGCTACACGACGAACCGAACCCTCGACGACGGCTTCAAGCTCTTCGAGCGGGTGCACATGCACAGCCACATCGAGCTCGAGAGCGGGGCCGGCGCCATGCCGGCGCTGGATTGGGAGCTGGAAGGACTCGACCGGCCGTTCGCGATCGCGGGAACGGACATCGTGGTTCCGGCCGGCACCTACAGCGGATGGACGTTCTGGTCCTCGCAGAACACGAACCGGGCCGATCCGATCTCCTTCAGCAACCGGATCTCGGTCGGCAGCTTCCTCGGCGGAACCCGGACCTCGCTCTCCGGCGGCGTGAACGCCCGCAGGGGCGGCACGTTCACCGGAGGCGTGAACATCACCCACAACCGGATCGACCTGCCGCAAGGGGACTTCAATACGACACTGACCCGGCTGCAGGCTCGCTACGCCTTCACGCCCGCCCTCTCGATCCAGTCGTCGGTGCAGTACAGCGATCAGACCGGGGTGTGGACAGGCTTCGTCCGGTTCGGCTGGCAGGACACGGCCGGCACCGGCCTGTACGTGGTCTACAACGAGCGCCAGCTCATGGACGTACAGGGGATCTCCGGAATCCTGCCGAGGGATGGTCTCGACACCGCTGAGAGAACCTTCGTGATCAAGTACACGCGCCAGTTCGACGTGAACGGGTTGTACCAGTCCTTCCGTAACTGAGCAGCGGAGTCGACTCCGACAATGCCTATTCACCCGGCCCGGCACGGGCGCGGCCCTTTGTGGGCCGCCCCGTGCCTTTTTCTGTCCGCCCTCCTCGCACCGGTCACCCTCACAGGCCAGGTCGGCGAAGGATTCCCGTCCGAAGGAAACGGAGACGTCATGGAGCAGGAGGCCGCCGCTCCCGCTGGTGCACCGTCCGCCCAGGCCACTCGCACCGACGAACCGATCCAGGTAGACGGCCGCCTCGATGAGCCGATCTGGTCGCACGCTCCGGTGATCGATCGCTTCACGCAGATCGAGCCGATCGAGGGCGCACCGGCGAGCGAGCGCACCGAGGTGAGGATCGTCTACGACACCGAGGCCGTCTACGTGGGCGCCATGCTCTACGACAGCGGGCCTCTCACGACTTTTCTGGCCCGTCGCGACGCATCGATGAACGAGTCGGACGCCTTCATCGTCTTCTTCGACAGCTACCTCGATCGCCAGACCGCCTACCGGTTCGCGACCAACCCGTCCGGGATGGTCCACGATCAGATTGTGATGAGCGGACGCAACGACAGTTCCTGGGATCCGGTGTGGGACGTCGCCACGCATGTGACCGAAGAGGGTTGGTCGGTGGAGATGCGGATTCCCTTCAGCCAGCTGCGGTTCCGCCCGCAGGACATCCAGACGTGGGGGCTACAGCTCGAGAGGAGGATCCACCGCAACCAGGAGGAGGCGGTCTTCGCCTTCACCCCGAGGCTCGAGCAATCAGGCGTGCACCGCTTCGGCCTCCTCGAGGGAATCCAGGGGATCGAGAGCGGACGGGGTCTCGAGATCCTGCCCTACATGGTCGCACGCGCAGAGTATGTTCAGGGGCTCGACGATCCGGCGGTGGATTTCGGCAATCCGTACCGGAGCGGCTCCGATTTCTTCGCGAACGTTGGGGCCGACCTGAAGTACAGCGTCTCCTCCAACCTGACACTCGACGCGACCGTCAATCCCGACTTTGGCCAGGTCGAGATGGACCCGGCAGTGATCAACCTGACCGCCTTCGAGACCCGTTTCGACGAGCGCAGGCCCTTCTTCGTGGAGGGACCGGACATCTTCCGCTTCAGCGAGGGGGGGCCCCGGGGGAGCGTCGGCGCGATGCCCCAGCTCCTCTACTCCCGGAGGATCGGGAGGTCGCCACAGGGATCCGCCCCGTCTAGCGCGGTCTTCGCCGACGAACCGAGCTCCACCACGATCCTCGGAGCTGCCAAGCTCACCGGACGCATCGGCGACGGATGGTCGATCGGCGTCATGGACGCGGTGACCGCGGAGGAGGAGGCTCGCTTCGTGGACACCGAGGGCGTCCGCGACCGGACGATCGTGGAGCCGCGGACGAACTACTTCGTCGGACGCGTCCGGCGCGACGGCCGCGACGGAGACACGAGGATCGGATCGATCTTCACGGCCGTGAATCGGGAAACGGCCGGCTCGGGACTCGAGGGTCGGCTGCACTCCTCGGCCTACGTGGGCGGCGTCGACCTCGTCCACCAGTGGGACAGCCAGACCTGGCGCTTCAACAGCTCCGTGAGCTGGAGCCACGTCACTGGAGATCCGGCTGCGATCACGCGGACCCAGAGAGCCTCACAGCGCTACTATCAACGTCCGGATGCGGGCCACGTGGAGCTCGACGGCGCAGCGACCTCGCTCTCCGGATACTTCGCGATGGGACTGATAGAGAAGCAGTCCGGGGTATGGACGGGCCGATTGGGGCTCGGCGTTTCGAGTCCCGGATACGAGCTGAACGACCTGGGCTTCCAGACAGCAAGCGACCGGATCTACTTCGACACCCACCTCCAGTACAATCAGACCCGTCCCGGCCGTTACCTTCGCAACTGGGCCGTCTTCGGAGGCCCCAATGGGGTCTGGAATTACGACGGCGACCAGGTGCTCGACAACACGAATGTCATGGCCCGTTGGCAGCTCATGAACTACTGGGGGGGGAGCCTCCGACTCGCGTACATGCGGGAGACGCGCAACGATCGGCTCACCCGGGGCGGCCCTCTCGCCCTCGACCCGGCGGCCTGGGAAGCCAACCTCAGCCTCAGCACGGACAGCCGGCGCTGGTACACCGTGCGAGGCAACGTCCGTACAGAAGGGGACGCCGGAGGGTCCTGGAACCGGGTCACGGGATTGACCCTCAACCTGAAACCCCAGGAGAGTTGGGAGGTGGAGGTCGGCCCCCAGCTCCGCCGCTCGCGCACCACAGCCCAGTACGTGACCACGGTCGAAGATCACCTGGCCACCTCCACGTACGGACATCGCTACGTGTTCGCGACGCTGGACCAGACCACCTTCGGCATCCAGTCCCGGGTCAACGTCACCTTCTCCCCCGCCCTCTCGCTGCAACTCTACACGCAGCCCTTCCTCTCCAGCGGCAACTACGGCACGCTCAAGGAATTGGCGGCACCCCGAACGTTCGAGTTCCTGCGCTACGGCGAGGACAAGGGTACGCTCACCCGGCAGGAGGACGGAAGGTACCTGGTGGAACCCTCCGGACCGGGCACGGACAACGCCTTCGTGGTCAACGACCCGGACTTCAATCTCCGCAGCTTGATCGGCAACGCCGTGCTCAGGTGGGAGTGGCGTCCCGGATCGACGCTCTATCTGGTATGGCAGCAGAGGCGCGCCGAAACCGTCCGCGGGGTGGACCGCGAGCCCGGATTCGATCCGGTCGGAGACTTCGCGCTCGGACGCGAGTCTCGCGAGCTCTTCCGGCTCCAGCCCGACAACATCTTCGCAATCAAGGTGAACTACTGGCTGAGCCCCTGACCCCCGACGGACCCGAGGAATCCGAACCGATGTCGTATCTTCGCACCCTTGTTGCCACCCTTCCTTTCGGAATCGTGCTCGCGGGATGTCAGTTCCTTCTCGCGGCCGAGGCGGACCCCTCCGAGCAATCCGGAACGGGGATCGAGCTGACTCTCTCGGCTCCGGAACCCACCGCCGACTTCAAGGTCGGCATAGACGGGGGAATCTACGGATCTCAGCCGCGCGTGCGGATGGTGCGGGCGGACGGATCCACCTCCGTTACCGTGAATCTGGACCTTCCCGAAGGGGGCCCCTACCGGATCCGGGCCGTCGCTCGGCGAGCCGGAGAGGGGTCGGCGAGGGAAACAGCAGGTTGGGCCTCCGGAAAGACCACCGGCGTCATGGTGGAGGAAGGGACCACCTCCGAAGTCTCCGTGGAGCTCGAACCCTACTCCGTCTCGATCTCGGCGCCGATCCAGGTGACCCGCGGCCAGATCGTCACCGTCCGCTGGTCGTACAACGATCCCGGAGACGTGTTGGAGGATGGGAATCGCTTTGGAGAGCCCGGGGGCGCCCTCCGCATCCGCAATCTTCCCTTCCCGGACGGATCCACGGACGCGAACCGCATCGAGGCCTCGGGCGAGCGTGTCGGAGAAGGCGAGTACGAAATGTCGGCGACCTTCACCGCGAATCCCTCCGATCCCGAGACAGTCTACTTGCAGGTCGAGGCCCTCACGTTCGGCACCTTTGTGGACACCGCTCCGATCCACCTGGTGGACCCGAGCAGGCGCCGGGGCGAAGAGCTTCGCACGATCAGCGTGAACTGAGCTCCGGGTGATGCGAGCTCCGGCGATCCTCTGGCCGCCTCCGGGGTTCTTATCTCCACACGCGAAGTCCATGTTCACCCGAAGAGGGAGTGCAGTCACGTGTCGCATGCTGCGAAGGGAAGCGATGTGAAGGTCCATTACACCGGTCGCCTCGACGACGGAACCGTCTTCGACACCTCGAAGGACCGGGATCCGCTCAGCTTCACCCTGGGAGAGGGACAGGTGATTTCGGGCTTCGAGAATGCCGTCGAGGGGATGGGCGAGGGCGAGTCGAAGGAGGCCCGGATCCCGGCGGAGGAAGCGTATGGGGAGCGCCGCGAGGAGCTCATCCTTTCGGTTCCTCGCGAACAGTTCCCCGACGAGGTCGAGCCCGAGGTGGGGCAGCGTCTCCAGATGCAGACCCAGGAGGGCGAAGTGGTCCCCGTCATGGTGGCGGACGTCGAGGAAGACGTGGTCCGTCTGGACGCAAACCATCCGCTCGCAGGGCGAGACCTCACCTTCGACATCGAGGTGGTCGAGGTCGAGTGACCCCGTTCGCGAAATTCCGTGACCGGGACGGTGCGGACGGTCTGGACGGTGCGCAATGAGCGGGAAAAAAGAGGTTGCTTTCCGCAGGGTGAGGTGAAAGAATAGCGCTGCAGCGCTAGCGATGTTCCCGGGGCGCGTCCCATTTTCGGGGTCCGCCCACGTACGGACTCCAACCATCTCTACAACCATGCGAACTGCGCTGAAGATCCTCGGGATCCTCATCGTGCTCGTCGTCGTGGCAGCCGGCGCCACCTATGCCTGGGCCTCGGCCTCGACCGAGCGTGCTCTATCCCGGACCATCGACACTCACACGATCGACTTCCCCATTCCCTTCCCCCTCGATCCCGAGGAAGTGGAGGAGCTGGGCCTCAGCTCCGAAGAAGCCGATCGCGTGGCGCTCGAGCGCGCGCGCGAGCGAGGCCGGCATCTGGTAGAAGCGCGCTACGCCTGTGGAGAGTGCCACGGCGCCGACTTCTCCGGAGGGGTGATGGTCGACGCCTTTCCCATCGGAAGCCTCCTCGGCCCCAACCTGACCAGCGGGGCGGGTGGGGTCACGGCGAACTACACCGCCGCCGATTGGGACCGGATCGTTCGGCATGGAGTGCTCCCGGACGGACGGCCGACCATGATGCCCTCGGAAGACTTCCAGCTCATGTCCGACCAGGAGCTCTCGGACATCGTCGTCTTTATCTCCTCCCAACCTCCGGTCGACAATGACGTCCCTCGACCGTCCCTCGGTCCCCTGGGTAAGTTCCTGGTCGCCACCGGAGAGATCCACCTCTCCGCCGACCTCATCGACTCCCACGGCGCAGACCATCGAGCGTACCCGCCCGCCGCCGAAGTGTCCGTGGAGTTCGGTCGACATCTCGCCGGGGTCTGCACCGGCTGCCACGGGCCGGAGCTGGCGGGCGGTCCCATTGCGGGAGGCGATCCGAGCTGGCTCGCGGCCAGCAATCTCACTCCCCATGAGACGGGCCTCGCGGCCTGGAGCTACGAGGATTTCGTGCGGGTCATGCGTGACGAGGTGCGCCCGGACGGCTCCCCGATCGGGGAGCCGATGACCCTTGTCACTCCCTATGCGGACCGGATGACCGAGGTCGAGCTCATGGCTCTCTGGACCTACCTCGAATCGCTCCCTCCCCTACCGGAAGGATAGCGCGAGGATACCCACGGCGACTCACCACCCTCGAGGACGCTCACAGGCGCACTCCTCCTCGCCCCGGGAATCTGGTGTTTCTCATCCCTTCGATGGATTTCGGATGCTCCGTGCGATCGCCTAAGTTGGTGGGCTGAATCGACGGGGGGATGGAACGTCGCCCCGTGCCGGAAGACTGCGGTGTCGGTCCCCTTTGGCCGGCGCCCCATTGGAGGAGAAGCCACGAAGCGTCCACTCATGACGATACTCCTGGTCGACCCCGATCCGACATCCCGCAGCTCCCTCGAACGCTCGCTCGAGCGGTGGGGATACCGGGTCCTTCTCGCCGAGAGCGAGGGAGAAGCCAGGACGATCGTGCGCTCCAGAACACCGGATCTGATTCTGTCCGGACTTCCGGTGGCCGGAAGAATGGGAGTGGAATTTCTGCGAAGTCTCCAGGAGGGAAGGCCGGGCAGGAGGATCCTGCTGCTCACAGGGCGTCACGAAGTGGAAGCCACGGTCGAGGCGATGAAGGCAGGGGTATCCGATGTCCTCACGAAGCCGGTCGATCGCGCCAGGCTGAAGAGTGTCATCGAGCGGACCCTCGCCTCCGGGATCGCGAGTCATGATCCTCCGTCCGCGAAGGCCAACGGGGCGCCCCATCCGACGCACGGACGGACGAAGGAGCGAGCGCCGGAGCCGGTCGAGTCGGATGTCGGGTTCGGCCGCTTCGTGGGACGGAGCGAACCCATGCTGGAGGTCTACTCGCTCCTCGGAATGGTTGGTGCATCCGATGCCGCCGTGCTCATCACGGGAGAAACCGGCACCGGGAAGGAGCTGGCCGCGAGGACGATTCACGACTTGAGCGCTCGAAGTTCAGCGCCATTCGTGGCATTGAACGGAGCCGCAATCCCGCAGGATCTGGTCGAGAGCGAGCTTTTCGGCCACGAAGAGGGATCGTTCACGGGAGCGAACCGGAACCGGAAGGGTTGTTTCGAGATGGCCGACGGGGGCACTCTCTTCCTCGACGAAGTCTCCGAAATGACGCCGAGCCTCCAGCCGAAGCTGTTGAGAGTACTCGACGAAGCCCGATTCCGTCGGGTGGGCGGCCGCAAAGAGATGCGCACCAACGTGCGCATCATCTCAGCAACGAATCGAGACCCGAGGACCGCGGTCGAGGACGGCTCGATGCGAGAAGACCTCTACCATCGATTGAACGTCTTCCCGATCCACCTCCCGCCCCTTCGGGAGCGGCGGGGGGACGTGGCCCTCCTCGCCCGGGTGATGCTGGAACGTTCCCGCCGCAAGCTTGGAGTGTCGGGCGAGGCGATCGGGGAAGAGTGCGCGGGACTGCTGGATCGTTACTGCTGGCCCGGGAACGTGCGCGAGCTCAGGAACGTCATGGAAAGGGCCGCCCTTCTCGCCGGCTCGGGACCGGTGGAGGCCCGACACCTCCCCCAACATCTCCGGGACGATGAAGAGCCGGGCGATTTCCTACAGCGACTCCCGTCCGGGCTGACGGCCGCGGAGCTGGAGAGGCGATTGATTCTCCAGACGCTCGAGGACACGGGCAACAACAAGGCGGAGGCAGCCCGCCGGCTCGACCTGGACGTCAAGACGATCCGGAACAAGCTGAAGAAGTACAGGAATTGAGCGAGAATCGTGCGCGTGGTGAAGCACACGCGTGGCGCGGCACGAACCTTGATCCGAGAGTTGGGAAGTCGCGTGAATTCCGGCAGGCCCATTCAAGCGGTACATCGATGCCCGACACCTCGAACAGAATCCTGGACCGTACCCCCGTGGGACACTTCGCTATCGACCCGCAAGGGGTGTTGACAGAGGTGAATCACATCGGTGCAGAGTTGATCGGGAAGCCCGAATTGACGTTGATCGGGCAGACCTTCGAGGACCTGGTTGCAAGCGATGACCGACCTCTCTTCAGGCGGACGCTGACCCGGGCCTTCGCGGAGAGAGCCCAGATCACGTCGTGCGAGCTCTCTCTCCTCTCCGAGGGCAGCGATCCCCGATTCGTGCGGGTGCAGGCCCTGGTCCACCCCTCCGACGGCGACCTGTGCCGGGCGGTGGTGATCGACCTGACGGACCGCCGCAACACCGAGAAAGAGCTGGAAATTATTGGGTCGGTATACCACACCGTCGACGAGGCGATACTCGTGGCGGACCGGGAGAATCGAATCCTCACGGTGAATCCGGCCTTCACCCGTGTCACCGGCTATCCACCCGAGGACGTCATCGGGCGCTCACCGGACCTCCTCCTGGCGTCCGGCCCTGGGGAGGAGCGCCGCGACGGGGCCTCCCGGGTCCCCGACGCTGCCGACCACTGGCAGGGGGAGGTGCGACATCGTAGGAAGGACGGTGTAGAGTACGTGGCCTGGGTGTCGATCCACTGCGTGAGGGATGACGACGACCGGGTCGTGCGCCGCATCTCTGTGATTCGGGACGTGACCCGGCAGAAGGAAGTGGAGGAGGCGATCTGGAAGAGAGCGAACTACGACTTCGTCACGGGGCTTCCGAACCGGCACCTGTTCCAGGACCGGCTCCGGCAGGGGATCCGTAAGGCGCAGAGGAACGGGCTATCTCTCGCCCTGCTCTTCATCGACCTCGATCAGTTCAAGGACGTCAACGACACGTACGGACATCAGATCGGCGACGCCCTCCTTCTGGAAGCGGCGATCCGGATCCGAAGCTGCGTGAGAAACACCGACACCACCGCGCGCGTGGGCGGAGACGAGTTCGCGGTCATCATGGCGGATCTGGACGACACCGGAAGAGTCGAGAGTGCCGTGCGCGACATCCTCCACCAACTATCCGAAGCCTTTCGGATCGACGGCCACGAGATCCGCATCTCCGCCAGCATCGGAGTCGGAGTGTTCCCGACCGACGCGCGTGAGCCCGGAGAGCTCCTTCGCTTTGCGGACCGGGCGATGTACGGCGCGAAATCGAAAGGCGGCGGAGACTATCGACGGCACGCGATCGACGTGTCTCCCTGAGAGATTCGCCGGTATTCGTGACCCGGCGCGTCCATGGTGGCGCGCGTCGCTCCGGGTCGCGAGAGCGCTAGTCCTCAGGATCGAGTCCTCCACCGGCGCCACCGGCGCCGTCCCTCCACGCTCCCCCAGCTTTCCACCGCGGAATCGAGGTCTGATGCTTGCATCTTATGTCCTGCGGTGCACATTTTGTGGCGGTTTCGATATGTTCCGGGAGCACTCATGGACCGAGATCGATCCCGCATGATTCCAGCGATGATCGGAGGCTCGTGGTGGTGAAGGAGAATCTCCAGTCCGTGCTAGAGGCGGCGCGAACCCGGCCCCAGGCCGTTGAGCCGGCAAGTCAGGAGTTGCGCGCCCTCAACACTGAGCTCCGCGAGAGGGTGGAAGAGCTCGCGCGGGCGAATGCGGACCTGCAAAGTCTTCTCTCCGCCTCCGGGGCGGCCACACTGTACCTGGACGCAAGCCTGAAGGTGCGGCGGTTTTCGGCGGCCGCGGCCCAGGTTCTCGGGCTGAGCGAGGCGGACCGGGGGCGTCCATTCGGACAGGCTGCCCTCCGCATTCCTGTGGACGTGCCCCAACTGGCCCGAGACGTCCGGAGAGCCCTCGGAACGCTCACCACCGTGGATCGGGAACTCGAGACCGGGGAAGGAGAGCAACTCATGCTCAGGGTGCACCCCTACTTCGATCCGCGCGGCACCGTCGACGGTGCCGCTCTCACCATCTCCCGTCCGGCAGGCGTTCGTGAACGGGAAGAGGGGGAGCGCCTCCAGGCCCCGGAGGAGGAGCGGCGGAGGCGCTCCAGGGAGCTCGATCACACGGTCAAGAACACCCTTACCATGGTCCAGGGAATCCTCGATCAAACCGTTCCCGAGTCCGCGCACTCGGTCAAGGCGTTCGCGCGTGCCTTCCGGAATCGACTGGGCGCCCTCTCGGTGGCCCATCGCACCGGCGTCTCCGGCGAGTGCGACGGCGCACCGCTGCTGGACGTGATCGAGAGGACGCTGCGTCCACTCGGCGAAGAACACCGCATCTCGGTCCGGGGACCGTCGGTGACACTCCCCGCATTCGCAATCCTCCCCCTCTCGATGGCCCTTCACGAGCTCGCGACGAACGCCATCCGGCACGGGTCGCTCACCCACCCGGAGGGCAGAGTGTCGATCGAGTGGACCCGGCCCAGGGAGGGGAAACGAGTCCTTCTCACATGGACCGAGTCGGGCGGACCGCGTGTCAGAACCCCTGAGCACACGGGGTTCGGCATCCGCTTGATCGATAGAGGCCTTCCCTACGAGCTCGGGGGCAGCTCCCGCATCGAGTTTCCATCCGAGGGGCTGTGTTGCGAGTTCAGCATTCCAATCGAGCACGCGCGAGATGGAGGATGACCCGGTGACGATCGCCCGACGACGAACGGCCCGCACGAAATTGCTGCTCGTGGAAGACTATTACCTGATCGCAGAGGTTTATCGGGCATTGCTCGGAGAGCTGGGCTACGATGTCGTGGGTCCCGCTCCCACGGTGGACCGTGCCCTGTCGCTCCTGGAGGAAGAGGAGATGGACGGGGCCGTTCTCGACGTCACTCTGCAGGGTAGAACCGTGACCCCGGTCGCCGAACGGCTCCGGGAGATGGAGCTGCCCTTCATCTTCCTCACCGCCCTCGCAGATCTGGACTTCCTTCCCAATCATCTCTCGGGTGCGATTCGGGTGGAGAAGCCGGCGTCGCCCGGCGAGCTCGAAGATGCGCTACGCCGATCGGGGCTGGAAGCCATCCCCGAGGAGGTGTCGGAGGGGCCTGGAGACACCGGGGCTCATGATGATCCGATGCCGTCAGCGGCCGGGGAGGGGATCCCGCGTCTCCAAGCGCGGCAGGAACCGGTCCACGATCGCACGTAGTCCGGTCTGGTCGATCGGCTTCATGAGGCACTCGTCCATTCCGGCGGCGAGCGCCTTCTCCGCCACCCGCTCGCCGTCGTGTCCGGTCAGGCCCACGATGGGGACCGGATCCCCGGTCCGTCCCTTCTCTTCCTCGCGCACCTTCCGCGTGAGCTCGAACCCGTCCAGCCCCGGCATCTGGATGTCGACCACCAGCACATCGTAGCTCCCTCTCCGGAAGGCGCTCACGGCCTCGGTTCCCGTGGAGACGGCATCCACCTCGCACCCCATCCCCTCGAGGGCGTGAGAGAGTGCCTCCTTGTTCACCCACGAATCCTCCGCCAGGAGCACCCTGCCCCGCTGGGGTTCCTTCCGAGCGGAGCCGCCCGCCGACCCCTTGGACCCTGTGGTCGCCTCGCTCCCTCCGGGCTTGGACGATGGAGAGACCTTCCTCTCCATTCGACCGAGTCCTTCGCCGAGGGAAAGGAGGAACTCCGGGGTGCGATGTGGAAAAGGTACGGTCGCCTGAAAGCCGGCCGTCACGACCCGTCCCAGCTCCAGGTTCTCCGATTCCGGACGAATCAGCACCAGGCCGAGCTCGGCCCGGCCGGCCAGGCGCCTCGCAGCCGCCGCGAACTCGAAGGCAGCCTCCTCGCCGAGCCGAGGGTCCACGATGACCAGGTCGGGAGCGTCCCCTCCACGTCCCTCCTCCATCAAAGAGAGGGCGCCAGCAAAGGAGCTCGCCGCAGTCACTCGCTCCTCACCGAGCGTCTCCACGATCGTCCCGTGCAGTCGAGCCTCCGCGCTCACCGAAAGGACGCGCCGGCCAACGAGGGAAGCGGGTAGCTGCCGGCGCTCGGCCTCATCCGAAGCGGTCTGTCCGCTCCCGACCCGCTCCACCTCGAGCTCGAAGGCAAAGGTCGATCCCTCGCCGAGCTCCGACTTCAGCTCGATCGAGCCATCCATCAACTCGACGAGCTCCCGACTGATGGCCAGTCCGAGCCCGGTTCCGCCGAATCGGCGAGAGATCGAGGGATTGGCCTGCTGGAACTGCTCGAAGATTCGCTCCTGATCCGCTCGCCCGATTCCAATGCCCGTGTCCTTCACCACGAACCGTATCCGGGTCTGCGTCCCGCCGGCGGGATGCACCTCGACCGCCAGGGAAACGTAGCCCTGTGAGGTGAATTTGACCGCGTTGGCGACGAGGTTCGAAAGCACCCTCCGCATCGCTTCGCGGTGTCCCCGGATTCTCCAGGGAAGCTCGGCCGGCAAGTAGATCGAGAGCCCGATCCCCTTTTCACGTGCGGAAGGAAGGAAGAGCTGCGCAATGTCCCGCAAGATGTCTTCGGGATTGAAATCATGGGCCTCGAGCTCGGCCCGGCCCGCTTCAATGCGGGCCCAGTCGAGAAACTCGTTGACCATTCCGAGGAGACTTGCCCCGGCGTGCTCGATCGCGTCGGCGTGCTCCCTGGCCGAGTCGGGCAGGTCGTTCTCAGCCAGAGCGCGCGCCATCTGGATCATGCCTCCCAATGGAGTCCGGATCTCGTGGCTCAGGTTCGCCAGGAACCGGGACTTGTCGCTGTCCGAGCCTTCGGCCGAGCGCCGAAGGTCCTGCAGCTCCTTCTCCATGCGCTTGCGGTCCGTGATGTCGAGCGCCGTACCCTCTAGCCGGGATGGTCGACCGCTCGGATCCCGCACCAACCGCCCCGTGGACTGGACCCACCAGGTGGTCCCGTCCTCCCTCATCATCCGGTATTCCGCCCGCAGGGGCTCGCCGGAATCGACCGAATGCTTGATCGCCTCGATCGCCACGGCGCGATCATCCGGATGGACCCGCCGCAGGAAGTCCTTCAGGGTCGGCGCAAACCCCCCGGGCTCTGAGCCGAGCATGTGATACAGATGGTCCGACCACTCCATCCGGTTCCTCGGAATGTCCCACCCCCAGGACCCGAGGCCCGCGAGCCATTGGGCTTCGGCGAGCTGATTGCGACTCCTGGAGAGCTCCTCCTCCGTGCGACGACGACGCGTGACGTCCCGCATCGTTCCGAGCACGAGGTCCACCGGGTCGGCCTCCCCCTCGACGGGTCGAGTGCGCACGCGGACCCACCTGAGCTCACCGTCGGGCCGTCGAATCCGGAAGGTATAGTCGTACCCGGCCAGCATCTCGTGCGGGGTCTCGGGGATGCCGGCCCGGTCTTCCGGGAGCACGCGCTCGGCCCAGGCACCCCAGAAGTCCTCGTACATGGCGTCGACGGATCCGCCCCAGAGCCTGTCGAAGACCGGGTCGAGGTAGACGAGCGTCCAGGAACTCGGATCGAAGGCGAAGCGGACCTCCTCGAACTGGAGGGCGAAGTCCTCGAGGAGGGTCGGTCTCCTTCCGAGCACTTCATCCAGCCCCATGGGGTGCTCCCAGAGAGTCGTCGACAGGTGAAATCAGAGGCGAAGTCCCAATGGGCGACGGACTCCGGTTCAGGAGGTGGATACGTTGCGTACGCAGGCGGGGTTCCATCGTTCCAGAAGTGAGACACCCCTGTAGGGCGGTCGGCACGAGGGCGACGAGGACCCAGGAGGTGGGACCTGCGATTGCGGAGTGTAGCAATCACGCTACAAGCTATGGGGGACTGCCATCGACCAGGAGAAGCACATCCCTTGCACCCATCTCCCTAAGGCACGTGAGGTCACTAACTTATGAGTTCCTGGCATCCCGAGGCACTCTCGGCTTCGACCTTGCTACTTGGACCGGGGTGACAGAACTCCTCCGGACGGTGACTTCCAGACACGTCGGTCCATCGAGTTGGTGCGTGCCGAAAGGCAATGGGGCACTCGGACGGTGGGGAACCGACACCGGAGATGATACTTCTCGGGGTGCCTGGATGAACGATACACCGTTGGCGCGCACAGGTGAGACACTAGTGGCCGAAAGCGGAGACGCCAGAAGTCTGGTGATGGAGTGGGTCCAACCGCCCCGCTTCGACGACGAGCTTAAGACGTTGTTCGTCGAAAGCGGTCGGGAGGATTCGTTCGATCGCTACGCCGGGGTGGCACGACTACTCGCAGAAGTCGGTGCAGGAGCCGTGCTCGCCCGGACTCTCGAGGGACAGTTGGCGATCTGTACCTCGCTCCTGCCTCGAAGCTTCCAGGACGGCCCCCAGAGCGTTCGGGGGGCCCTCCTCACCGGACTGGTGGTCCATCCTTCGTTCAGGGACTTCTGGACACCGGTCAATTTCCTCAGGGGAGCGCTTCAGCTCATCGAAGAGCAGGGAGAGCTGGATTTCCTCTACGCCGATCCGGGAGAGAACGGAGCCGCTGTCTTCCGGGCCGCCAGCTTCGATCTTCTGGGCTCGCTCCAGAACTTCGTCTTTCCGGTCGTGCCCGGGTGGTCATCCTACCTTCGCCACGAGTTCCCGATCGTTCAGCTGGACGCGGAACGACTGAGCTGGGAGGCGGGGGCCGATCAACTGAGCGCCCTTCCCCACCTCGACTCCGGCAGTGCCTTCAAGGTGATTCGAACCAGGGCCCTGCACGAGAGCTGGATCCAGGCCAACCGGACGGAATCCTCCGAATGGATCGTGCTCCGGGTTCCGGGGCGCTCCGGCGAGGCTCTTCCCGCAGCCAGGGTTCTGCTTACGCCAACGAGTAGCGGTCGCACGCTGGGCATCACCGACCTGGGCTGGGATTCCGAACAGGTGAGCGTGGAGTCACTCCTCTACGCCATCACGGGTCACGCACGATCCCAGGGATTTCGCAAGCTGGCGATCCGCACATTGAGGCCCTCGAGACTCGGCCAGGCCATGGCCCGCAGCGGCTTCGTCGGCCGAAGTGGTGAGCAGCCCGTGCTGACCCGGGTCGTGGGAGAGGACACCATCCTCCCCTCACCGCACCGGTGGTTGTTGACCTGGGTCGATGGGGACTACTGGTAGGGAACTACTGGTAGGAATCCATCCGGTGGTGCGAATCTATCCGGCCGACTTCGAGTTCCGCTTCTTCTTCCGGTTCCGGGGCGTCGGCTCTTCCTTCTGCGTCCCATTCTCGCCGTTCGTTCCGTTCGTGGATTCCCGGCCGGGGTTCGAGCCGTTTCTGAGGAGCACCACGGGAACGGTCTTCAGCATGATCGCGAGATCGACGGCCGGAGAACGCGAGCGCACGTACTCCAGGTCGTAGCGAAGCTTGCCGGACACGTCCTCCAGGCACTGATCGTATCCCTGGTTCACCTGCGCCCAGCCGGTGATGCCCGGGAGGACCCGTTGTCGGACCGGGTAGTCCTCGATCTTCTCACGAAGCTCCTGGAAGATCTCCACCTGTTCGGGCCGGGGACCCACCAGGTTCATGTCGCCCTTGAGCACGTTGAAGAGCTGCGGGAGCTCGTCCAGCCTGAACTTGCGAAGCACCCGCCCGACCGGGGTGACCCTGGGGTCGTCTGGAGCTGCCCATACCTGAGCCGATCCGGGCTGCTCGGTGGTCATCGTGCGGAACTTGTAGATGCGGAACGGGCGCCCACCGGTGTTGCCGTTTCGGCGACACCGTCCATCGGGCTCCGTCGAGGAACGGCCCCTGCGGTCGAGCCCGACCCGAACCTGCGTGTAGAGGACGGGCCCTGGTGAGGTCAGCTTGATCAGGACCGCGATCACGATCATGAGAGGCGCAGCCAGCACGATCCCGACTGCGCTGGCAAACACGTTGAGAGCACGCCGAACCTTTTCCCTTGGGGTTCGGTCGGGCAACGGAACAGATGTGTCCGGTGCCTTTGCTCGTCTATCCGTAGATTCCATCGGCATCCTCACTCATTGCGCGGCGCTCCGCGGCGCCGGTCACTCGGTTGCTGGAATGAAGTGCAACAAGCGTGCGCGCTGCCATCCGAGCGCCCAACCAGTCGTAACGTCTTGTCCTGACGTCACTTACCAAATTGTGGGAGGATGCGAAAGCTGTCGGTTCGTGGTGAAGAGCCGACGGGTGTTGGAACGGCTCTACGGGCTGCAGGCAGCTCAGGTCGCGGTCGGACCCGTGCTCGGGGGGAGCGGAAGGGTGAAGGAGAAGCGTGCGCCATCGCCTTCCCATCGCTCCAGGGCAAGGGAAGAGCCCATCAAGTCGACGAGTCGAAAGGAAAGCTCGAGCCCGAGGTTCGCAAGGCAAGCACGATTGCGGGGTTCGCGCCCGAGAGCGACCGCCTCCACCGAGGCAACCGTGTCAGGGTCGATGTCCCACCGCCCGCTGCCGACCGTGAAGGTCACCCGCTCTGGGGCCCCGGTCTCAACATCAGCGAGAAGCTCTACGGCGCCACGCCCCCCCTCCCGAAGCGGGATGGAAGCCAGGGCGAAGAGCGTCTGGCTCAGGGCCGCCGGATACCCCGACCTTCGATCCGGCTCGACGCCGCGACGATCGATGCGCACATTGTGGAGCTCGGCAAAGGGAAGGAGCAGGTCATGCACCCCGGAGAGCAACTCGCCGACGGAAAACGTCTTTAGGTCAGACAGGGCCATCTCATCGCTTGGACCGGTCAACTCGACGAGATGGCCCAGAAGCTGATCGAGCGAGGCCGCGGCATGCCTAAGGAGCTTGAGTTGATAGGCCTGCCGACCGTTCACGACCGGCTCCAACTGCTGGGCCAGAGATTCCGCCAATACGACGAGGGCAGAGACCGGTGATCTCGCATCGTGGGCCAGTTGGCGAGCCAGGGAGATTTCCGGGACGACGGGACCCTCCGCCCCGCCGGCGGCCCGGAAACCGGATCCAGGCTGGGAAGTCATGATGACGAAGCTTCGTCACCCGAGCTGGAGCCAGGTCCGGACTCGCCCCGTACCTCCCGATGGATCGCCAGGTTGTGCTTCTCCATCAGCCGGTAGAGCGTCGTACGATCCACATCGGCGATCCGGGCGGCGCTGGACATGTTCCCGTTCGCCTCCTGGACGACCCACTCCAGATACCGGCGCTCGAACTCGTCGGTGAGCTCCTGGCGCACGTCGTGGTACTTGCCCTTCTTGAGCGGAATCCCGGAGGTCTCAACCGCCCCGGTGGATCGGTCGTCGAAGGCGGGGAGATCCTCGGGCTGGATTTCCGCGCCTGGTTCGGTGAGGACGACCAGGTGCTCGATGACGTTCTGCAGCTCCCGGATGTTTCCGGGCCAGGTCCGGCCCTGGAACTCGCGGATGGCCTCGAGGCTGAAGCGCGGGAGCTCCGAGCCCTTGGGCTGGTGCTTTCTCCAGTACTCCCGGAGGAAGTGCTCGGCGAGGATCGGGATGTCCTGCACCCGCTCGCGCAAAGGGGGCACCACGATCGGCACCACCCGGAGGCGGTAGTAGAGGTCCTCCCGCAGGTGCCCCTCCGCGACCGCCTCATCCGGACTCCGGTTCGTCGCCGCGATGAAGCGGACATCCACGACCGCGTCGATCCGGTCGCTTCCTACCCTCCGAACCTTCCCGTCCTGGATCACCCGCAGGAGCTTTGCCTGGATCGAGGGCGACATCTCGGTCACCTCATCCAGGAAGAGAGTACCGCCGTCCGCGGCCTCCAGCAGCCCCTGGTGCTCCTTGACGGCCCCGGTGAAGGAACCCTTGCGGTGTCCGAACATTTCGGACTCGAGCAGGGCCTCCGGAAGGGCCGCACAGTTCACGGCGAGCATTGGTCGATTGGCACGCCGACTCTTCTCGTGGATGAATTGGGCGATGAGCTCCTTTCCGGTCCCGCTCTCCCCATAGATGAACACGGACGCATCGGTCCGCCCGGTCCGGGCCGCGAGGTTCATGGTGCGCTGGAGGGCCGGCGACTCGCCGAGAATCGAAGGATGCTCGTGCTCGCCAGAGCCCGGCAGATCCTCGTGCGTGTCCTTCAACTCCTCCGCGGCCAGCGCGTAGAAGGCCGCCTGGCCGACGAAGAGCTTCAGGTGGGCGGCCGAAAAGGGCTTGGGGAGATAGGTGAAGGCACCGAGGGAGAGTGCCTCCACGCTCGATTCGATCGACGACTCCCCGGTCATGATGATCGGGAAGAGGGCGGGATTCGCCTTGAGGCCCGCCGCCATCACCTCGAGCCCGGAGACCTGTGGGAGATTGAGGTCGATCAGGGCTACCTGGAAGTCCCTGCGCCGAATCAGGTCCCGCGCCTGGGGACCACGATCGCAGGTGGTAACGGTATACCCCTCCTCCTCGAGCACGGTGCGGCACACTTCCACCAGGCCGTGGTCGTCGTCCACCACGAGCACGTGCACGTTCGCGCGGTCACCTTCGGTGAATTCAGCATCGTCCGGCCGCACCCCGCTCTTCGCCCGGGCATCCCCGCCCCGCTCGCCTGGCCACCCGGGCGCCCGTCCCCTGGCTCCGGAGAATCCATGCATATTCGTCATCGTCCGCACCTCGTGCATCGGAGCTGAGCTTGGCCCCCGTGGTCAGTCCTCCAGGTCGACTGTCCCGTCCATCGCGCTGCGAGGCGTCGACACCACAGTGCCGTGCGCTTTCCAGCCGACAAGATAACGACCGGAGCCCTCAATGAACACGCCTTCTCCGGGTGACTGCGGGTCGACTCGCCCTCCCTGCGTGGTGCCGGAGCCACACCCGTGGGCTACTCGCCACCCTCGAGCAAGGCCACCCAGGGACCTTCCTCGGGGGGAGCGAGCGTCACCGACCCGCCTCCTTCGACGGAAATCGTGGGGCCCCACTGCACGGCGAGGATGTCCAGCCAGCGAAGAGTCATCCCTCCCGCCGCATCGCTGAGATCCAGATCCACCGATCCCCCATCGGGGAAGTAGGCGGCGTACCTGAGTCCGATCTCGGCGAGCACGTAGGCCTCGTCGCTTCCGCGACGGGAGAGGAGATCGGTGCGGGGTTCGGCAGAGAAGACAGGCATGCGGTCGGTGAGCATCCGCATGCTCCGGATGTGGGTCTGCGCGAGGGAATTGAGACCGATCCCCGCCATGGTGGCGGGGTCGTGCGGACGGTGGAATCGAGCCGAAGCCATCCCGGCGAATACGTTGCGCCAGAACTTCCGGGTGCCCTCCTCAACCCCCCCGCCGTGCCTGGGTCCCCCGTAGATCTTCACGTTGTTGATCGGCCGGGGAGCAGAGGCGAGGCGACTGCGGTGCTCCATCGCGTAAACCCAGTGGGCCTGACCGACCTGGTGGTTGTTCTGTGAGATTTCCACGTACGCATAGCGCTCGGGATGATTGTACGTGTTCTCGTAGAGTGGGTCCTCGGGGGTTCGAGCCGCCCACATCTCGGTGACATATGCGGGCCGCGCCAGCTCCTCCGCCCTCTCGAGGATGAGGTCCGCCCAGTAGCCGCTCCAGAGCGGGGACTCGTCGGTTTCATTGCTGATCGTATAGAGCACATGCGGATAGTGCAGCGAGATCGACAGCATCTTCTCGACGAACGCGCGCTGGTACTGGAGCACCTCCTGGTTGTCGTCGAGTTCGGGCGTCGTCCTGAGGAAAGGGTTCTCGCGCTCGGGGGCAGGAGAGTTCACGACGGTGGGAAGCCCGCTCGTCTCCGGCGTGTAATTGACGTTGTTGCGCGGGTTGTACGGGCTCGCCGCCCAGCGCCCGCCCCCCGCGAAATCGAAGCGGTCCCAGAGCTCGATCTGAACGATGATGTCCCGCGCGAGGGTCATCTCCAGGAAGCGCTCGAAGCGCTTCCAGTACTCCGGATTCCAGAGAGTCAGGTCGTAGAGCCCTTCCCTGACGACGCCCTGGAACGGAAAGACGTTCCCTTCGTCGCGGCTCGACATCGTGTTTCGCACGTAGTTCCCCCCGACCGACTGAAGCAGGTCGAGGTGGGCTTCGAGACCGTTGGGGGGCAGCTGGGGATGATTGAAGAGGTTGTCCTCGTCCGAGCCGCCCAGCAGGAGGACCGGATCGCCCTGGTATTGCCAGTAGAAAGGGTTGCCGGGATAGGGCTGGATTCGATCGGGGTCCGAAGCCGTCACTCCGGATCCCGCTCCGGGCTCCAGGCCGGAGACGGTGGAATCACATCCGATCAGGAGGAGCAGAACCACGGCAGCACTCCCCACCCCCTTAGCCCCCGTCGAGCGGAGCCACGACCGACCGCCCCCGCGTCCCCTCCACGTACCGATCATCGCCACGATACCCCCGAGCAGGCCGAAGCCCCCGGCCGCGAAGAGCTCACGCGGGGGGGTGGGAACGTTGAGCGGAGCCCCCATGAGGAGCACCAGCACCGGGGCCGCAGCAAGGCCCAGAAGGGGCCGCAGCGCTGGAGACACCCAACCCAGGTGAGCGGCGGCGAGCCCTAGCGGAAGTGCGAAGGCCGCCGCGCCGAGGAGCCCGGCGAGGAGGAGCCCTCCGGGCAGCACTGATTGGTTCGCGAATCGACTCATGAGCCACCATCCGGAAAAGAAACCCCATTGAAAGTCGCCGCGAAGCTCTCCTTCAGAGCTGCGCACGCTGATCACTGCGCGGCGCGATTCGAAGGCGGCGGACACCTCCGTCGCCACCCCCTCCGGCACCGCCTCCGGAAGGACGAACTCGGTCTTAGCGCCATTCGGTCCCCCGAGCGGCGTGCGAACCCTCAGCACCAGATCCCGGCCGCTCTGACCGAGCGTGATGTTCCGGGTATCCTGACCCCTGGAGAAGGTCACGATGCGTGCAGGTCCGCTCTGCTCACCCTCTGACGTCACGATGGCGGACGCGCGGACGACCTGCGTGCGGGCCGCGGCCTGACGGACCTCATGCCGTGCGTCCACATCCGCGCCCGGCTCCACGCACCATTCGTCGGGTGGAGTCCCGGCGCAGATCCGAGGCGAGTCGACAGCACCCAGGTACTCCCGTCCCCCGCCCCACTCATCTCCCGCCAGGACCTCATGGTCGCGGTTCCAGTCGTCCATCACCAGGCCCCGGCTCGCGGCGAATCCCGTCGCGGCGAGGAAGATCACCACGCCCAGGAAGACCGAAGTTGCGGCTCCCAGGACGAGGATTCGCCGGTCGAGCCCCCGTCGCGCGAGGAACAGGGCGGCCCAAGCCGCGGCCGCCGCCCCTGCCGTGTTCATCACCACGTCGTAGGGGGAGACGGTCCGGCCCTGGACCCGGAGCTGACCCAGCTCGACGACGACGGTCAGAATGGCAACGAGCGCGGCCACTTGGAGGACGATCCGGCGCACCTCCACGGAGCCCGCGTCACGTCGGCCGAACCGTCCCCCGGCCCGGTCCGCCGCGAGTCGCTGGGAGCCTACAGCGCCCAGAACGAATCCGATCGGCGCAAAGAGAAGCAGATTGCCGAGCACGACCACCCACCGCGGCGAAGGCGGACGGAGGAGGATCTCGGGATCGGAGGTCCCCGTCGGGGTCCACGTCATCCAGAGGACGACCAGGTAGAGCCAGGCCACTGTGCCCGCTGTGGCGTACGCACTACAATCGAGCAGACCTTTACGGCAGTCTGAACCCATGCGTCGCCCGGATACCCTCCCAATTCGGCCCCAATGCGGCCATTTTCGACGCGATGACCGCGCCACATCGACGTTTCACCGCATATACGCTGCAAGCGAGGTGCCGGAATGGGGCACCGTTGGGCGGCACACCGTTTGCATGCCTACTTCGGTCGAGGCCAAGGCGTTCGCGGGTCGAAGGCCCCGGTGCGCTCCTGACATCCAAAACCCACGGGAACGAAGACATGAAAGCGATCATCCTGGCCGGCGGCTTCGGCACGCGCCTTTCGGAAGAAACCGCGTTTCGCCCGAAGCCGATGGTGGAGATCGGAGGCAGGCCCATGCTCTGGCACATCATGAACACCTGCGCGGCTCACGGCGTGGACGAGTTCATCATCGCCCTGGGATACAAAGGTGAGATGATCAAGGAGTACTTTCTCAACTTCTACGCCATCAACAACGACCTCTCCATCGACCTCGCGACCGGGGCGTCCACCATCCACGACGGCAATCAGCCGAACTGGAAGGTCCACCTCGTGGACACGGGCCTGCACACTCAGACCGGCGGACGACTCAAGCGACTGCGCGACTGGCTCGACGAGGACGAGGATTTCCTCTTCACCTACGGAGACGGGGTGGCCGACCTGGACATCACGGCGTTGATCGACTTCCACCGTTCCCACGGGAAGCTGGCCACTGTGACGACGGTGCGCTCGCCCGCGCGGTTCGGTCGCCTGGCGATGCGCGACCACCAAGTGACGAAGTTCCACGAGAAGCCCGAGGCCGCGGAGGGGTGGATCAACGGCGGCTACTTCGTCCTCAAACCCGAGGCCATCGACTATGTGGACGGCGACCACTCGGTATGGGAGCGCAATCCCGTCGAAGGCCTCGCGCGCGACGGACAGCTCATGGGCTTCCAGCACAACGGTTTCTGGTCCTGCATGGACACCCTCAAGGAGAAAAACCTCCTCGAGGACATGTGGGAGCGAGGAAAAGCTCCCTGGAAGATCACCGAACCGCGGGAGTCCGCGCTGGTGGGCGATGGGATGAATGGAGCGGAGCGGCCCTCGTGAGTGGGGCCGCGACACGAACGGGAGAAACACGGTCGGCCTCCGACGAGACGCAGCCCCGGACGCGCGTCGCCGCCGGGCCCTGCCGCTTCTGCGGAACGAAGTTGGAGCGGTCGTTCGTGGACCTGGGGGTCTCTCCCCTCTCCAACGCCTTCGTGGACCCGGAGGCGCTGAGAAGGGGGGAGATGTTCTACCCGCTCCACGCCTTCGTCTGCGAGGGCTGCCTGCTCGTCCAGCTCGAACAGTTCGAAAGGCCCGAGAACATCTTCAGCGACTACGCCTACTTCTCCTCTTACTCCCAGAGCTGGCTCGATCACTGCCGGAGCTACGTCGAACGCGTGTCGGAGCGCTTCGGGTTGGGAGAGGAGAGCCTGGTCGTGGAGCTGGCGAGCAACGACGGCTACCTGCTCCAGTACTTCGTGGAACGCGGGATCCCCGTGCTCGGGGTCGAGCCGGCCGCCAATGTGGCGGAGGCAGCCCTGGAGAAGGGCATCCCCACCCTGGTGCGGTTCTTCGGGGAGGAGTTCGGCGCCGAGCTGGCTACAGAACGGAGACCCGCCGATCTCATCGTCGGGAACAACGTGCTCGCCCACGTCCCCGGGCTGAACGACTTCGTCAGGGGAATCAAGCGCCTGCTCGCCCCCCGGGGAGGGGTCGCCACGCTCGAATTTCCGCACCTCCTCAAGCTCATCGAGGAGAACCAGTTCGATACGATCTACCACGAACATTTCTCCTACTTCTCCTTCCTCACGGTGGAGAAGGTGTTTGCAGAGCATGGTCTCACCCTCTTCGACGTGGAGGAGCTGCCGACGCACGGAGGGTCCCTCCGGATCTACGCCCGCCATGCCGAGGATCCCACCCACGAGGTGGGCTCCCGGGTGGCAGACCTTCGCGACCGCGAGGTGGCCCGGGGATTCGACCGGATTGAAGGCTACCTCGGGTTCGAGGAGCGGGTACGTCGCATCAAGCGGGAGCTGCTCACCTTTCTGATCGACGCGCGCGAGGCGGGCCGTTCCGTCGTAGGCTACGGCGCCCCCGCCAAGGGGAACACCCTTCTCAACTACTGCGGCGTGCGCACCGATCTCCTCGATTACACGGTGGACCGCAGCCCACACAAGCAGGGCCGCTACCTTCCCGGCACCCGGATTCCTGTTCACTCGCCGGAGCGGATCAGCGAGACACGCCCCGACTACGTCCTCATCCTGCCGTGGAACCTCACGGACGAGATCGTGGCCCAGCAGGCGCACATCAGGGAGTGGGGTGGACAGTTCGTCGTTCCGATCCCCACCTTGCGGATCATCGAGTAGCCGCGCCTCCAATGCACTTGTCCGGGAGCCCACACGAATGTCGCTGGCACTGAAGGCGGACGCGGAGCCCGCCACCGTCGGACGACGGATGCACGCCCTGATGGCCGAGCTGTACCCGATCTGCCGCAGCATCACCGGCGATGGGCTGCGGAGAACCCTCGCGGAGCTCGGGAAAGGCCTTCCCATGGAGATCCACGAGGTCCCGACCGGGACGCCCGTCCTGGACTGGGCCGTCCCCAAGGAGTGGAACATCCGGGACGGGTACATCCGGGATCCGAAGGGAAGGAAAGTCGTGGACTTCCAGGATTCGAACCTGCACGTCGTCAACTACAGCGTGCCCGTCCACCGCCACCTCTCGCTCGCAGAGCTCAAGGACCACGTCTTCACACTTCCCGACCAACCCACCCTCGTTCCGTACCGGACCTCCTATTACGAGGAGACCTGGGGGTTCTGCATGGCCCACGAAACCCTGGAAGGACTCGGGGACGGGGAGTACGAGGTCTGCATCGACGCCACGTTGGGCGAGGGGTCGCTGACCTACGGTGAGCTCGTCCTCCCCGGGGAATCCGCCGAGGAAGTGCTCATCTCTTGCCACTGTTGTCATCCCTCGCTCTGCAACGACAACCTGTCGGGGATGGCCGTTGCCACGTTTCTCGCCCGGGAGCTCCACAACAGGCGACGGAAGCTCACGTACCGATTCCTCTTCATTCCTGGCACGATCGGATCGATCACCTGGCTCGC
>SLCK01000059.1 GCA_007125845.1 Gemmatimonadota bacterium
ACTTCGATGCGGTCATCTATCCGAAGGTGTCCGCGGCGTGGGTCGTGTCGGAGGAGCCGTTCTGGGAGGACTGGGACCACATCGTCAACTCACTCCGCCTGAGGTCGGCCTGGGGCAAGGCCGGGCGACAGCCGGACACCTTCGCTGCCGTGACCCTGTACGCCCCCACCCAGGGCCCGATCGGACTTCCGGCGCTCTCCCCCCAGGTGCTGGGGAATCCCGACCTCGGACCCGAGGTGAGCACCGAGCTCGAGATCGGCTTCGACGCCGCCTTCTTCGATGAGCGCATGTCGGCCCAGGTCACTTACTACACGCAGAAGGTCTCCGACGCTCTCGTCTCGGTCCCGATTCCGACGACGTCGGGGTTTCCGGGCAGCCAGTCCGCGAACCTGGGTCAGTTGTCGAACTGGGGCTGGGAGGTCGCCCTGGACGGCACCGTGCTCCAGCGACCCCGCTACGCGCTGGATCTGGGCTTCACCTTCGCCAACAACCAGAACCGGGTCGACGACCTGGGCGGCCTGCCGGGCACGAGCCTGATGCAGGAAGGGTTCCCGTACCCGGGGCGATTCTGGTTGGACATCGTCCACGCGGAATTCGTGGATCCGTCCCTTCCCCCTCAGGAGCGGCGCGTCAACCTCGAAACCCTGCGTTGCGACGGGGGCACCGGCCGGGGTGGAGTGGAACGGGGGGGAGAGCCGGTCCCGTGCACCGAGGCACCGAACGTCTACTTCGGACCGACCACGGCGCCGTACGAGCTGAGCCTGACCACGAGCCTGACCTTCCTGGATCGCTTTCGGGTCTATGCCTTCACCGAGATGCACACCGGGAAGCACTGGACGTCGTCGAACGATGTCGGCGGAAAGCATCGTTCCTTCCGCAAGACGCTCGCCTCGCACTTGAGGGATGATCCGTACCACGTCGCCGGCTCGGACCAGCTCCCCGGCATCGGTCTCCGGGACCAGCACCTGTCCCACGCCTACTACAAGGACTTCGCCAAGCTCCGCGAGGTGGGCCTGACGACCCCGCTGCCTCGAATGCTCCTCGACCGGATCGGCGCCTCTCAGGGCACCTTCAGCCTCGCGGGTCGCAACCTGTGGACGATCTGGGTCAGGCAGAGTCACCTCGCGGGCGAGCCAATCCCGGATCCGGAAATGCACCGGAGCGGCCAGCAGGGAACGGCGACCTCATCGAACCTGAACATTCCGCCCTTGTCGAACGTGGTCGCGACCCTGCGGATGTCGTTCTGAGGAATGAGACACAGTTCCGCGCTGGGATCGGACCGAATGCTACCCGGCACCGGCAACCACTCTGAAAGCGAGGTCGAGATGCTGAACGAGCGATACGTACGCAGAGAGGGGAGGCGACTGGTCCTCTCGGCACTGCTGATGGCCGCCTCCGGCTCGTTGAGCGCATGCGACGGTTTGCTCGACGTCGAAGTGCCCGGAGACATGACGGAAGCCGAGCTCTTCAATCCAGAAATGGCGGAAACGATGGTCGTCTCCGCGATCGCGGACTTCGAGTGCGGTTTCTCGAACTACACCGTGGCGGCGTTCGGTTTCGAGGACGGTGGCCTGTCCGTCGGGGGTCTCTGGAGGGAGCCCACCTGGTACACGGACAACCGTCCGCCGACCGGCGCCTGCGGCGGCACGGACTCGAACCGCGCCTGGTACCGAGAGCTCCAGAAATCCCGACACATGTCCGAGACCGCGTACGACCTCCTTTCGGGCTGGGGCGCGGACGAAGTCTCCGACCGGGAGCGACTCATGGCCACCGCGGCCACGTATGCCGGCCTCTTCTATCAATACACCGGGGAGACCTTCTGCGAATTCGCGCCTGCGGCGGGACCGTTGCTCTCGCCGGAGGAGATGCTCCAGCAGGGAGAGCGCTGGTTCGATCGGGCGATCGCCCACCTGGATAGCAGCGGGGACTTCGCCTTCGTCGGCACCGAGAGCATGCGACAACTCGCTCATCTCGGTCGAGCTCGGGTCCGGTTCGCTCTGGGCGATGATGCCGGTGCGGCGGTCGATGCCGCCGAGGTCCAGCCGGGCTTCGTGGCCTGGGCGACGCGGGACGGATCGGTCTCCAGTCGGTGGAATGGGCCGCACTGGCACCTGACTGTGAACAGTTGGTGGAGCATTGCGGGGCCGACGCGTTACCCCGACGTCAACGGTGAGATCGTCACTCCGGGCTGGCGGGATCTCACGATCTCGGCGGATGGCCGCCCCACCGTCGACGACGGCACGCCCGATCCCCGAGTGCCGGTCTTCCTGATCGACGGGATCGGAGCTGGGGCGGGGCCCCAGTACAACCAGAGCAAGTACAGCTCATTCGGCGATGACCATCACCTCGCGAAGTATGCCGAGGCGCAGTTCATCCTGGCGGAGATCGAGGGCGGACAGGCCGCGGTGGATCGAATCAACGCTCTGCGAGACGAACACGGCATCGCTCCTTATCAAGCCGGCACCAGCTTCGAAGAGATTCGGGCGCTGATCATCGAGGAACGGCGGCGGGAGTTCTTCCTGGAAGGCCGACACTTTCCCGACAAGCTGCGCTACGACCTCTGGTTTCCAAGGGGCACCGGAAGGAACCAATTCGGTTTCGCCTTCGGGATCAGCACCTGCCTGCTCATGTCCCAGGGGGATTACGAGAACAACCCGAACATCCCCCAAGGCTACCTGGGGCCAAACCAGGCCACCTTCGTTTGGCCGGTCCAGAGATGACGCCGGGCGGTTCGCGCGGGTTGTCACATGTCCTTCCACGTGTACCAAGAGGAGCCGTGATGCGATATGCAATTCGAGCGGGTTCGGCCCTTGTCATGGGATTCGCAGCGCTCACGACGTTCTGGGCCGCGGACGCCGGCGCCCAGTCCTACCCCAATCCCTACCGCGCCGTCTACGGATGGGAGACCATGCCGGAAGGCCGGGAGCTCGGTGTGATTTCCGGAATCTACGTGGATCCCGATGGGGAACACCTCTGGATGCTCGATCGGTGTGGTGCGAACAACTGCGCCGGATCCCCTCTGGATCCGGTTCTCAAGTTCGACCTGGACGGGAACCTCGTTCACAGCTTCGGCGCTGGCCTCTTCGGCTGGCCGCACGGATTCTTCGTGGACCACGAGGGGAACGTATGGGTGACTGACGGGGCTCCGCACGGCGAGGCCCGGGG
Organism: Gemmatimonadota bacterium; assembly: GCA_007125845.1. GTDB lineage: Bacteria > Gemmatimonadota > Gemmatimonadetes > Longimicrobiales > Gaopeijiaceae > SLCK01. Next base: position 3,166 of record SLCK01000059.1, read on the forward strand.
GGAAGATGGGTTCGCTCTGGGGCTGGGGCACCAGATCTACAAGTTCAGCCCTGAGGGTGAAGTCCTGATGACTCTCGGTGAAGCGGGCGTGCACGGCCACGGCCCGAATCACTTCAATGGCCCGTCGCATGCGGCGGTCGCTCCGAACGGAGACATCTGGGTGACCGATGGACACCGGGGCGGGAACAACCGCCTGGTACGATTCGCCCCCGACGGGACGTTTCTCATGCAGATCGGCGGGGATCATGACTCGGTCAGTGCCGAACGAGGTGTTTTCAACGATCCGCACCACATTGCTTTCGACTCGGAGGGCCGGATTTTCGTCTCCGATCGGGGGAACAATCGGATTCAGATCTTCGACCCGGAGGGGGAGTTCCTGGGAGTCTGGACCCACTTCGGAAGGCCGAGCGCGATCTTCATCGATGACGAGGACACGATCTACGTAGTGGACGGTACTTCCTCGATCTCCGGCGGTTACTCCGGTACGAGCATCGGATTCGACCGGGGAATCCGGATCGGAGACGCGAGAACCGGTTGGATCAGGGAGTTCATCCCCGAGGTGGAGCTGGTCATCGAGGAGGGTCGAGCGCCCCGCGGAGTCGCAATGGAGTTTCTCGGGGTGGACCCCGAAGGCAACATCTACGCCGGAGAGGTCGAGAGCCAGCGACCGGTGAAATGGATAAGGGTCAGGCCGTGAACCGACCTCTTCCCTTTCTGGAGGAATTGGCCGTGGAACGTCTCACTCTGCTCCTCGTCTTGGTCCTGCTGCTGTGCGGAGCCTGCACGGAGGCTCAACCCTCACCCGAGCGGGAACAGGTGATTGCGCCCTTCAAGCTCGGAACGTTCGAGCACGACGGCACTCCATTCGTGGGCATCGTGCTGGACGAGTCGTCGGTGATCCACCTCGGGGAGGCCGATGCCGCGATCGAGGCTCCGGCGAGCCGCGCAGAGATGCCCGCCGACATGCGAGATGTCATCTCACGGTACGATCACGGTGTGAGACAAAGGATCGGGGAGGTGTTGGCAACGTTGAGCGAGATGAACGATGGGGACCGCCCGGACTGGGTCTACGACCTTGCCGAGCTCAGGGTGCTTCCCCCGGTCGTCTACCCGATGACCATGCTCAACATGGCGGTGAACTACCGGGAGCACGACATCGAGATGGCTGCCGTCCGGGAAGGTGCACCCGACCAGAGCGTGCCGACGGGGGGAGAGGCGCTTCCTGGGACCGAGAGCGCTCCCGGGATCTGGGAGAGGGATCCCGATGATCCTCGCTGGAACCCCTACATGTTCCTGAAGGCCACCGCCTCCATCATCGCAGATGGAGAGCCGATTCGCATTCCGTCTGGTCGCGACCGGATCGAATGGGAGTGTGAGATGGCCATCGTCATCGGGGACACGGCCCGTCGGGTCCCCCCGCAAAGGGCTTCGGACCACATCTTCGGCTACACGCTCCAGAACGACGTGTCGGACCGGGGTGGACGGGGTGACACGCGCTATGGGTCCGACTGGCTGGTCACGAAGTCGCACGACACCTTCGCACCCCTCGGACCCTTCATCACACCAAAGGAATTCGTACCAGATCCACACGCTCTCGGAGTTTGGTTCATCCTGAACGGTGAGGTCCTCCAGGAAGGGAGCACCGCTCAGATGATCCACACTGTCGAGGAGATGCTGTCGTACGGGTCCAACCTCCTGACTCTGCGGCCTGGTGACATCATCGCCACCGGCACTCCCCCGGGGAGTGGGTCGGCTCGGACGCCACCGATCTTCCTCCAGCCCGGAGACGTTTCCGTGTGCTCATATGAAGGGATAGGTACGCTCACCAATCCGATCGAGGGGGTGCGCTAGGAGCTACCCATCGTTCGGAGGCGAACCACGCGTGGGAGGGAGGCGAGTCATGTCGGGTCGGCCACGGGGATTGCTGCTCGTGCTAACGCTGTTCGCGGTCATTGCGGTCCTATCGGTTGGCCAGGTCGCGCTCCGCTCCGCCGCCGAAGGTCAGGGTCCGCGTGCCCCGAGCTTCGAAGTGGATCCATTCTGGCCCCAGCCGTTGCCCAACAACTGGAGGCTGGGCTCCGCGATCGGGGTGTGGGTCGACGACCAGGATCACATCTGGATCGTGCACAGGAGCTCGGCCACCCTTCACAACAACGAACGGGCTCTCGAGCTCGATCCTCCACAGGGGGATTGCTGCGCAGGAGCCCCTCCTATCCTGGCCTTCGACCTGGATGGCAATCTGGTGCACGCCTGGGGCGGACTCCCCGGTGAGACCTACCAGGGGTACGAGTGGCCGATGTCGAATCACGGAATATTCGTCGATCACCTGGGCTACGTCTGGTTGGGAGGCAACGGCCAGGGAGACTCACACATTCTCAAGCTCACCAGAGATGGGAACGTGGTGGCTCAGTACGGCGCGGCCGGAGCGCGCGCCGTGGCGTCCGGGCCGGAGGGGGAGGCGGCATTCGTACCGGACAGCCACGACCGCACGAGCTTCGGGCGGGTGGCGAAGCTATTCGTGGATTCGGAGGCCGGGGAGGTATACCTGGCAGACGGCTATCTCAATCGCCGCGTGGCGGTGATCGACTCAGAGAGTGGCGAGGTGACTCGGTATTGGGGGGCCTACGGCAATGCCCCCGACGACACGTACGCGTTCGCACCTCAAGGAAGCGACGATCAGACGCCTCCCGAGCAGTTCCGAAACCCAGTCCATTGCGCAGACCTGTCCCACGACGGGTTCGTGTATGTGTGCGACAGGCAGGCGAACCGGATCCAGGTCTTCACGAAGGAGGGCGAGTTCGTGAGCGAGGCTTTCTTTGCTCCACACACCTTGCGGTCCGGATCCACCTGGGACATCGCATTCTCAGCCGATCCGGATCAGCGATACCTGTACATCGTCGACGGCGTCAACGAGAAGGTCCGCATCGTGCTCCCGGAAACCTTGGAGGAACTCACCCACTTCGGGGCCGGGGGGCGTCAGCCCGGCCAGTTCTACGGCGTGCACAGCATCGCCACCGACTCACACGGGAATATCTACACCACGGAGACGTACGAGGGGAAGCGTCTTCAGAGGTTCGTATTTCAGGGGCTGGCCCCGGTGGCCGCCCATGAGCAGGGAGTTCCGTGGCCAGGACGATGAGCGCGACTCGGTAGCGTCACTTCGCGGAGGAGGATTTGTCATGTGCGAGAAACGGTGGGCAGGACCGATGCTCTTGGTCCTCGTGTTGCTGGTGTCGGGCTTGGCTCAAGGTCGGGCGGAGCTCGATGCACAGATGGGACCGAATCCATACCGTCCAGTCGACGGGCTCGCGTCCGGGGGCGGAGAGAACCTGATGGGTGGGCCGTGGGCGAGCTTCCCGGATGGCAGAGCGATGGGGTCGCTGGGCAGCGTACACGTCGACCTGGATGGCGAGCACGTGTGGGCTGTGGTCAGGTGCGGTGATGACGGCACCCCACGCGGAGAACAGACCTATTGCGACACTTCGGATCTGGACCCGATCGTCAGGTTCGATCCGGATGGAAATGCGGTGGCGATGTTCGGCAGCGGTTTGTTCGTCTGGCCACACGGGCTGCACGTCGACGCGGAGGGCAACGTGTGGGTCACGGAATCGGGAACCGGAGCCCGGTTGGAGGCTGCGTCACAGCTCAGGGGTGGACGGGCATTCGGGCACCAGGTTTTCAAGTTCTCTCCCGACGGCGAGTTGCTGATGACGCTAGGCGAGGCTGGCGTCGAGGGGGACGGACCGAACCACTTCACCGCCCCAAGCGATGTCGTCACGGCTCCGAACGGCGACATCTTCATCGCCGATGGACACAATCCTACGGGCAACAACCGGGTCGTGAAGTATTCGCGAGACGGCACGTTCGTCACGGAGTTCGGCGGAACCGGGTACGGGCCCGGGGAGCTGCGCGGGCCGCATGGCATCGCCATGGACCCTGGCAGCGGACGGCTCTTCGTCGCGGATCGAGGGAACAATCGGATCCAGATCTATGACCAGGAGGGAAACTTCGTGGCCACGTGGACTCAGTTCGGAAAGCCGAGCGGAATCTGGATCGACGAACAAGGGAAGATCTACGTCGCTGACTCCGAGTCGGACATGGAGTCGAACCCCGGTTGGGAGAAGGGGATCAGAATCGGGGATGTGGAAACCGGTTGGGTTCAACACTTCATCCTGGACCCGGGCGACAATCCGGCGTTTTCGACCGGGAGTGGGGCGGAGTTCGTCACCGTGGACCGGCACGGAAACCTCTATGCCGGGGAGCCCCGTCCTCAGCGGCTTCAAAAGTATGTGAGAGTGCGCCCCTGATCCGTAACTTCTGATGGGAGGGCCCACAACAGGAAGAGTTGCGATGAGCGATTCGGCCGTCGAGGCGCACGGGGGGCTCGGGGAGGACCGGGTTCTCCGTACGATCCTCGAAGGCACCGCCGGGGAGACCGGCTCCGCGTTCTTCAAGGCGCTCGTTCGGGCGGTGGCCTGTGCGCTGGATGTGCACGGGGCCTGGATCACCGAGTTCACAGAAGACCGGGAAAGTCTGCGAGCTCTGGCTTTCTGGATCGGCGGCGGATTCGTGGACGGGTTCAGGTACCGGATCGCCGGAACCCCCTGCGAGGACGTCATCAGCGAGTGCCGCCTCGTCCATATCTCCGACCGCGTGGCGGAGCTGTACCCCGACGATCCCGATCTGGCTGCGGCGCAAGCGGCGAGCTACATGAGCGCCCCATTGACCGACACGGATGGCACTACCGTGCTCGGCAATCTTGCTCTCCTTCACACCGCGCCGCTCGAAGCGGATGAACGCACCACCGCGGTGTTCCGCATCTTCGCTGCACGCGCCTCCGCGGAGGTCCGGCGCCTCCGTGCCGAGGAGGAGGTGTTCGCCCGCGAGGAGGAGTTGGAGCGCCTCGTGGAGAGCGCGATGGACGCGATCCTCGGCATTGACGGCCATCTCCAGATCACGCGGGCGAACCGCGCAGCCTCCATGACGTTCCGAGCATCGCGGGAGCGCCTCATGGGTTCCGACGTCCAGCGGTTCCTTTCGCGCACCAGCCGGCTGAAGTTGCGCAGCCTGATCGAAGAGCTCGACGAGACTCCGGCCGAGGAGCGATCCCTCTGGGTCTCGGGGGGACTCGAGGGAATCCGGACCGACGGAAAGCAGTTCCCCGCAGAGGCGACGCTCTCCGCCTTCGAGCTTCAGGGGGAGCCACACTATACGTTGATTCTCCGGGACGTGGACGCGAGGATCGACGCGGAGCGCCGGCTTCGGCACCTTACGGCAGAGACCGAATACCTCCGTCAGGAGCTGCGGGAACTGGAAGGTTTCGGCGAGATCGTCGGGGAAAGCCCGCCAATGCTGCGTATGCTCGCAGACCTGAGGCGCGTTGCGGAAACCGACACGACGGTGCTCGTGATGGGGGAGACGGGTACGGGAAAGGAGCTCGTCGCGAGGGCGATCCATGGAGCGAGCTCACGCAGCGCCTGCCCGCATGTACGGGTCAACTGCGCGGCAATCCCTCCGTCGCTCATGGAAAGCGAGTTCTTCGGCCACGCGAAAGGCGCGTTCACGGGAGCCACCAGCCGGCGGGAGGGACGCTTCGCCCTGGCGGACGGTGGGACGATCTTCCTGGACGAGGTGGACGAGCTTCCCCTCGAACTCCAGGCCAAGCTTCTGCGCGTATTGCAGGAGGGCGAATTCGAGCCGGTCGGAAGCGAACGGACCCGTACCGTCGACGTCCGGGTCATCGCCGCGACGAATCGGTACCTGGAGGCGGCGGTCCGGGCGGGCGACTTCCGCGAAGATTTGTACTACCGCCTGAACGTATTCCCGATCGTCGTGCCCCCGCTGCGGGACCGGGGGGAGGATGTCGTCCTCCTGGCCCAGACCTTCCTGGAGCGGATCGCTGCCCGAATGGGCAGAAGCATGCACCCGCTCGGCCCGACCGACCTCGATCGACTTCGCGCGTACGCGTGGCCGGGCAACGTTCGAGAGCTCCAGAACGTCGTCGAGCGGGCCGTGATTACCGCGCGGAGCGGGCGCGTGGACCTGTCGAGGGTGCTCCCCGACGTGCACCTGGTGGCTCCCGCGGGCAGGGCAGGTGGAGTCGAGTGGAGACCGACCGTCGTCGGCGCGGCGAGCCCCGCAGGAGAGCCCGAATCCGCCGGAATTCTGTCCAAGGCCGAAATGATGGAGTTCGAGCGCTCGAACATCCTCAGGGCGCTCGATGCCTGCGGGTGGCAGATCTCAGGCGAAGTGGGAGCCGCGCGTCTGCTCGGAGTTCCTCCCTCCACCCTCTCGTCCCGAATGCGCGCGCTTTCGATCGAACGGGCGGCGCCGTAGCGCGAAGCCGGAAGAGTCGCGGGATCTCGTGACGAGATGTCGCGATCCGCGAGATCTCGCGCCTTTCCGCTCGGCCTGCGCCAGCCTCCTACCTCGTTGTTCCTCAACGCCTTAGCGCACCCAGCGCTTTAGGCACGCACCATGCCTTGTCGGTCGGACACCCGCGGCCGGAGATCCCGTCCGCCAGCGAAGACTCCCGCACGGAGGACTCGACCATGCAACGCATGCTGCCCGATCCGACCTTCTACCCATCCCCGACCCTGGCGAAGGAGGCCACGCCCGAGACGCTGGCCTACGTAACGCTCCTCACCACCGGGCAGAATGGGAAGACCGACGCCCTGGGCGTGATCGACACCGACTCGAAGTCGCCCGACTACGGGCGCCTGGTGGGGCGAATCGATTTCCCGCAGGGCGGGAACGAGCTTCACCACTTTGGCTGGAACGCCTGTAGCTCCCACCTGTGCGGCTACGCCCCCAACCCACACACGGAGCGTCGCTACCTCATCGTGCCCGGCACGCACTCGTCCCGAATTCACATCCTGGACACGAAACCGGATCCTCGATCTCCGAAATTGATCAAGGTGATCGAGGGTGAGGAGGTGGCCAGGAAGACCGGCTACGCCTTCCCCCACACTGTGCACTGCGGTCCGGACGGGATCTATCTGAATGCCCTGGGGGCTCCGAATGGAGACGGTCCCGGCGGGATCTTCATGCTCGATCATGAGACCTTCGAGGTGAAGGGCGCGTGGGAGAAGGACCGGGGACCGCAGAACCTCTCGTACGATTTCTGGTGGCACCTCGGCCACGACACGATGATCACGAGCGAGTGGGGAACGCCGAACATGGTGAAGGACGGAGTGAACCCGGAGCTCCTCCTCGCCGGGAAGTACGGGCACGCGATTCACGTCTGGGATCTCAAGTCCCGCAAGCACGTGCAGCGGATCGAGTTGGGAGAGAAGGAGCAGATGGTCCTGGAGCTCCGCCCCGCCCACGATCCCCGGCGCGCCTACGGATTCGTCGGCGTGGTGCTGAACCTGGACGACCTGTCGTCCTCGATCTTCGTGTGGCACATGAACGAGACGTCGGCTGAATGGGAGGCGAAGAAGGTGATCACGATCCCGGCGGAGCCGGCCGATGCTGAGGATCTACCACCGCTCCTCAAGGGCTTCGGGGCCGTGCCGCCGCTGGTCACCGACATCAACCTCTCCCTGGACGACAGCACGCTCTACGTGTCGTGCTGGGGCACCGGAGAGCTCCGACAGTACGACGTCTCCGATCCATTCGAGCCCAAGCTCTCGGGTTCGGTAAAGATCGGCGGGATCGTGAACAGGACGGCACACCCGAGCCGGCCGGACCGGCCCCTGAACGGCGGACCCCAGATGGTGGAGGTCAGCCGTGACGGGAAGCGGGTCTATCTCACCAACTCCCTCTACAGCCCCTGGGATGCCCAGTTCTACCCGGATGGCATCCGGGGATGGATGGTGAAGCTCGACGCATCCGCCCCGGGGGGGATCTCGCTCGATCCGAATTTCCTGGTGGATTTCGAGGAGGGGCTGCGCCCGCACCAGGTGCGCCTCCAGGGTGGGGACGCCTCGTCGGATTCGTTCTGCTACAGCTGACGGGTGTGCCGAGACCGACACTCGACGCCGACCGCGCGTTGGCGGTCGGCGTCGGCTGGCCCCCACGGACCTTCCCGCGGAGAATGACGGATGATCGACAATCCCACTTTCGCATGGCCGGCGTTGCTGCTCCTCGGAGCGATCCACGGCATCAACCCGGCGATGGGATGGCTCTTTGCCGTATCGTTGGGTTTGCAGGAACGCTCTGGAGGGGCGGTCTGGCGCGCGCTGGGTCCCCTCGCCCTCGGACACGCTGGCGCGATCCTCTCGGCTGTGGCTGCCGCGACTCTGGTCGGTCGGGTCGTACCTGTCGGGGGTCTCAAATGGATCGTGGCGGGTCTCCTCATCGCCCTCGGCCTCCGGCACCTGTTCCGACATCGCCATCCCGCTCGCGGTGGGATGCGAGTGGGGGCCCGGGACCTCACGGTGTGGTCCTTCCTGATGGCGTCGGCCCACGGCGCGGGACTCATGGCGCTGCCCTTTTTCCCGACCCGGTCCCTGGGCCCCGCGACCCCCTCAGGCGGACACGCCGATCACGCCGTGGCGGCGGCGGGCGTGGTCCCCGACTGGGCCACCGGGCTGCTGGGAAGCGGCCTCCATACGGTGGGATACCTCCTCGTGACGGGGCTATTTGCATGGGTCGTCTATGAGTGGGTTGGGCTCCGCTTGCTGCGGACGGCCTGGCTCAACCTCAACGTGATCTGGGCCGGCGCGCTCATCCTGACCGGGATGCTCACCCTGGTGCTCTAGCAAGCTCGTCCATCCCACTTGGTTGCCCCGGCTTCGGCCCTGACGTAATCTGTCCGGGCCAAGGGATTCTGGAGTTGTGCGCGGGGGAAACTGAGCGATCATACCACTGCCAGAGGAAAGGGCCATGCAGCGCAGAAAGCTTTCGGACTTCGACCCTGAGGTCCTCCGGCTGTTCGATCAGTATGTGCACGGGAAGATTTCGCGGCGGGACTTCCTGGATGGCGCGGCGCGGTTCGCGGCCGGCACGCTCGGCGCGGTCGCGCTCCTCAAGCAACTTCTCCCGAACTACGCCCTGGCTCAGCACGTGCCGTCCGACGACGCACGCATCGGCCAGGGGTACATCACCTATTCCTCTCCCGAGGGACACGGCGACATTCAGGCGTACCTCGTGCGTCCGGCTCGATGGTACCGCGCAGAGGAACCGCTTCCCGCGGTTCTGGTCGTGCATGAAAACCGGGGCTTGAACCCGTACATCGAGGATGTGGCCCGGAGGCTTGCCGTGGAGGGGTTCGTGGCCCTCGCGCCCGACGGAACCAGTCCCGGGGGAGGCTACCCACGGAATCTGGATCCGCGCGATGTGGAGGCGTTCGAGGCCGCAGAGGACCGGGGCAGGGAAATCCACTCCTCACTGGACTCCGAACGGCTGATGGAGGACTGGGTCGCGGCCTACCGGTATCTCGACGACGATTCTGCGCTCGGAAGGATCGGGGTGACGGGATTCTGCTACGGCGGTTTCGTCTCGAACGTGCTCGCCACTCGGCTTCCAGAGCTGGCCGGTGCCGTTCCCTTCTACGGACGTCAACCGCCCCTCGAAGACGTCGGGCGCATCCAGTGTCCCCTTCTGATCCACTACGCCGAGGACGACCCGGGGGTGAACGCGGGGTGGCCGGATTACGAGTCGGCACTCCAGGAGCACGGGGTCGACTACGAGGCGCACATCTATCCGGGCACGCTGCACGGCTTCCACAACGACACGACGCCCCGTTACGACGAGGAGGCCGCGACGCTCGCCTGGCAGCGAACCCTCGCGTTCTTTGACCGGAATCTGAGGGGATGACTCGGCTCCTCAGGGCCCGTTCTCCCTCCTGAATCCGCGGCAGGTCAACACGGGCAACTCCGGGTAGCGGGGGAACCGCGAGTCCGTCCTCGAGCGCTCGCAGAGGATGAATCGGGACCCTTTCCCGGTGATCACCTCTCTCCGGAAGCGGCATGCTCGACACAATCCCGGCTCCGGTCCCGCCGGTCGCCCGGCTCTCTCCCCCCCCGAGCCGGCTCGCTCATTCATTCTCGGCACCATCGTCGTCCCCCCTCCCCAGGTTCGCGTAGCAGTACCCGTCCCGGGAAAGAGTGCCGTGGAGGTGGAAGGAGATGGGCTCGGAAAAGATCGGTCCATCGAAGCAGAAGGTGTGGAACTCCCCTCGCTCACCGCATGGATCGATCTCTGCGGGGAGCTCTTCCAGCAGCTGCAGATCGAAGTCTCGACCCGAGTAGGATCCAGGCAGGCGCTCGAGGTCCACACAGGTCAGGACCGCCCGGAAACCCTCCGAGAGGATGTCTCGAGCGAGGTCCGCAGTCTCCTCGGGAGAAGCCCAGATCGGAAAGAGAGGGTCGATCCCCGTGCCGGCGAGGAGACGCTCCCGGTACGCCCGTACGTCCTCGAGGAACACATCCCCGAAGGCGATGTGGGTGATGCTCTCCAGGCGGGCCCGTTCCAGGGCCGCAGCCATCCTCTCCTCGTAGTCCTGATTGGAGCAGGGCCAGGGGAGGTCGACCGGCCAGAGGGGGAGTCCGGCCGCCGCCGCTTGCGCCTCCAGCAGCGACCGGGGCACGGCGTGCATCGCGACCCGGTCCGCGTCTTCATTGAAGGTGGTGAGGAGAGCGACCACCTCGACGTCCGAGGCGTTCCGGAGCCGATGCAGGGTCCAGGCGCTGTCCTTTCCGGAGCTCCATGACAGGAGGACCCGGCGGCCGGAGTTCATCGGCCCGCCGCCGCCTCGACTGCTCTCCGTGGCAAGGAGGCGCGTCGGGGACGAGGCAGCGAATCCGGGAGCGGGTGGAGCTTCGGGTGCAGCGTGTGCGCCAGGATCTCCAGACTGTCCACGAGTCTGGGGCCGGGCCGACTGAAGTAGTGCGACCCGTTGGTGACATGGACCTCACCCGACCGCACCGCGGGAAGCGCCCTCCAGGCCGGGATTCGGACGAGGGGTGGGAGATCCTCGAGGGTCCGTTCGACCGAGTATCCACAGGCCGCGATGAATACGAGGCCGGCTCGGGACGTCGCAATCTCTTCCCATGTCAGGGTGCGGGACGCCCCTCCTTCTCGTCCCAGGAGATCCTCGCCCCCTGCGAGCCGGATGATCTCGGGAGTCCAGTGACCCCCCGAAAAGGGCGGATCGAGCCATTCCAGGAATACGACCCGCCGCGGCGCCTCGACCCGTTCGGAACGGGCAGTGACCCGATCGACTCGATCCCGGAGGGCGCGCACGACCCGGTCGGCGCGCGCCTCGATTCCGGTGGCGCTTCCCACCTTTCGGAGCGCTGTAAGCACCTCTCCGAGGGTCTGCGGTTCCAGGTTGAGCACGTCCGGATGTCCGGGCAGGTGGCAGGCTGCCTCCCGTACCTCTCTCTCGTCGACCGCACAGACGTCGCAGAGCGCCTGGGTGAGGATCAGGTCCGGTTCGAGCTCTTCCAGCACCGGGAGATCGAGGGTGTAAAGGGCGCGACCCTCTGCCAACCGCTCGCGAACCAGGCCGTCGATCTGGCCGCTGGAGGTCTCGGTGGGGATCAGCGTGTGCGTCACCCTGGGCAGGTGCCGAACGGCCTCGGGGTGATCGCACTCGTGCGTCACCCCCACCAACCGGTCTTCGAGTCCGAGAGCAAAGACCATCTCGGTGGCGCTTGGAAGAAGGGAGACGATCCTCATGCGGATCTACGTGCCGGCCTGCGCGTGTGCGTGATCGGACCGACCCGGCGCGGTCCACGCGAGGGGAGCGAATCGTCGCTCCAGAAGCGCGATCCCTCCGAAGAGGGCGGCCCCGTAGAAGGCGTTTCCGAGCAGGGTGTTGTGGAAAAAGGGAATGGCGGCCACGTAGCACGCAACCAACCCCTCCCAGGTGAGCGCGTACCGTGACCCGAACAGCCAGACCGCGAAGTTCGTCGCGAGGAAGAAGATCAACGAACCAGCCAGCGTCGCGCCTGCAATCGGCAAGAAGGTCCGTCGTTTCCGGATTCGCGTCCCCAGCCAGACGAGGAGTGCGAAGCAGACGTAGACGACCCGTCGGCTGGCGAAGGTGGCTCCCCCGAAGAGGGCGATTGCGCCAATCGGGGCGAAGTTGGGGGGATGGGGGAGGAGTCGGCTCGCCACCGCCAGGAGGATCAGGCCGGTGACGACGGCGAAGCGCAGGCGGAAGCCATCGCTCGTCGGCTCGCCGCTCTGCGTGCGCCCGTCGGAGGCGTACCTGTCGTCATGATGTGCGACCCTCTTCACGACCCACCTCCCAGCCCCACTCGGACTCCGATGCGCACGACGCGACCGAGCCCGGGGAAGCCCCGGATCGACTCGAAATCCTCGTCGAGGAGGTTCTCGATCCGCACCAGGAGTCGCGTGTCGGCATCCAACCCCGACGGGATCTCGTACTCCCCCGAGAGGTCGACGGTGGTGTGCGCCGGCAAGACGACGCGGGGTGCCGGAAAGCCGGCTCCGAAATCCATATCCTCACGCTCGCCGACCCGATTGGCCCTGAGGCCGAGCACGCCTCCATCCAACCTCATGCGAGCCGTGAGCGATGCGGAGTGGGCCGGGCGGCGGAGGAGGGGTTCCCCCTCGACGAACGTCTCGTCGGTGGCCAGGCCGGGATCGAGGACGCGGGTTCGCAGGTAGGTGTAGGAACCGGAAACCCCGACCCGCCCCAAGGCCCCCTCACCCGTCAGCTCGAGGCCCTTGGACTCGGCTGCGCCCACATTGGCGTAGTTGGGGTCCGTGGGGTCGTCTCCCGCGGCTGTGTACTGGATCATGTTCCTGAACACCTGATCGAACCAGGTCGCCCCCACGAGAATCCCTCCCACGGTGGCTTCGGCTCCGAACTCCCAGCTCCGGGTTCTTTCGGGGAGGAGCTCCTCGCTGCCCACGTCTCCGAATCCGCTCCCGAAGTTCTCGGCAAAGGTGGGCTCACGGAACGCTCGGCCGACGGCCCCTCGGAGTCGGGCGTCCGGGCGGAAGCTCCAGGAGAGCCCGGCCCTGTAGGTGTCGAACCGACCGTAGGCCTCATTGTGGTCGACCCGACCTCCCGTGGTCACGTGGAGGTCGGCGAGGGGTTCGGCCAGGACCTGGAAGTAGGCCGCCGAGTTGGAGCGGTCGTAGGTGGCGTCGGCGGAGGTTGGTCCCCACTCGCTCTCCGACTCGTAGCTGGTGGATCCCCGGGAGACTTCCTGCGCAGCTCCGATGGTGAGCGTGGCCCGGTCCAGATCCGCATTCAGCCGCAGGTCGGCCGAGCCGCGGGTCAGCTCCGATTCCAATCGCGAGGCAAAGACTCCCAGGGTGTCGGCCGGTCCGTCCGGCTCGTCGAGGCTGAGCTGTCGGCGGGAGGTGACGCCCAGCTGGAGCTCGGTCTCGAGGCGCGGAGAGATTCGGGTCGTCACCTGAGCCGAGGTCGTCCAGCGTCGACGGTCGATCAGCGCGTTCTCGTCCACCAGGTTCCCCGCCCCGTCCGTGGGAAAGCCGGCTTCGCTGTTGCTGACGCGGGTCGACAGAGCGGCGCGAACGGCACCTCCCCCGTCCCATCCCACCCGGGCGTTTGCGGCGTGGAAGGTCCGCTCGTTGTTGTACGGGTATGCGCCTTCGGTCCATGACCGTGCGCCGCCCAGCGAGTAGGAGAGATCGCCGGCGGAGCCCGCAAGCGTGGCCGATCCGTCCATCAGGCTGTATTGGCCCGAATCGTGAGCCTGCTGGCCGCGCCCGCCGAGCGCCGAGGCCTCGAAGCTCGGGCCACCCCGGCCGCGCCGGGTGAAAATCTGCACGACGCCGGAAACCGCGTCGGAGCCGTAGAGCACGCTTGCCGGTCCCCGCACGACCTCGATTCTCTCGACCTGGTCGGTCGACAGGTCGGCCAGATCCATGCCTCCCCCAGCCTCATTGAGGGGTACTCCGTCCACGAGGACCTTCACGTAGTCGCTCTCTCCGCCCCGCATGAAGATCGACGTCTGGGCCCCCTCGGTGCCGGATCGGGCGACCGCCAGAGCGGGGATCGCCTCGAGGGCCTGCGCCACGGTGCTGATCCCCTGCTCACGGAGACTTTCCCCGGTCAGGACGCTCGCGGGAGTGGGGAGCGCCTCCCGACCCATTGGGACGTTTGTTGCCGTCACCACGATTCCAGGAAGGAGGAGCGGGTCTACGGGCTCCTGAGCGAGAATCGGCTGGGCGGTCAGAAGGAGAATCGCCGCGGATGCGGCAAAGCGTTCCGGGTGGAAGCAGGGCAGGGCGCGCGCTGTGTGGCACGGCCGTCTGGGAGGTAGCATTGCAGGGTCCTCGGTGTGTGTGAGTCCGCGAACGGACGTTGGGCAGCACAACGAGGACTGCGAGCGGAGCCGAGACCGGTCCGGTGGACCGGGCAGGTTCTGAAACTTCGAACGGCCCGTCTCCCTCATTGAAGGGGGAGTGGGCCGCTGTCCGGATTCCAGGAATCCGCGCGCCCAGACCCCCTTCCCCTCGAAGGGCTGCTGTCGGGCACGAATGGGACGGTCTCCTGGCTCGAGGCGGACCGTGCTCGCCTTCCCGGGAGTCGTCTCCCAGTGGCGTATCGAGCGGGTCCTGCTCCGATCCCCGAACGGTCGGGGGGACCGGGCCTCTCACAGTGGCGGGGCCGCGCCGGATTCACACCGGCTTCCGATTGGCCCCATTCGCTATGGAAAAACTCTGACGGCCCGAAGGTACGGGCTACGGCCTCGGCGGGTCAAGGTGACAGAGCCACTTCCTGTGGAGCGTCGGGGGTGCCGCCGCCCCCCGTTACCACTTGCTGCGTAGCCAGGCGGCTCACATCTTGGCTGCTCGTCCGCACACGCTGCCTCGGAGCCTGGGGATCGCGGCGGACACCGTTCATTTCGATCAGGCCGCCGTCCGGGGCTGGAGTCGGTTCCAGCGATCCCGCAGCGTGCCGAAGACGAGGAATCGGACCGATGGCGAGAAGACTGTGTGCGGTGTGTTCGACGTCCAGGCGATGGGTGCTCGCGCTCACGGCTGGGTTCCTGCTGCACCCCGCGGCCATCGAGGCCCAGGAGCACCACCCGCTGCCGGGGGCCGTTTACTCTTCCGGCGTCACGTCGCCTGCTGGCGCCACCCTGGTCGTGGTGGGGGGGATCGCCGGAGACGGTGCGGATGTGCGAACCGCGGCCGCCGACGCTCTCCAGCAGGCCGAGCAGCGGCTTTCCGAGGTCGGGCTCGGGCGAGACGACATCCTTCGGGTCCGCGCCGGCCTGGCGCCCGGAGCCGGCGACGGGGCGGAGTTCGAGGGGTGGAACGAAGCGTGGACGGAGTTCTTTCCGGGTGAAGATCCTCCCGCACGCACCACGGTTGGAGCCTCGGCCACCCCCGAAGACGCGCCCATCGTGCTCGATGTGACCGCGGCGTATCCCGCCGGAGCCGGGCATCCCGCGACCCTCGAGAACGTGCGGGCGACCCTGAACCCGAACGTCTTCCACGCGGGGCCGTCCGAGAACCCCACCGTCATCGCCTCCACCCGGGCGGGGCTCTTCTTTTCGTCGGGCATTCTTCCTGGGGTGAATCAGCTGGAGGACGTGGAGTCGATGGAGGAGCAGATGCGTTCCACGATGAACCGCCTCACATCGACGCTTTTCGACCACGGTCTCCAGTGGCAGGACGTCTTCTTCGTCCGCGTCCTTCCGACCCCGCAGCCCGAGCGCGCGGACGTTGACTTCGCCGCTTGGGCCCCAGTGCGGGCCACTCTGGACGACATGACGGCCGGGAATGCTCCCGGGTTCGTGAAGTGGGCGGCTCCTGGCTTCAGTTCCACCCAGCGCTACGTGGAGGTGGAGGTCTGGGCGGTCCCCCACGCGCCGCAGGCGGTCTTCGCGACCTTCGATCAGGAGTCGCAGAACCCGAACCTGCGGATGACCGGCACCGGATTCATCGCTGGAGGTGCCCACATCGCGCCGAACGCCGAGCTCGTGTGGCTCTCGGGTGTGGTCGCACCGGAAGGGACCGCGCCGGAGGACGAGGGCGCGGCCACCCTCGCCGTGATGGAGGAGCGTCTCCAGGAAATGGGGGCTTCGATGGCGGACGTGGCAGAGCTCAGGGTCTATCGGATCGAGGGGGAGGAGGGATTCGGGGACGCCTACGGGGAGCATTTCAACAACCCCGAGAACAATCCCCACCGCCCCGTGAGGACGAACTATCTCGTGGAGAATCTTCCCGGAAACCGTCTCGTGGAAGTGGAAGCCGTGATCGTGCTCCCGCCCAGGTCATTTTGAGCCGGGCGAGCTCGATTCGAGCTGCCGCTTGACGGCGAACCGTGGATTTCCATGACCGCCCCCGTCTCCCGCGGGGATTCCGCTGTGCGGCCCGTCACTGCGGGATCAAGTCGCAGGGGCTCGACCTTTCCCTGTTCGCCTCCGACGTTCCTGCGGCGGCGGCGGCCCTCTTCACGCGGAATCACTTTCCGGGTGCTCCCGTCGTGGTCGGCAGGGAGCGGATTCGCGGCGGTCGGCTCCAGGCGGTGATCGCGAACTCCAGGATCAGCAACGTCGCGACCGGGCAGCAGGGGATCGAGGACGCGCGCACGATGGCGCTCCTCGCCGCGCGGGATCTCGGAATCGCCGAGGAGCTCGTCCTCATGAGCTCCACTGGTGTGATTGGTGAGCGGCTTCCCATGGAGAAGCTGGAACGCGGCATCATGGGGTTGGCCGGCGAGCTCGACACCGATCCGTGGCCGGCGGCCAGAGGGATCATGACGACAGACACCGAGCCGAAGGTGCTGTCGCTCGATGTCGGTGGTGGAACCCTCACCGCGGTGGGAAAGGGCGCGGGGATGATTGCGCCGAACATGGCCACCATGCTCGTCTTTCTCTTCACCGACCTGGAGCTGCCGGCGAATGCGCTGCGACGCGCCCTCAGGAGCGCCTCGCTGGACAGCTTCGAGTGCCTTTCGATCGACTCCGACACGAGCACGTCCGACACCGTGGCCATCCTGGCCAACGGACACGCGGGAGCGGTCGAGGACGAGAGGTTCGCATCGGCGCTCGAAGTCGCCTGCCTTCGGATGGCCGAGTGGGTGGCCAGGGACGGAGAGGGAGCCACGAAGCTCATCAGGGTACGGGTGGAGGGCGCACACGACGACGGGGATGGGCGCCGGGTGGCTCGTGCGGTGGTCGACTCTCCCCTTGTGAAGACCATGGTCTTCGGAGGGGATCCCAACGTCGGGCGGATCCTCATGGCGATCGGCAAGTGCGTGGAGTGTCGCATCGACCCGGGCCGTGTGGAGGCGCGTCTGCAGGGGGTGACCGTGGTGGAGCGTGGGGAAAGGGCCGTTTTCGACCCGGCACGCGTGAGGCACCTTCTGGACCAGGACACGGTCGAGATCGACGTCTTTCTCGGTCTCGGCGACGGACGCGGTCTCGGAATCGGATGCGACCTGACGGAGGGCTACATCCAGGAGAACGCTGCCTACTCGTCTTCATGAGGGGGGCGTTCGGGGGTCTACCCTCGAGTTGCGTTCTGTGATACCTTCACCTGTTACGAACCTCCAGGACGAAAAGCGCCCTCCGCCACGCATTTCACATGGCGTATCGGTTGATTGTCGAGGTGCGGGGCTGTCCAGAGGGAATGCAAAGGCACTCGAGAGTGAGGACTATGAGGAACTTGACGATGGTGCGCACAAGCGCTTTGACAGCGGCCATTCTGGTCGGACTGGCGGCCTGCGGGAACGGCGAGCCTCCGCCTCCGCCGGCCGACGCTCCCGATCAGCCGGCAGCGGCTCCCGGCGAGCTTAGCATGCCGGCGTGGATGGACGTGGATCACGACGCCGAAACGGTGTCCATCCACCTGGTCGCGGGTGAGACCAGCGCAAACAACTACTGGAACTTCAACGGCATCTACGGGGGCGACGGACAGGTGACGGTTCCCGTGGGATACGAGGTGACCATCACCCTCACGAACGAAGATCCCGCGATGGGGCACTCGGTCGGCGTGGGCGCATTGGAGGCAAGCTACCCCAACCAGTTTGCCGAAGTGGTGCCGATCTTCGACGGAGCGGTCACCTCCAACCCGCGATCGATGACCGAGTCGACCCTCCCGGGCGAGGAGGAGTCGATCACCTTCGTAGCCGATCAGGCCGGTGATTTCGCACTCATCTGCTACGTGACCGGACATGCCGCCACCGGCATGTGGATCCCCTTCACCGTCTCGGCAGAGGGTGAGGTCGGCGCGCACATGTAGGGACAAAGGCGTCGGTCGGACGTAGTCGAGTAGGTTAGGAAACGCTCCGCTCCCGCAGCGACGGGAGCGGAGCGTTTTCTTTTTTTCTGGAGTCCGTTCTCGCCGCGGCCCTTCCCGCGGCCGGCCACCTTTCCCGCAGAACCTGGCGGAACCTGAGGGAACCGCTCGCCTAGGACCCATGGAGGGTGCTACTTTGCCGGGGGGTGGTGCTGTGCCACCCCCTGGAAGGCCCTCGCACGGTTCCGGGTCGGGAGGGACATGCGGATCGCTCTGATCGGATGTATGTGCTTGCTCGTAGTGGAGGGGCTCCGCCCCGCGCCGCTTCCGGCACAGGTTGCCGGGGCCGGTACAGAGGTCGAGCGCTCCGCTTACTATCGCCTGGTCGCAGAGCATTTTTCCGTCGCAGTGGGTGAGGTCGCCATCCTTTCGGAGGGTGTGGCGGAACCCGACGAGCTTCCGGTCCTCCTGCGCCTTTCCCGAGCCTCGGGGATCTCACCGGCGGCGCTGGCCGCTCGCAGGCGAAGCGGGGAAAGCTGGATCGGCATCGCGCGCCGCTACGGGCTGCACGTGGGTACCTTCTACATCTCCATTCCGAACGACCAGGTGAGACCGCAGGTAGAGCGGATTCACGAGCTCTTCTCCGAGACCCCCTCTGCGGGCTGGGGCGCCCTGGAGGTGTCGGACGAGGAGCTCGTCGTGCTTGCGAATCTGGACCTCTTCAACCGGGAGCTCGGTGTGTCGATCGCCGCGGTCCTGGACTCCCAGGCGGAGACGGGATCCTTCGTCACGGCGCTTCGCGCTCTGGTCGCAGCGCAGCCCGGACCGTAGCTCCCGGTCCGGGTGTGAGCTGATCCGATGGCATCGAGCCGCGAGGGGTCCGAGCTGGAGCCGGAGGCGATCCGCGGCTTTACCCAGGCGATCCTTCGTGATCTGCGTGCCCTCGAGCGAATGCTCCGCGAGGGGTGGATCGAGGAGGGAACCCGCCGCTTCGGGGCCGAGCAGGAGCTCTTCCTCGTGGGGCCCGGATACAGCGCTCTTCCCCTGGCGCTGCAGGTCCTCGAACGCCTCTCCGACGAGCCCTTCACAACTGAGCTCGCCCTCTTCAACCTCGAGGCGAACCTGCCCCCGCTGCGCCTCGAAGGGGATTGCTTCAGCCGGTGCCACGCCGAGCTCGACCGCCTCCTCGACCGGGCCCGGGCCGCTGTCCGGGCGGAGGGGGGCGAGTTGGCCCTCGCCGGAATCCTTCCCACGCTCACGAAATCTGACCTCACGCGGGAGCGGATGACGCCCAATCCCAGGTACTTCACTCTCGACGAAGCGCTGGGGAGGATGCGGGGCGGGGAGTATCAACTCCGGGTCCAGGGAGCCGACGAGATCATCCTTCGCCACGATTCCCTGATGCTCGAATCGTGCAATGCGAGCTGTCAGGTGCATCTGCAGGTGGGGGCCCGCGAGTTCCCGCTGCTGTTCAACGTCTCCCAGCTCATGACCGCGCCGGTCCTCGCCGTCGCCGTCAACTCCCCTCTGCTTTTCGGTCGCCGACTCTGGGCGGAGACCCGCATCGCACTTTTCCAGCAGTCGCTGGACACCCGGGCCGCCACTCCGTACGTGAGGGACATGAGCCCTCGGGTGCGATTCGGGGACCGCTGGCTCGAGGAGTCCGTCATCGAGCTCTTCCAGGAGGACCTGGCACGGTTCAAGATCCTCATGGCAGGGAAGGTCGACAAGGACCCGTTCGAGGAGATGGAAGCCGGCACTCCTCCGGCGCTGGAGGCCCTTCAGCTCTACAACTCGACCATCTACCGGTGGAATCGCCCTTGCTACGGAGTGAGCGAAGGGCGCGCTCACCTGCGCATCGAGTGCCGCGCGCTCCCTTCGGGACCCAGCTCTGTGGACGAGATGGCGAACGCCGCATTCTGGATCGGGCTCGTTCTCGGGGGAGCGGAGGCCTACGGTGACCCGGCCGAGCGGATGGATTTCTCCGACGTGAAGTCCAACTTCCTGGCGGCGGCGAGGCACGGCCTCAACACCGGCTTGCGTTGGTTTGACGGGACTACGGTCTCCGTACGCTCGCTCATCCTCGACACCCTCCTCCCTCTGGCCCGCCAGGGACTGCTCGGAGCCGGCGTGGACGACGCTGAGGTGGATCGGTACCTGGGCGTCATCGAGGGACGGGCCTCGTCGGGTCGCACCGGGTCCGAGTGGATGATGCGATCGCTCGCGGGGATGGAAGGGCGTGCCACTCGGTCCGAGCAACTCGCGGCCCTGACCGGCGCCATGATCGACAACCAGCGCCAGCCCGACCGACCGGTCCATCGCTGGGAGCCGGCACGCCTGGAGGACGCCGGGGGTTGGACGGAGGCCTACGCCAGGGTCGAGCAGTATATGGAGACGGATCCGGTCACCATCAACGAGGATGAGGCCGTGGATCTCGCCGCCTTCGTCATGGACCGGGAACGGATCCGACACATTCCGGTCGAGGATCACGATCACCGGCTCGTGGGCCTCGTCTCGTACCGGGCATTCCTTCGTTACCTCGGGGAGCGGAACGATGCCGGCTCAGCCGGGGTCCCTTCGATCAAGGACATCATGCGCACCGATCCGTTGACGGTTGCGCCGGAGACCCCTACGCTGCACGCGCTCAATCTGATGAGGGAGCGGGCGGTGGGTTGCCTGCCCGTGGTGAAGGACGGAAAGCTCGTCGGACTCGTGACCGAGCGCGTGTTCGCGCGAATCGCCCACGAATTGCTGGAGGAGAAGCTTCGCCGAAAGTGATGCAGAGAGTCCTCGGATCCCATGAGGCGGTTTCGCATGGTCCCACTGTGGTGGGTATCGCGGGTCTTCACGGGAACGAGCCCGCGGGCGTGCGCGCCCTGGAATCGGTCCTCGAGGGCCTCGCCAGTCCGGGCTTGGGCTTGCGCCGTGGCCGCTTCGTCGCGCTCGCCGGAAACCTTCCGGCGCTCGAGGCGGGGGTCCGCTTCGTGGATCGGGATCTCAACCGGATCTGGACGGGAGAGGAAGGGCAGGACGGGCTCGAAGCTCGCGAGCGGAGGGAGCTCGAAGCGCTCCTCCACGAGCTGAGAGAGGAATCGACAGGTCCCGTCTACACCGTCGATCTCCACACCACGTCCGGAGGGGGGCCCCCTTTCGCCATCTTCGCGGATACCCTGGCGAATCGAGCCTTCGCCCGGGCCCTTCCCGTGCCGATCGTTCTCGGTCTCGATCAGCATCTGGACGGCACCCTGGTCGACTACACGGATCGCTGGGGGTGGGTCAACCTGGCCTTCGAGGCCGGAGCGCACACGGATCGGCGTTCCGTCGGAAGGGCCGAGGCGGCGCTCTGGCTCCTCCTCGGGACCGCGGGCCTGCTGGAGCCGGACGACACCCGGCTCTCCCGGGCCAGAGAGGCTTTGGCAGGGGAGGCAAGGGGCTTCCCCCGGGCCGTCCAGGTGCTGTACCGGCACCGCATCACACCGGAGGCCGAATTCAGGATGCGACCCGGGTACAAGTCGTTTCAGACGATTCGGAGAGGGGAGGTCCTCGCCACGGACCGCGACGGGGAGATCCGGGCCGTGCGGAGCGGAAGGCTCCTGATGCCCCTCTACCAGGAATGGGGGAGCGAGGGATTCTTCCTCGCGCGAAAGGTTCGGCCGACCTGGCTGCGCGTCTCGGCGAGCTTGCGCAGGCGACGGATGGAGCGGCTCCTCCTGCGCCTGCCGGGAGTCTCCGAGGCGCCGGGAGGGACTCCGGGGCGGATCGTGGTGTCCAGAATGGCCGGACGTGTTCTCCGGCCACGACTCCTCCGCGCTCTCGGCTACCATCCGAGGAAGGTCACAAGGCGTGGAACGATTCACTCCAGGCGATCCGAACCGTCGGAGCGCCGGGGTCAACAGGTGTCCGGTGCCGCGGGCCACAGGCCCCGCACGGACCGAAGGGAGGGGGGGCGGACATGAGTGTCGATCCTGGCGCACTGAGGGACTCCGGCATCCTCGTCATCGACGACGAGCCCACGAACCTGCGCATGCTCGAGCGTATTCTGGCGCGGGCCGGGTACCAGAACGTCCACACCGAGTCGGATTCCAGGAAGGTGATGGACCTCTTCCGGGAGCTCCGTCCGGACCTGCTCCTTCTGGACTTGCGCATGCCCCACCTGGACGGGTTCGAGGTCCTGGCCTTTCTCGAGGAAGAGGTGCCGGCGGCCGCGTACCACCCCGTGCTCGTCCTGACCGGAGATCTCTCGTCCGAGACCCGGGAGCGCGCGCTGTCCGCAGGTGCGCGCGATTTCATCACGAAGCCCTTCGATGTCACGGAGGTCCTCCTCCGCATCCGCAACCTGCTCGAGACGCGCGCCCTGCACGTGGAGCTGAGGCACCAGAACGAGAGCCTCGAGGACCGCGTGAGAGAGAGGACGCGTGATCTCGCACAGGCGCAGGTCGAAATCCTCCACCGCCTGGCGCTCGCCGCGGAGTACCGGGACGACATCACGGGGCATCATGCGGAGAGGGTCGGGCTTCTCGCGGCCTTGATCGCCGAGGAGCTGGGGGTTCCCGAGGAGGATGTGCGCCTGCTGCGGCGCGCGGCCACCCTTCACGACGTCGGGAAGATCGGCGTGCCCGATGCCATCCTCATGAAGCCGGCGCCCCTCAATGCGCAGGAATTCGAGTTGATGAAGAACCACACCGAAATCGGGGCGCGAATTCTCTCGGGAAGTCGATTTCCCCTCCTGCGGATGGCCCAGGAGGTCGCGTGGGCTCACCACGAGAGGTGGGACGGCCAGGGTTATGCCCGCGGTCGAGCGGGAGAGGACATCCCACTCGTGGGCAGGATCGTCGCCGTGGCCGACGTCTTCGACTCGCTGACGCATGAGCGGCCGTACAAGCGGGCCTTCGAGTTCGAGGAGGCGGTCGGCATCATCGAGGCGGGGAGCGACAACCACTTCGATCCCCAAGTCGTGGAGGCGTTTCTGCGGCTCGTGGAAACGGGTGCGGTGCAGCGGCTAGACGCCATGGTCGAAGAATCGCTCGAGGGTAGAACGGTGGCCGATGACGGCGCGCCCTCTCCCCTGGTCGACGTGCCCCTCGAAGGGGTCGTCGAGTTTCCTTCGCTTGGCTCCGTCGAATCCCGGGGCTCCGCGCCCGAATCCTGACGCCGCCCCGCAAGGCCGGTGTTGGTCGATTCAGGCCGGCCGCGGGAGCTGGGTGATGGCCTCCTGAACGGGCGGGTCGAAGTGAACGTCCAGTTGCGGGAAGGCGATGACGATTCCCGCGTCCTTCAGGGCCCACCACAAGCTCTCCCGCAGAGTCGAGCCGATCCTGCGAGCGGACCAGGCGTCGTCGCACCAGATCGAGACTTGCCAGTCCACGGAGGAGTTCCCGAAGTCGGTGAGGAGAACGACGGGATCGCGGTTGGCGAGCCGGATCTCGACCTTGTGGGCGGTATCCTCGAGGACGGTGCGAACCTCCCGCATGTCGGAGTCGTACGTGACGCCGACGTCCACCCGAATCCGGAAGTGCGGGTCGCCCAGGGTATAGTTCTTCACGGTGGATTGAACGAGGGTGGCGTTCGGGATGATGATCGATTCCTCGTCCTTCGTCCGGGCAACGGTGGTCCGGATCCCCATCTTGATGACGCGGACGACCCGGCCCTCCACTTCGAGGATGTCCCCGGGCTTGATCCCCCGTTCCACGAGGAGAATCAATCCTCCGACGAAGTTCTGGGCGATGTTCTGCATCGCGAAACCGAGACCGATCGCGAAGATCGCTCCCGCCGCAAAGAGCGCGCTCAGGTTGATGCCGACCTGCTGTATGGCGATCGAGAGGCCGATCGCCATGATCGCGTAGTGGAGCAGGCGCTTCGTGACCGCGGTCGTGCCCTCATCGGTCACTCCGCGGGCCTCGAACCCCCTCTCTACCCAGCGCTGCATGAGGTGCGACACCCACCACGTGACGACCACCATCAACCCGACCACCAGCACCGTGACGACGGTGACGTTCTGGTCTCCGATGGGAAAGAGGGTGAAGTTGAGGATCGAGTGCACGAGGGCGGCGATCTCGGGGAACTCGAGGCCCTGAACGAGCTCCCCGGACACAAGGGTTCCGGGCTCGGAAGGTTCCTGGATCATGGGTCGCTCCGGATGGGAGATCGGGGTCGCTTAGAAGGGCGAATCTGCGGCGGGATCGTAGATGGACCCGCCACACCCGGCAAGACGGCTCCCGGTTCTCGCCCTTGAGAGGTGGGCGTATATTGCGACGTCCCGACGCCGTGCTCCCCAGCCCCCCGACAGGATCATGCGACCAGTCCGAATCCCCGACGATCTAGCGCTCCCGGACGCCTCAGGAACCATTGTGCTCGTGGTCCTCGACGGGGTCGGTGGCCTTCCCGACCCCGAGTCGGGACTCACCGAGCTGGAGTCGGCCCGGACACCCAACCTGGACGCTCTGGCGAGCCGGAGCTCGCTGGGAATGCTCCTCCCCGTGGCTCCCGGGGTCACGGCCGGCAGCGGTCCCGGGCACCTGGCGCTCTTCGGCTACGACCCCGTTGAACACGTCATCGGCCGTGGGGTGTTGAGCGCCCTCGGGGTGGGCTTCGAGCTCCGCCTGGGGGATGTGGCGGTTCGCCTCAACCTCGCCACCCTGGACGAGGCGGGGCGGGTGGTGGATCGCAGGGCCGGCCGACCCTCGGACGAGGAGGGCCGAAGGGTGGTCGAGAAGGTGCGAGCCGCGTTGCCTGCCGGGGAGGGGCTTGGGGAGGGAGTCGAGCTCTTTCTCGTGCACGAGAAGGATCATCGAGTGGTGATGGTCCTGCGAGGGGAGGGGCTGGAGGCCGCGGTCTCGGACACCGACCCGCAGGAGGTGGGGGTCGCTCCCCATCCGGCGGAAGCTCTGGAGCCGGGATCCGCCACTACCGCCGAGCTCTTCTCCCGGTTCGATGTCCGTCTGCGTGAAGTCCTCGCCGACGAGGGCCGGATCAACGGCGTCCTGGCCCGGGGGTTCGCACGGTACGAGACCTTCCCCTCGCTCGAGGCGCGCTTCCGGCTCTCAGGGGTGGCCGTGGCGCGCTATCCGATGTATCGGGGGGTGTCGCGTCTGGTCGGGATGGATGCCGACGCCACACCGGAGTCGGACGAGGAGGCCGTCGCAGCCCTCGAGGAGCGATTCGGGTCCTACGATTTCCACTTCCTTCACTTCAAGGCTCCGGACGCGCTCGGCGAGGACGGGGACTTCGCGGGCAAGGTGCAGTCGTTGGAGGAGATTGATCGGCTGATCCCTCGCCTCGCCGCTCTGCGGCCTTCGGCTCTCGTCGTGACCGGGGATCATTCGACTCCCGCGCGGATGCGGGCACACTCATGGCATCACGTGCCCCTCCTCATCCACTCGGATCGGACCCGACCCACGGGAGAGGCCTTTCGCGAGGACGTCTGCAGGACGGGAGAGCTGGGTGTCGTGAGGGGGTGCGACCTGATGAGCCTCGCGCTGGCGCACGCGGGTCGACTCGCCAAGTTCGGGGCATGAACCCGCTGGGCGAGCACAACGGGGGCGAGCGGTCCTTCCAGGCGCCCTCCGACGAGGTCGAGGAGACGCTCCAGAAGGCGCTCGTGCGCGCGGAGGACGGGGAATGGGACGAGGTGGCGCAGATCCTGCGCGAAGCGCTGGAAAGCACGCCGGACGATCCCTACGTTCTCTGCTGGCTGGGTGTCGCGGAACGGGAGCTGGGTCTGGACGGGATCGCCTACGAGCGCTTCAAGCGGGCGCTCGCGCAGGAGCCGACGGACCCGGTGCTCCTCGCCACCGCCGGCACCGCGCTCGCGGCCTTCGACGATCCCGCGGCCGAGGCGGCGCTCAGAACGGCGGCCATGACGGCTCCGGAGTCTGCCCAGGCCCGCTGGAGGTACGGGGCGTATCTGGCGCGGGAGGGGATGGCCGATGAGGCGCTGGAGGAGTTGGATGCGGCGGTTGCGCTCGCGCCGGAGGAGGCGGTGGTCCACCTGGAAAGGGGGGTGGCTCGGTGTTTCGCGAACGACCTCCCGGGAGCGGCCGTTTCGCTCACGCGGGCCATCGAGCTCGACCCGGGAGAGGGGTGGGCGGCGATTCTCCTTGGCCTGGTCCAGTTGGAGATCGACGACCGGGAGGAGGCGGCGCGGATGCTCGAGGAAGGGGCGCGCCTTCGACCCCATGATGTGGAGGCGCAGCTTCTGGCGGCGCTTGCGCTCTGCATGGAGGGTGCAGAGGATCGCGCTTTCGAGATGCTCGAGCGGGCGCGGATCCGAGGAGACGAGCCGGATCGGGTGCTCCTCCTCGAAATCGAGGCACGGATCGAGGAGGGCCCGGACGCCTGCTTGAAGCTCCTGCACGGCTCGATGGGACCTTCGGCGCTCCGGGAGCGATTGACGACCCGCCCTTGAGGACAGCGACGTTCGATGCGCGGAGAGCACTCGTCGACCTCTTCGCCCTCCATACGACCCTGGCAACCCGAACCGACGAGGCACCTTGCTCTCCATAGCCTTCCAGACGCACGTGCTGGCGAACGGACTGACCGTAGTGCTGGCTCCGGACCGGTCCGTTCCGGTGGTGGCGGTGAACCTCTGGTACGCCGTGGGCTCCCGGAACGAGCCGCCCGGCCGGACCGGCTTCGCGCACCTCTTCGAGCACATGATGTTCCAGGGATCGGCCAATGTGGAAAAGGGTGGCCACTTCGAGTTGGTGGAGCGTGCGGGCGGTTCCTTGAATGCCACCACCTGGTTCGACCGAACGAACTACTTCGAGACGGTTCCGTCCCACCAGCTCGACCTGGCGCTCTGGCTGGAGTCCGACCGCATGGGTTGGCTCCTTCCGGCGATGACCCAGGAGAAGCTCGACAACCAGATCGACGTGGTCCGCAACGAGCGGCGCCAGCGCTACGACAATCAGCCGTACGGCGACTGGGACGAGCGGATCCAGGCGATGGTGTATCCTCCCGATCATCCCTACCATCACACCGTGATCGGATCGATGGAGGACATCGGAAGTGCCACGCTCGAAGCCGTCGAGGAGTTCTTCCTGACCTACTACCGGCCCAATAACGCAGTTCTCACCCTGGCCGGCGACTTCGAGCCCGAGGCTGCGCTCGCCCGCGTCGAGCATTACTTCGGAGGAATCGACCCCGGTCCCGATCTGCCTCCCCTTCCGGGTAGGGCCGACCTTCCGGAGCGGATCGGCGAGCCGGTGCGTGAGCGGGTCGAAGCCGAGGTGCCCCTCCCTCGCACATACCTCGCGGTCCGCATTCCGTCCCTTACCGATCCCGACTTCCCGGTCGCGGACGTCGCCTCCTCGGTGCTCGCGGAAGGTCGGGGATCCAGGCTCTACCGTCGCCTCGTCCGTGGAGAGCGCCTCGCGAACGACGTCCTGGCGTTCGCCTTCCCCCTGACCACGGGACGGTCGCTCATGGTGGGCTGGGTGACCGGGTTTCCCGAATCCGACCCGGACGAGCTCGAGCACGCGTTCGAACGGGAGTTGGAGGCGCTCTCGGATGTCCGGGACGAGGAAGTCGAGCGCGCGCTGGCCCTTGCGGAGACCGGTCTCCTCCGCCAGGTGGAACAGCTCTCGTCGCGCGCGGACCTCCTCTCGATGTACCAAACGCACTTCGGAGACGCAGGTCGCTTGAATGGCGAGCTGGATCGCCTCCGGGGCGTCACATCCGGGAGGATTCGGGCGTTCGCCGAAAACCTGCTGGCCCCCGACAACCGTGCCCTTCTCACCTACATCCCGAGCGAGGCTTCCTGATGTCTACGGGACAGCCGATCCCTTCCGGTCGCGGATCGCCGCCCTCGCCCAGCGCGATCCGACCCTTCCACCTCCCGCCGGTCCGCTCCGACCGCCTGGGCAACGGCCTCGCCGTGCGTTCGATGGCGAGGACGGAGGTGCCGCTGGTTTCGATTGCGCTCGTGCTGGACGTGGGCGAGGCGCCGGTGCCTGCGGGTCGGGAGGGGATCGCCGTATTCGCGGGAGACGGCCTGCAGGGCGGGACCGCTCGGAGGTCCGGCGTCGAGCTCGCCGAGGGTCTCGAGCGCCTCGGTTCGGATCTTCGGGTCGCCACGGGATGGGACGCCACCACCGTTGCGTTCACCTGCCTGGCGGAACGGCTCGACGAGATGCTCGCCCTCTTGTCGGAAGTGGTGCGGGAGCCAGCCTTCCCGCAGGACGAGGTGGAACGGATACGCCGGCAGCGGCTGGCCGACCTGCACCGACGAAGGATGGAGCCCGCACGGCTCGCGGACGATGAGCTCCTGAGGGAGATGGTTCCCGACGGGCAACCGTACGGGCGTCCCCTCCTCGGAACCCCGGCATCCGTGGAGTCCCTCGATGCCGAGGGGGTGAGGGCCTTCGTGGAGGAGCGCTACGGTCCTGTGCGGGGGGGTCTGGTGGCGGTCGGGGACCTCTCCGAGGAGCGCGTCGCCGACCTCGCGGCCCGGCATTTCGGGGAGTGGGGCAAGCAGGCGAACGATCGGGCGGATCTGTCCCGGCACCGGGAGTCAGGTGGACGGAAGCTCGTGCTCGTGAACCGCCCGGGGGCGGTCCAGTCCGAGCTCCGTGTCGGGCACCTGGGACCTCCTCGAGGGACCTCCCAGGAGGACGCCCTCCGGGTGGCGAACAGCATCCTCGGGGGAGCCTTCACGAGCCGCCTCAATCTCCGCCTCAGGGAGGAACGAGGCTTCACCTACGGAGTGAGGTCCCGCCTGTCTTTGCGCCGAGACGGCGGAACGTTCACGATCGGAACGTCGGTCGACACGGGGGTGACCGCCGAGGCCTTGGCCGAGACGATGGAGGTCTTCGACCGGTTCGTCCAATCCGGCCCCTCCGAGGAGGAGGTGACCCAGGCCCGCGACTACCTTGCGGGAGTCTTCCCCCTCCGGATGGAGACCACGGCCCAGCTCGCGGCGCGTCTTGCCGAGCTCCTGGTCTTCGACCTGCCCGACGACCACCATCACACGTACCGCGACCGGATCCGGGGGGTGGACGCGGAGGCGGCGGGGGAGGCCGCGGCGGCCCACCTCCGTCCTGATCGGGCGGTCATGCTGGTCGTCGGAGATGCCGAGCGGGTCGCCGGTGAGCTGGAGCAAGCCGGGCTTGGCGAGCTGAAGGTCAGGGACCCATGACCGATTCGAGGGAGCGGGAGGAGGAGATGGGGCGACTGCCCCGCGATCCCGGGGGCTCACTCGGCTCGCTCGAGGACACCGGACTCGTCGACCGCCGCGAGATCTATGACGGGCGGATCGTCCGCTTGAGCCTCGACACGGTTCGCTTCCCGGGAGGCGGGTCGGGGTCGTTGGAGCTCGTTCGACATCCCGGCGCCTCGGCCGTCGTGCCCTTCCTGGACCCTCCGACCGCCTCGGATCCGCGAGTGCTGCTCCTGTACCAATACCGCTACGCTGCCGGAGGGCCCCTGTACGAGATCCCGGCGGGGATGCCCGATTCCGTGGACGAGCCCTGGGAGAGGTGCGCGCGCCGGGAGCTGGAGGAGGAGACCGGGTTCCACGCGAGCGAGCTCCGGTACCTCGGGCGGATCTTCACGACCCCGGGCTTCACGGACGAAGTGATCCACCTCTTCGCCGGAGCCGGTCTCGAGGAGGGAACGCTCGACCGGGACCGGGACGAATACCTCACCGTTTTCCGGCTGCCCCTCTCGCGTGCGATCGAGGGGGTGCGGCGGGGCGAGATCGTGGACGCCAAGACGGTGGCGGGCCTTCTCTACGCCGCCGCCTTCCGCGAGAGTGCCTGGGAGGAGGATCGTACGGCCCCGGCGCGGTGATCCGTCCGATTCGGGATGGTCTGCGAGCTTCGGACGGTGGGGCCCGAAAGTGTCCTCTCCGGGTGTCACCGGAAGGGGACACATCCCCGCTCGACCGGAGGAGCGAACCTCCGAAACCCCAGTCGTTTGGCCCCTCCTGCCATCGGCATGGATCGTGCAACATTCATTGGGCGAGAGGCCCGATCCGGGCCACTTCCCCGAAGAATGGGGCGAAAACCCGCACCGACCGAGGTGATGAGCCATGTTTGCCGATACAGCGAAACGCTCGGACGACGCCCGCATCCAGGGCCCCGCGAAGAAGACCCGCGAGGAGCTGGGCACCCTCTCGGACAGCGAGGTGGTGCAGCGATTCCTCGATGGCGAAGAGCGGGCCTTCGGTGAGCTGGTCGATCGCTACGACGGTCGGCTCGTCAACTTCGTCTACCGGACCGTCGGCGACCGCGAGCGGGCCCAGGATCTGGTGCAGGAGACCTTCGTTCGGGTCTACCGACACCTCCACCGCTTCGACCAGACGAAGAAGTTCTCGACCTGGATCTACACGATCGCGAGCAATCTGGCGAAGAACGAGCTCAGGAACCGTTCCCGCAACCCGCTCGTTCTCTTCCAGACCATAAAGAAGAACTGGGACGCCGACCACCGGCCGTTGGAGTGGGAGGACGAGTCGATGAAGCCGGACGACCTGTACCGGAAGCGCCACGTGCGGGACGTGGTCGAGAAGGCGGTACAGGAGCTGCCCGAGCATCACCGGATCGTCTTCGTGCTCCGGGAGCTGGAGGGGCGGACCTACGAGGACATCGCGGAGATCACGGACACGAACCTGGGGACGGTGAAGAGTCGCCTCAATCGCGCGCGCAACAACTTCGCCCGCATCGTCGCGCCGATGATCGACTGACCGCCGCCGGCCACCCGTCCGGTGGCCACGAGATGGCAACCCGATCCCCCGCCGGAGTCTTTCCGGCGGGGGATCGGGCGTTTATGGGGTCATTGATGCTGGGAGTGCGGAACTTCCCGTTGGAACCCCCCTTCGCGCCGGCCTGTACAACACGACGATATCAGACGGAGGTTGGACGCCGGGAGCGCCGGGCGGTGAAACGACCGCGCAGCGGCACAGTCGCTGGGCGGCCCGGTTCCGCCAGGAGGATGAGGAACCCAGGTGCGCCCATCAACGTATGAATGGCATGGAGCGTGGGTTCTGAAACCGTGCCTCCTTCCTTGCAGCCTCGGCTCTCCACGAGTTGTCGCACAGGTTTCCCGGAGGATTAGGATTCAATGAAGTGCTCGGACTTCCTGGCTCGGTTCTCTGAGTTCTACGATGGGGATCCATCGTGTGAGGACCGCAAGGCCTTCGAGGAACACCGGGCATCGTGCGCCTCCTGCCGCCGCTACGAGGACGTGGTCAGGCGCGGGGTCGAGTTCCTGCGCGAGCTGCCCGCTCCCGCTCCGCGCGACGATTTCCGCGCACGGCTGCAGCACTCCATCTACCAGGCGGACGAGAGGCGCCGCCGTCGCAGGGCTCCGCTCGGCAGCTCGGTAGGGATGGCCGCAGTGGCGGCAGGAGCGATCCTGTTCGCGGTGCTCTGGATGCCGGTCCTCCTCGACACGGAACCGGTGGTCGAGATGCCGCGGATCGTGGTGGAGAACCCGCCTGAGCCGGTGCCGACTTCGACCGCCGCCTCCCGCCTCGAACCCGACCCGGTCTCGCCTTTCGAGGATTCCGACCTCTGGAGGCAGTCCAACGCGCTCCTCTATCGGCATTCGCCGCTCTTCCAACGACACCGGGAACCCGGGCTGGTGCGCACGGGCCTGCAGTGAGTTGGGGATGATCCCCAGCGCGCTGAAAGCTGAGCTCGCCGATCGGCCCGGCGGCGTCTTCTACCTGCACGGGGAGGACGAGTACGCCAAGGAGGCGGCCGCCGAAGAATTGGCCCGGATTCACCTGGCGCCGGATACTCGCGACTTCAACTACGATCCTCTGCGCGGCTCCGAGCTCGACCCGGAGACTCTCGCCTCCACGCTCGGGACCCCCCCGATGATGGCGGAATGGCGGGTGGTGAGGATTCGGGAGACACAGGCCCTCGCCGCCTCACCTCGAGCGCGGGACCTGGTCCTCGGCGCGGCCGGTGCTCCCCCGCCCGGACTCGTCCTGATCCTGCTCTGCACCAAGCCCCAGGGCAGCAAGGCCAAGTTCTACACGACGCTGGAAAGGTCAGCCCGCTCCCTCGCCTTCAACGTACCGGGCCCGAACGACCTTCCGGCTTGGCTCGTCGATTCGGCTCGGGACAGGCTGGGACGGGAGTTGGAGGAATCTGCCGCTCGCGGGTTGGCGCAGGCGATCGGCGGGGAGGTCTCGCTCCTGATGAGGGAGCTGGAGAAGCTGGACACGTTGGTGGACGAGGGAGAGCCGATCACCCTGGACGCGGTGAGGGCAGCCGGCACCCGCATCCCGCGGCAGGATCGCTGGCACTGGTTCGACCTGGTGGGTGAAAGGCGGTTCGACGAGGCCCTTTCGGGCCTTCCGGTTCTGTTTGCCCACGGCGAGACCGGGGTCGGGCTCACCATCGGGCTCGCCACCCACCTGCTCCGCCTCGGGGTTGCCCTGGACGGGGGAGCGGATGCGCTCCGGGCCTCACTTCCTGGGAGGCAGGGCTGGGTCGCCGGAAAGCTCGCGAAACAGGCTCGAGGCTGGGACCCCAGGGCGCTCGAGGATGCCCTGGAGGGACTTCTCCTCCTGGACCGGCACCTCAAGTCGAGTGCGCTCCCCGATCAGCATCTCGTCGAGAGCTGGCTTCTCGAGCGCGCCGCAGGGAGCGAGGCGGTGGCGGGGTGATCCGGCCTTCGGCGCGGCGCCTGTGCATGGAGGTTTGCCGGAAACGCGTGTCCGGCCGTATCGTTCAGTGTTCCCCCCCGCACTCTCGCTGGAGGTAGGGCATGCGTAGATGGACGTGGATGGCGGCGCTGGTCGCCGGATGGACGCTCGCCGGCTGCGGCGAGTCAGGCCCAGAGGATCTGCCCGAGCAGGCGCTGGACGCGGCGCCGGAGGCGGTGGCGGAGGGCGACGTCGAGCTCGTCGAGCAAGCGCGGGAGATCCACGATCGGATCATCACGATCGACACCCACGTGGACATCCCCTTCAACTTCGCTACCGAGGAGGTCAATCCGGGCGAGCGCGGGCGCTTTCAGAACGACCTTCCGAAGATGAGGGAGGGCGGGCTCGACGCTGCCTTTTTCATCGTTTACCACGCTCAGGAGGAGCGGACTCCGGAGGGGTATGAGCGGGCGTACGGGAGGGCGATGCAGAAGTTCGACGGCATCCGTCGCATGGCCTACCAGCTCTACCCGGACGAGATCGATCTCGCCTACACGGCCGACGACGTGGAGCGGATCCACGGGGAGGGGAAGCTGGTCGCATTGATCGGGGTCGAGAACCTCTATCCCATCGGAGAGGATCTCTCGATCATCGGCGATTGGTACGAGCTGGGTGCCCGCTACGCCTCGCTGACCCACAACGGACACAGCCAGTTCGGCGACGCCGCCACCGAGCGTCCTCAGTTCGGGGACGACGGGCCCGAATGGGGCGGGCTGTCGCCCCTCGGCGAGCAGGCGATCGACGAGCTGAATCGACTCGGTATCATGGTGGACGTCTCCCACGCCCACCGGGAAACCATGCTTCAGACCGTCGAGCGTTCCCGGGCCCCCATCATCGCCTCGCACTCCTCCGTGCGAGCCCTCGCGGACCACCCGCGCAACCTGGACGACGAGCAGCTGCGCGCCATCCGCGACAACGGGGGGGTGGCCCAGACGACGGCGCTCGGCGCATTCGTCAAAGTCCAGCCACCCGAGCGCGGGGAGGCGATCGACGCCCTGAGGGACCGCTTCGGGGTCACGGCCGGATCCGACGTCGAGGCGCTCTCGCCGGAGAACCGGGCCGAGTACGAGGCCGGAATGGAGGAG
The DNA here is from genome assembly GCA_007125845.1 of Gemmatimonadota bacterium. Taxonomy (GTDB): domain Bacteria; phylum Gemmatimonadota; class Gemmatimonadetes; order Longimicrobiales; family Gaopeijiaceae; genus SLCK01. The sequence goes on from SLCK01000059.1 coordinate 37,051, forward strand.
ATCGACGAGCGGTTCCCTCCCGCGAGCCTCGAGGACTACATCGATCACGTGGAGTACGCGGTCGACCTCATCGGAGTCGACCACGTCGGAATCTCGTCGGACTTCGACGGTGGAGGCGGCGTCGAAGGATGGATGGACAGCTCGGAGACCTTCAACGTGACGCTCGAGCTGGTCCGCAGGGGGTACAGCGAGGAGGAGATCCGCATGATCTGGGGAGGGAACCTCCTGCGCGTCTTGCGGGACGTGGAGGAGGTCGCTCGCGAGATCCAGGCGGGAGGCGACTGACCCGGACCGGGCTCTGCGCGACCCGGTCGGTTGATCGCGGCGGGGGCCCTCGATATCCTTTTCGCGCAGGCGTCGCCCGCTCGTCCGTACGTTCACTCCGGGATCCCGCTCCACGCCATGTCGCAGGCCGCTGACACCCCGCTCATGCGCCAGTGGAGGGACGCGAAGCGTCGTCATCCCGACGCCCTGGTCTTCTTCCGGGTAGGAGACTTCTTCGAGCTCTTCCACGAGGATGCCAAGGAGGGCGCGCGGCTGCTCGGCCTCACGCTCACCATGAGGAACAACGGCGCGGCCGCCGACGTGCCGATGGCGGGTGTGCCGGCGAAGGCCCTCGACGAATACCTCGGTCGCGTGGTGGCGGCGGGATATCGCGCCGCAATCTGCGATCAGGTGGAGGACGCCTCGGAGGCGAAAGGTATCGTAAGACGGGAGGTGGTCGAGACCGTCACTCCCGGCACGGTCCTCCACGACAATCTCCTCCGGGCGGAGCGGAACAACTTTCTCGTCGCCCTCGCCCCGTGGGGGGACGGTGAGCTCGGTCTCGCCGCAGGCGATCTCTCCACGGGGGAGATCGTGGCATTGGTGCTGCCGGAATCGGAGCTCGCCGCCGAGCTCGGGCGGCTCGATCCCGCCGAGCTTCTTCTCCCGCGGTCGATGGAGACCGATCCCCCGGAGGCCTTCGGTGGGGACCACCGGCTCGCATCGGCGACGCTGACGTACCGGGACGACTGGATCTTCGACGAGGAGGTCTGCCGGGACGAGCTCACGGCCCGATACGGGGTTCTCTCCCTGGACGGACTGGGGTTCCAGCCGTCCGACGGGTCGATCGTCCGGGCCACCGGCGCACTCATCCAGTACCTTCGGGAGCTGCAGCCGGCGGGTGCCGAGCACCTCGGAGTTCCGAGGATTCGTCGACCGGGCGACGAGATGGTCCTGGACGAGATGACGCGTCGAAATCTCGAGCTCGTCGAGGCGCTCCGGCCCGACGAGGAAGGCGGCACGCTCGTAGCAGTCCTCGACGAGACCGTCACCGCGATGGGGGCCCGGCTCCTGCGACAGTGGATTCTTCGCCCCCTGGTCAGCGCGTCCGCGATCTGGGGCCGACAGGAGGCGGTGGACGAGCTCGTGCGCACGCCCCACCTGCGCCGCCAACTGCGCGAACGGCTGGACGGAATCCACGACCTCGAGAGGCTCGCGGGCAAGCTCGGAACCGGACGCGCGAATCCCCGCGAGCTCCTCGCCCTCGGCCGTTCGCTCGACATCCTTCCCGAGCTGCGCGACGCCGCTATCGAGTCGGAATCCTCCCAGCTCAGGGAGGTCACCGTCGAGCTGGACCTGCTCCCGGAGGTGAGCGACTTGATCGGTGCGGCGCTCGCGGACGAGGCGCCTCCCACCCTGCAGGAGGGTGGGGTCGTGCGGACGGGATTCTCCGAGGAGCTCGACGAGCTGCGGAATGTGCGGGACGGTGCCCGTGAGTTCATCGCCTCCCTCCAGACCCGGGAGCGAGAACGGACCGGGATCGGGTCCCTGAAGGTCGGATTCAACCGGGTCTTCGGGTACTACCTGGAAGTCACCAAGGCGAACCTGGACCGCGTTCCGGACGACTACGTCCGCAAGCAGACCCTGGCCAACGCCGAGCGGTACTTCACCCCGGAGCTCAAGGAGTGGGAGGAGAAGGTCACCGGAGCCGAGGAGAAGATCATCGAGCTCGAGACCCGACTCTATCGTGAAGTGCGGGAGGAGGTGGCCCGGGAGGTGCCTCGCCTGCGGGAGGTCGGGGGCCGGATCGCGCGCCTCGACGTTCTCGCCACCCTGGCGGAGATCGCGGTGCGGCGAGGCTATGTGCGGCCGGAGCTCCACACAGGCTTCGACCTGGAGATCCGGGCCGGCCGACATCCGGTGGTGGAGCGCATGATGCCCCGGGAGGAGTTCATTCCCAACGACCTGTCGCTGGACGAGGACGGCAGGGTGGTGATCCTCACCGGCCCCAACATGGCGGGGAAGAGCACGATCCTGCGTCAGGTGGGGCTCCTGCAGCTCCTGGCCCAGATGGGGGCCTTCGTGCCTGCCGATTCGGCGAGATTGCCCCTGTGCGACCGGATCTTCACGCGCGTCGGAGCCTCCGACAACCTGGCCCGGGGGCAGTCCACCTTCATGGTCGAGATGCACGAATCCGCGGCGATCATCCACGGGGCGACCGAGAAGAGTCTCGTCCTCCTCGACGAGATCGGACGGGGTACGTCCACCTACGACGGCGTATCTATCGCCTGGGCGGTGACCGAGCACCTCCACGACGTGGTGGGCTCGAAGACGATCTTCGCGACCCACTACCACGAGCTCACGCAACTCGGGGACCTTCTCGGGGGCGTGAAGAATATGAACGTTGCGGTGCGTGAGGCGGGCGACGATATCGTCTTCCTGCGGCGCCTGGAAGAGGGCGGGGCCGATCGTTCCTACGGGATCCAGGTCGCGCGTCTGGCCGGACTTCCGGCCCCCATCATCGCCCGCGCCTTCGATATCCTCTTCGAGCTGGAGGGGAGCCACTCGGGCGGGGGCGAGGGGCTGGGTCGGAGCGGCCGGCGGAGGGGGGAGTCGGCCCGGGATGTCGATCAATTCTCGCTCTTCCAGAGGGAGGACCCGGTGGTGTCGCGGCTGAAGGGGATCGACCCGGACGTGATGACGCCGCTCGAGGCCCTCAACTTCCTGAGCCGGTTGGCGGATGAGCTGCGCCGGCGTGATGAACGTCCAGACGATGGTGTATCGAGATGAAGCGTGCAAACGCATGGGGCCTGGTGCTCGCGGTGGCCCTCATGTCGTGGGGCTGCGGGGGAGATGCGGACCTCGACCAGCCGGTACCTCTCTACGACTCCGAGCCGATCGCGTACCCGCTCGACCTCTGGGACGAGGGGGCGGAAGGGGTGACCGTGCTCCGTGTTCGGGTCACCGATGCCGGAACGGTCGACTCCGTGGAGGTCGTCGAGTCCTCCGGCCACGAGGGTCTCGACGCCGCCGCTGTGGCAGGGGCGCGGGATCTTCGCTTCGAGCCGGGGCGGCAGGGCGGGAACCGGGTGAGCATGTGGGCGAGCATTCCGATCGAGTTCTCCAGGCGACCCTGATGCGGAGTGGCCCTGCCGAGCTCGAGCGCGTCGATCGACCCGGAAGCGGTCGAGCACGTCGAATCCACCAAGAGAGCACTGCATGAGCGAGCGAAACCGAAAGCCCTACGAGGACGTGCTCGAGCTGGTGGGATGGACTCCCCTGGTGCGTCTCAAGCGGGTCACCCAGGGAATTCGCACTCCGGTGTACGGCAAGTGCGAGTTCATGAATCCCGGAGGCTCGGTCAAGGATCGGATCGGCCGTGCGATCGTCGAGGATGCGGAGCAGACGAAGGGCCTCGCTCCGGGAGGGACGATCGTCGAGGCCACCTCGGGCAACACGGGGCTGGCCCTCGCGATGGCGGCAGTCGCCCGCGGGTATCACTGCATCTTCACGATGCCCGACAAGATGAGCCAGGAGAAGGTGAAGCTCCTCAGGGCCTTCGGCGCCGAGGTCGTGATCACCCCCACGGCCGTAGAGCCGGATCATCCGGATCACTACCTCCAGAAGGCCAAGCGACTCGCGGCCGAGACTCCGGGCGCCGTCCTCGCGGATCAGTTCTACAATCCGGCGAACCCGGAAGCGCACTACCGCACCACCGGCCCGGAGCTGTGGGAACAGACGGAGGGGCGGATCACCCACTTCCTGGCGGGGGCGGGTACCGGCGGGACGATCACGGGAGCGGCGCGCTTCCTGAAGGAGCAGAATCCCGCGGTGCGAATCGTCGGAGTGGACCCCTACGGGTCGGTGTTGGCGCCGTACTTCAAGAGTGGGGAGATGCCGAAGGGGGAACCTTACCAGGTCGAGGGTCTCGGCAACGACAAGGTTCCCGGGGCGCTCGACCTCGACCTCGTGGACGACTACGTGACCGTGCGCGACCGGGAGTCCTTCCTCATGGCGAGGCGCCTGACGCGGGAGGAGGGGCTCTTCGTGGGTGGCTCCTCGGGCCTGATCGTGCACGCGGCCCTCGAGCTCGCCCGGGAGCTGGACGATCCGGAGGCGCTCGTGGTGGCGGTCCTCTGCGACTGGGGGGAGCACTACCTCACCAAGCTGTACGACGACGAGTGGATGCGGTCCAACGGATACCTGGCCGTGGAACGCCAGAGCGTGGCTCAGCTTCTCGGTACGAAGGATCACGTCGGGCCGAGGCTCGTCTCGGCGACTCCGTCGACACCCGTTCGAGCCGCCCTCTCGGCGATCACGGCCCACGACGTGTCCCAGCTCCCCGTGATCCTCGAGGGCGAGTGCGTGGGCTCGGTGACCGAGGCGGAGCTGATGGCCCGGGTCATTGAGGGCCCCGCCATCCTCGAGGCTCCCCTCGAAGAGGTCATGGAGCCGCCCTTCCCTGTGGTGGACGGCCACACTCCTGCCGAGCATCTGACCCGACTCCTGAGCCGCACCAATGCGGCGGTGCTCGTGCGTGAGAACGGCGAAATCTCGGGGATCGTGACGCGCTTCGACCTCGTTCGCATGCTGACCGGGACGGCCTGAACCGTGACCTCAGAAACGCTCAAGATCGCAGTGCTGATGGGGGGAAGCTCGGCCGAGCGGGACGTGTCGCTCGCCTCAGGGGCCCAGGTCACCCGTGCACTCAGGGCTCTCGGCCATGAGGTGGTCTGTCTGGACCCGGCCAGCGGGGTGATGAGCGCCGATGAGGTGGTCCGGCTCACCCAGGACGCCGTCCCTCCTGAGCCGCCCCCCCCGGGGGCGAAGGATCTTCTCACTCGGGGTGAGCTCCCTTCGCTCCTGCGGACCCTCGGGGAGGAAGGGACGGAGCTGATCTTTCCCGCACTGCATGGAGGCTCCGGAGAGGACGGCACCCTTCAGGCGATCCTGGATCTCGCGGGGCTCCCCTACGTCGGGAGCGGTCGGGTGGCCTGCACCCTCGCGATGGACAAGGAGGTGAGCAAGCGCCTCTTCCGGGACGGGGGTGTTGCGACGCCCGACTGGTTGTGCGGCCCCGCCTCCCTCGACGAGGTGGAGCGCGTCCTGGGGCTGCCCGTGATCGTCAAGCCGCCCTCGGGCGGATCGACCCTCGGCCTCACCCTCGCGCACGACCGGGAGGAGCTCTCCCGGGCCGTGGAGGAAAGTCTGCGCTACGAGGACCGGATCCTCTTCGAGCGCTTCATCGGGGGTCGCGAGCTCACGGTCGGAATCGTGGACGACCGCCCCCTTCCGGTGGGGGAGATCATCCCCGAGCACGAAATCTTCGACTACGAGTGCAAGTACCAGCCGGGAATGGCCGAGGAGATCTTCCCTGCCGACATCCCCGACGCGCTTGCCACCCGGCTCCAGGAGGAGGCCCTCAAGGTGCACCGCCTCCTCTTCCTGCGCGACTTCTCCCGGGTCGACTTCATCGTGGACGACCGCGGCGAGGCGTGGTGCCTCGAGGCGAACGCTCTTCCCGGCCTTACCGAGAACTCGTTGGTTCCGAAGGCGGCGGCGGCGGCGGGGATCTCGTTGGAAGCGCTCTGCGAGAGGATCGTCGCGGCATCGCTGAACCGGACGCACCCGCCGGGAACAACCCGTTCACCAGCGGGTTGAATCCCCAGTCAGGGGAAGGTTACTATGGTTCAGTCCTCCCCCCTCGCCTGAACTCGCTCGCTCCGGTCTCATTCATGTCGTACGCGACGCAGCGCTTCGCCTTCGGGTACCAGCTGACCCCCTGGGTCAAGCGCCTGCTTATCGCGAACACGGCCATCTTCCTCCTCACCGCCGTCGTGGGGGGGAGCTTCTTCTATCAGTGGTTCGGGTTCTCTCCCTCGAACGCATTCACGCGGCCGTGGGGGGCGGTGACGTACATGTTCCTGCACGGGGACATCTGGCACCTCCTTCTCAACATGTTGGTGCTCTTCTTCTTCGGCCCTCCCCTGGAGAGCCGCTGGGGGAGTCAGGAGTTCATCAAGTACTACTTCCTGTGCGGGTTGGGCGGAGTCGCGCTGAGCTTCATCTTCGCACCGGGAACGGCGATCATCGGGGCTTCGGCTGCGATCTATGGCGTGATGCTGGCCTTCGCCTGGTACTGGCCGGAGTCTCCGATCTACGTCTGGGGAATCTTCCCGGTGAAGGCGAAGTGGCTGGTGGGGTTCTTCTTCGTGCTGACCTTCATCAGCGCGTTCGGTGGGGCGGGAGGCGGAATCGCCCACTTCGCCCACCTGGGCGGCCTCGTTGCCGGACTCGGCTACTTGAAGCTTGGTCCGACTCTGGGCGCACGCCTGGGGGAGATCGGTGCCTCGAACCGCTCCGAGCGTTTCGCGATCGTTCCCCGCAAGGCGACCCGTGAGGAGCAGCGGAACCGGGCCTCCCGGAAGATCAAGAAGGAGGTCCGCTTCGGAGGCGAGGACGAGCTCCTGGACGAGGTGGACCGGATCCTCGACAAGATCTCGGAAAGCGGGATGGACGCGCTCACCGACGAAGAGCGCAAGGTCCTCGACGAGGTGTCGAGGAAACGGCGTTCCAACTGAACCTACCGGGGTCCTCACCCGCGCGGTCGAAGGCCGACTCCGTCGGCTCGCACCGCACTCCACTCCGGGCGTCCCCCGGCGAATTGCACGAGCCGAACCACAGTCCGTAACGGAGGTGTGTCCGTGGCCGGTCACAACAAGTGGTCGCAGATCAAGCGGAAGAAGGCCGTCCTCGACCAGAAGCGGGGCCAGATCTTCACGAAGCTGATCCGGGAGCTGACCGTGGCCGCCCGCGAGGGAGGAGGGGAGCCCGAGTTCAATCCCCGGCTTCGACTGGGGATCGAGAACGCCAAGAACGCCAACATGCCCCAGGAGAACATCGAGCGCGCCATCAAGCGCGGCACCGGTGAGCTCGAAGGGTACTCCTACGAAGAGGTGGCGTACGAGGGCTACGGGCCGGGTGGCATCGCCCTCTACATCGAGACGGTGACGGACAATCAGAACCGGACCGTCTCGGAGGTCCGTCACATCCTCGAAAAGAACGGGGGGAACCTGGGGAGTCCCGGCTCGGTCGCCTGGCAATTCGACCGGAAGGGCCAGCTCTTCGTGGACGCCTCCCGCTACCATGAAGAGGCGGTGCTGGAGGCGGCGCTCCTCGCGGGCGCGGAAGACGTGACCGAATCCGAAGGCGAGTTCGTGGTCCTGACCGATGTGGCCTCGTTCCACGAGGTTCAGGGCGGCCTCGAGGAGGCCGGCGTGGAGTTTGCCCAGGCCGAGCTCGCGATGATCCCCCGCACCGAGGTGCCCGTTCGGGGAGCCGAAGCTCAGGCGCTGCTCCGGGTGCTCGAGCACCTCGACGACCATGACGACGTGCAGAAGGTCTGGTCGAACGCCGAGATCGACGAAGAGGTCATGGCCGAGGCCATGACGTGATCCGGGCTTCGTCTGCGCGAAGACGGCATCAGGGGCCGCCGGAATGACGAAAGCCGGCGAGGTGGTGGTGGTCGGGGTGGATCCGGGAACCGTCGCCACCGGGTACGGGGTCGTCTCGCGGAGCCCGAAGGGGCACCTCTCTCTCGTCGAGTGTGGGGTCGTGCGGACCACCGCAAAGCGACCCCTCGCGCACCGGATCCGCGAAATCTTCGAGGCGATCGAAGAGGTGCTCGACCGCTACCCTCCCACCGCCGTGTCGGTCGAGGCGGTCTTCCAGGGAAAGAACGTCCGGAGCGCTCTGGTCCTGGGCCACGCACGCGGGGCCATCCTCCTGGCCGCGGCGCTCCGTGATCTCGACATCCACGAGTATTCGCCGCGGGAGATCAAGCGGGCGGTGGTCGGGAACGGGAACGCGGCCAAAGAGCAAGTCGGGTTCATGGTCCAGGAACGTCTTCGGCTCGCAGCTCCCCCCTCGCCGTCCGACGCGGCCGACGGAACCGCGGCCGCGCTCTGTCATTTTGTGATGGGGATCGATGGGGCGCTTCAAGGGGTGGTCCCGCATCGATTCGCACGGGGCCCGTCTCGGTGATCAGCCGGCTTCGCGGCACGCTCCTCGCGAGAGCGGAAGACGGGGTGGAGCTGGCCACCGCCGGTGGAGTGGTCTACCGGGTCGAGATTCCGCTCTCGGTCGCGGAGCGTCTGCCTGCTGTCGGGGACGAGCTCGAGCTCCTCACCGTGCAGGTGGTGCGCGACGACTTCATCGGGCTCTACGGCTTTCTCGAGCCCGGTGAGCGGACCCTCTTCGAGCGACTCCTCGGCGCATCGGGGGTCGGGGCCCGCATCGCCCTCGCGATGCTTTCGACCTTTCCCGCCCCTCGCCTCGTCCGGGCCCTCTCCGAAAAGGACGTCGCCGCCCTCGTTCAGGTCCCCGGAGTGGGGCGAAAGACCGCCGAGCGCCTGGCGCTCGAGCTGCAGGACCGGGTGAAGGATCTGGAGCTCGACGCGGCGGTTGCAGCCGGCAAGGTGGACGGGGCGCAGGCCGCCGTGCAGGCCCTGGTGGCCCTGGGCCTCACCTTCCAGGATGCGGATCGCGCCGTGCGCGCCGTCCTCGAAGAGTCCGATCCCTCGGACGTGGACGAGCTGGTTCGCAGGGCGTTGGCCGCCTCATGAGTGGACGCCGCGAAGTCACGACCCCGGCGGAGCTCACCGAGGATCAGGGCCCGGAAGCGACCCTGCGCCCGCGCAGGCTCTCCGAATTCGTGGGTCAGCGGAAGGTGAAGGACGCGCTCGACGTGGCGATCCGGGCGACGAAGCAGCGGGACGAGCCGCTCGACCATGTTCTCTTCCATGGCCCACCGGGTCTCGGGAAGACGACCCTCGCAGCGCTCATGGCGGCGGAGTTGGGCGTGGGGCTGCGCACCACCTCGGGACCCGTTCTCGAGAAGCCGGCCGATCTCGTCGGGTTCCTCACGAACCAGAATGAGGGGGACATCCTCTTCATCGATGAGATCCACCGCCTCCGACCCATCATAGAGGAGTTCCTCTACCCGGCGATGGAGGACTTCCAGGTCGAGATCCGGATCTCCGACGGACCGCGGGCCCAGACGATGACGATGGAGATCGAGCCGTTCACCCTGGTCGGTGCGACCACACGCTTCGGCCTCCTCACCGCGCCGATGCGCGCGCGTTTCGGAATCGTTCAGCGGCTCAACTTCTACCCTCCCGACGAGCTTACGCGGATCGTGGCCCGAAGCGCCGGGCTCCTGCAGATCGAGACGACCCGCGAGGGGGCCGAGGAGCTCGCCCAGCGGGCCCGGGGAACGCCCCGAGTGGCCAACCGGCTTCTCCGGCGCGTGCGGGACTACGCCCAGGTGCGGGCGGACGGAGTCATCGATGGCGAGGTCGCGCGGGCCGCTCTCGAGATGCTCGACGTGGACGAGTACGGGCTCGACGAGATGGACAGCCGTATCCTGAAGACCCTGTTGGAGAAGTTCGAGGGCGGCCCCGTGGGCCTCGGCTCGCTGGCGGTGGCCCTGGGCGAGGACACCGGCACGCTCGAGGAGGTCTACGAGCCTTTTCTCATCCAGCAGGGATTCCTGATGCGGACGCCGCGTGGACGGGCGGCGACCCCGCGGGCCTACCGGCGCTTCGGCTACACGCCTCCGGAGGGCCTGCCGGGGCAATCCTCCCTCTTCGAGGAGTGAGCGGCTCCGCAGGGGTCTGGCGTCCGCACGCCGGAGCGAGCTTCGGGGCCGGTGACGAGCCCGACCTGCTGCGCACGGCCGCCTACGACTACGAGCTGCCTGAGGGGCGGATCGCCCGGTATCCGCTGGATCTGCGGGACGAGAGCAGGCTCCTGGTCGTTTCCCGAGGCGCATTGGACCGCGAAGCTCCCCCGGGGTCCGGAACGGGCGGGCTCTCGCCTCGACACCTCCGCTTCCGGAATCTTCCCTCGCTGGTGCGCGAGGGCGACGCGCTCGTCCTGAACGAGAGCAAGGTGCTGCCCCTGCGGCTGCTCGGAAAGAAGCCGACGGGGGCCCCCTGCGAGGTGCTCTTGCTCCGACCGGCACCGGGGGAAGGGGAGGTTCGCACCGCGCGGAGATGGGAGGCCCTGGTCCGGCCCGGATCGAAGCTCAAGCCGGGCCGCCGGGTCGTGGTGGCCCCCGACCTGGAGGTGGTGATCGAGGACGGGCTTCCGGGGGGAGGGCGGATCGTGAGGCTGGAGACATCCCTCCCCGTGGAGGAAGCGCTCGGCCGCCGCGGCCGCGTCCCCCTTCCCCCCTACCTGGGGCGGCAGGAGGAACCCGGAGACCGCGAGCGCTACCAGACCGTGTACTCCAGGGATCCCGGATCCGTGGCGGCGCCCACCGCGGGTCTCCACTTCACCGACGAGCTCCTCGGAGAGCTGGAAGCAAAGGGGGTCGAGGTGGTGAGGGTCAGCCTGCACGTCGGTCCGGGAACCTTCCGGCCGGTCGAGGCGGACACCGTCGCCGGACACGAGCTCCACGCGGAGCGCTGGCGGGTACCCGAGGCCGCTGCCGCCACGGTGAGGAGCGTTCGGGAACGGGGCGGAAGGGTCTGGGCGGTCGGCACCACGGTCGTCCGCACCCTCGAGAGCGCGGCCGATCCGGAGGGTCGGTTGCGTGCCGGGGAGGGGGAGACGAGGCTCTTCATCGTTCCCGGCTACCGATTCCGGGTCGTGGACGGCCTGGTGACGAACTTCCACTTGCCCCGCTCCACCCTCCTCATGCTGGTTGCCGCCTTCGCCGGGCATCGCACCACGATGGAGGCCTACGCGACGGCGATCCGGGAGGGGTACCGCTTCTACTCCTACGGAGATGCGATGGCGATCCTCCCTGCGGACTCCGAGGGAGCCGGAGCCGAGGGGGCCGGAGCGGAGGGGGCCCGGCGCTCGCCGGAGGGCGGGAGGTGAGGCCCGGGGTGAATGCGTTCGAACACGAGGTCCACGCCGAGGAGGGCTCGGCGCGCGTCGGGACCTTCCAGACTCCCCATGGCCCGGTGGAAACGCCGGCCTTCATGCCTGTGGGGACGCTGGGCGCGGTGAAGACGCTCTCCCCCGAGGAGGTGTCGCAGGTCGGGGCGTCGATGATCCTCGCGAACACGTACCACCTCTACCTCCGTCCCGGACACGACGAGGTCCGTGCCCTGGGCGGGCTCCACGCCTTCATGCGGTGGGAGGGGCCGATCCTCACCGATTCGGGAGGATACCAGGTCTTCTCTCTGGCCGACATCAACGAGATCCGCGACGACGGCGTCGTCTTCCAGAGCCACATCGACGGCTCGAGGCACCTCTTCACGCCGGAATCGGTGATGGAGATCCAGCGGGCCCTCGGGGCGGACGTCGTGATGGCATTCGACGAGTGTCCTCCGGGCGGGTCCTCCCGCGAGGTGGTGAGCAGGGCGAACCGCAGGACAATCGATTGGCTGGAACGCTGCCGCCGCCGGCTGGAGGAGCTGCGCGAAGGCGACGGCGACGGTCTCCGGCAAAGTCTCTTCCCGGTTCTGCAGGGGAACGTGTATCCCGACCTGCGGCGGGCCCACGCGAGAGACGTGCTCGGGATGGGGGATTGGGACGGCTACGGCATCGGAGGCCTTTCGGTCGGGGAGAAGAAGTCCGACATGTGGCCCGTCCTGGAGCTGCTCGACCGCGAGCTCCCCAGGGAGAGGCCCAGGTACCTGATGGGAGTCGGGTATCCGGATGACCTCCTCGAGGCGATCACGAGGGGCTGCGACCTCTTCGACTGCGTGGCTCCGACCCGAAACGCCCGGCACGGGACGGCCTGGACCTCGACCGAGGGGCAGGTGAACATGAAGGCGGCTCGGTTCCGCATGGATTCCAATCCGCTGGATCCGGAGTGCGACTGCTACGGCTGCCGACATTTCGACCGCGCCTATCTCCGGCACCTCGCGGTTGCGGGGGAGGCTTTCGTCCATCGGCTCCTCTCGCTGCACAACCTCCGGTTCCTGATCCGGCTGGCCGAAGAGGCGCGACTTCGGATTCCCCGGGGCGAGTTCACCGCGTGGAGCCGCGATTGGTTGGAACGGTACCGGGCGGCGCGGGGGTAGAGTCCCGGCCCGAAACGAACCGGAAGCTGGCCCAGACAAAATGGAGTCGTAGGTGGAAGAGATCATGCTGATAGTCCTCATGGCCCCCGGCGAAGGCGGGAGCCCGGCGATGGCGCTCATCGTCCAGTTGGCCCTCATTTTCCTCATCTTCTACTGGCTCCTCATCCGGCCGCAGCGCAAGGAGCGGGAGCGGCACGAGGCTCTCGTCACTGGGCTGAAGAAGGGGGATCGCGTCGCCACCGCGGGGGGCATCATCGGGACCATCGTCCATGTTGCCCAGGACCGGGTCACCTTGAAGACGGCTGAGAACACCCGCCTCGAGGTGGAGCGCGGGAAGATCACCCAGGCGCTGACGGACGACGCGGAGGGATAGTCTCATGCCTGTTCGGGAGATCGTGCTCCTCGGGGATCCCATCCTGCGGGAGTCGGCCCGTGAGGTGGAGGCTTTCGACGAAGAGTTGAAGGTCCTGGTCCGGGACATGTTCGAAACGATGGTCGCCGCGGAGGGAGCTGGCCTCGCGGCGCCCCAGGTCGGCGTGCCCCTGCGCGTCTTCGTAGCGGACGTGCGCGACGAGGACGGGGAGGGGATCCGCCGCTTCGCCCTGGTGAATCCCCGGATCGTGTCCGCGGCGGACGAGGAGGATCGGGCCGCGGAAGGGTGCTTGAGCATTCCCGGCGTCAGCGAGGTGGTTTCCCGGCCGAGCGCCGTGGTCGTCGAAGCGTTCGATCCCGAAGGCCGTCCGGTACGAGTCGAGGCGGAGGGCATCCTGGCCAGGGTCCTCCAGCACGAGCTCGATCACCTCGACGGGGTGCTCTTCATCGATCGGATCTCAGCCCTCAAGAGGCGGATGGTCCTCAAGAAATACCGGAAGCTCCGGGAGAAGGAGGAGGGATGAGGGTCCTGTTCTGGGGCACTCCGGACTTCGCGGTCCCCTCCCTGCGAGCCCTTCTCGGAGAGGGGCACGAGGTGGTCGGGGTCGTGACGCAGCCCGATCGTCCGGCGGGTCGGGGACGTAAGCTGCGCCCCTCCCCGATCAAGGAGCTCGCCACGGAGGAAGGGCTCCCGGTGCTCACCCCGGACACCCCACGCGGCGAGGAGTTCATGGCGTCGCTGGAGGCCCTGGAGCCCGAGATCTCCGTCGTCGTCGCCTACGGACATATTCTTCGCCCGGAGGTGCTCGAGCTTCCCCCTCGGAGGTCGATCAACGTCCACGCCTCCCTCCTTCCGGAGCTTCGCGGCGCGGCGCCCATCAACTGGGCGGTGGCCAGGGGCTACGACCGGACGGGCGTCACGGTGATGCGAATGACGGCGGGAATGGACGAGGGTCCCATCCTGCTCCAGCTGGAGACGCCCATCGCCCCGGACGACACGGCGACCGGACTCCACCTTCGCCTCTCCGAGTTGGGTGCCGAGGCGCTGGTGGAGGCCCTGACCCGCCTCGAAGCCGGAGGGCTGGAGGAGGTCGAGCAGGATCACGAGAGGGCCACGTATGCCCCCAAGCTGGACCGAGCTGCGGCCCGGATCGACTGGTCCCGGCCGGCGGAAGACGTCGCGAGGCACATCCGAGCCATGGACATGATTCCGGGGGCGTGGTCCACCCTCGGCGAGGAGCCGGTCAAGCTCTTCGAGCCGCGGGTGCTCGAGGCGGCGCCCGGAGA
>SLCK01000003.1 GCA_007125845.1 Gemmatimonadota bacterium
ATCCCGCAACACGTCCCCCCGGTCCCAGGCACCCTTGTCCCAATGGGCTTCCCGGAAGGCACTGCCTTGCGACTCATCGGCCTTCGAGCTCTGATCCGGCTCCAGCTTTCGGGGATCCAACTCCACTCCGGCCCGCGCGAGGGTAACAGTCAGAAGGGGGGCGAAGAGGACCAATGAAGCCACTCCCACGAGTCCCCAGCTCTGACGCCACCCGAGGAGTGCGATGGAGCCCGCCGTCAGCAGGGGCAGGACCGCCTCCCCCAAAGGGAATCCCAGACTGGAGATGCTGAGAGCCGTCCCCCGCCGCTCCCGATAGTAGCGGGCCATCGCGGTGAGCGCGGTGTGCGAGGAGAGCCCCTGCCCCGCCAACCTCAGACCGAGGAGCGCGAGACAGAACACGGCCAGGTGCCAGGACACGGAAAGGAGGAAGGCGGACAGGGCCATGAGCACGACCACGGCCAGGCTGAAGCGATTCAACCGCGCCCGATCCAGCCATTTCCCGGCCCAGGGGAGGAGGAGGGCGCTCCCGAGCGTGGCGCCGGCGTAGAAGGTGCCGAATTCCCCGGTGGTGAGGGAGAAATCCAGAAGGAAGTGGGGTACGAAGAGTGAGATCAGAAAGGTCTGACCGAAGCTCGAGAAGAAGGTCAGGGAAAGACCGTAGGTGAGGAGGGAGGTCTCTCCTCGGAAGAAGCGCCAGTAATCGCTCATACCGGTAAGGTAAGGACGTCGGCCACCGGGTGAAGCTCTCCTACCTTGCCGTCGCACCGACATTGCCCCACCCACCGCGGCGGCGTACCGTGTCCGGTCCACGAGGGGCCGAGGCCGAGGGGAGTGTTCTCGCCTTCCGCCCAGCCTCGCTGAAGGAAATCTTGTTGGAGGAGGAGCCTCAGTGAAATCGCGCGGCGAAGCCCTCCGCGACTACGTCGTCCGCAGGCTCCTGCTGATGATCCCCACCTTCATCGGGATCACCTTCGTGACCTTCATGCTCTGCCAGTTCGTCCCCGGCGGGCAGATCGACCAGCTCCGCATGGCCCTGGCGGGAGCGGGCGCGGCCGGGGAAGTCGCCGGCGGCGGGGACGCGCGCGTGCAACTCGATATTCCCGAAGAGCAGCTCGATCGCCTGCGGGAATACTACGGCTTCGACCAACCGCTTCCAGTCGCCTACGCGGGATGGCTATGGGACACGGTGCGCCTCGATCTGGGCGACTCCTTCCGGTACAACGAGCCCGTCGTCACCGTGATCGCCGAGCGACTCCCGGTATCAATTTACTACGGTCTGATCACGGCACTCTTCACGTACGGGATCTGTATCCCGCTCGGCATCCTGAAGGCCATCAAGCACCGGACCTCGGTAGACCATGTGAGCTCGGTCTTGATCTTCCTGGGCTACGCCATCCCGGGGTTCGCTCTAGGTGCCGTCCTGAGCAACCTGCTGGCGGTTCGCTACGAGATCTTTCCCCTGGGAGGATTTCGCTCCCCTGGGGCAGACGAGCTGTCGCTCTTCGCCCAGCTTCTCGACATCGTGTGGCACTCCATCCTGCCCTTGATCGCCTACCTCGTCGGATCCTTCGCGGTCGCCACCATGCTCATGAAGAACAGCTTGATCGAGAACATGAGCGCTGATTACGTGAAGACGGCGCTCGCGAAGGGGTTGAGCTGGCGGAGAGCCGTCTTCGTGCACGCGCTCAGGAACTCCCTCATCCCGATGGCCACGAGCATCGGAGGGCTCCTGGGCATCTTCCTCACGGGAAGCTTCCTCATCGAGCGCGTCTTCAACATCCAGGGCGTGGGCCTCCTCGCCTTCGAAGCGATTCAGGCGCGAGACTTCCCCGTGGTGATGGGTTTCCTCGTCATCTCGAGCGTGATCCTCATGGTGGGCAACCTCTTGTCCGACTTGGCGGTCGCCTTCGTCGACCCCCGGGTGAGATTCGAGTAGGCGACGATGCGGCGACTGCAGCTCGACCCGATCACTCGCAAGCGGATCGAACGGTTCCGGCGGATCAAGCGAGGCTACTATTCGCTCGTGATCCTCGCCGTCGCGATGCTACTCTCGATCTTCGCGCCGTACCTGGCAGAGAGCCGAGCCCTCCTCGTGTGGTACGAAGGTCGAGCCTACTTCCCGACCTTCCAGTACTACGAGATGGACGTCTTCGGGCAGGAGCCGCCGGCGGCGTGGGGAATGGGCGACCTGGAGACCGAGTATCTCCGATTGCAGAGGGAATGGCGAGTCGAACGGCACTTCTTCGAGCGGGAACGGGCCGAGGTTGGAGACGATCCGGACGCCGTCGCCGAGCTTGAGCGGCGGTACCCGAACCGACGCAACTTCGTGATCATGCCCGCGATTCCGTGGGACCCGTACGAGAGCGACTTCTGGTACAACGAGATCCTGAACGACATCCAACTCGTGCTGGACGAAGGGGACGACGCCAGGGCGGAGATGATCGCTCGCCGGGACGGACTGGCCGAGCTGGCGGACGCGATCCACACGGGAGAGATCCACGAGTTGGTCGCCGATGTGGAGGCCTCGCCCACGGGCGACCTGCTGGGCCTGGCGAGGAGCGGTGTGATGCCCTCGCTGGCGGGCCTGGGGGAGGTGCCTCCCACGCCGCCGGACTTCGCACGGAGACATTATCTCGGCACGGATTCCCAGGGTCGGGACGTGGCCTCCCGCCTCTTCTATGGGTTTCGCATCTCGATCTTCTTCGCCCTATTCCTCGTCTTCTTCGGTCAGATCATCGGCACGATCGTGGGAAGCCTTCAGGGGTATCTGGGGGGGCGCTTCGACATCCTCAGCCAGCGGGTGCTCGAAGTCCTGATCGCCATTCCCTTTCTGTACGTGGTGATCATCATGGCGGCGCTCTTCGCGCCGACCTTCTGGATGCTCCTCGGGATCATGGCGATCTTCCAATGGATCAGCATCACCTTCTACATGCGCACCGAGATGTACAGGGAAAAGACGCGCGAGTACTGTCTCGCCGCCAGATCGTACGGCGCGTCCCACCTCCGGATCATCTTCCGGCACCTGCTCCCGAACTCCCTGACTCCGCTCGTGACCTTCACCCCATTCGCGGTGGTGGGGGCCGTCTTCGCGCTCACGGGCCTGGACTACCTCGGGTACGGGATGCCGCCCCCGACGCCGAGCTGGGGCGAGTTGATCGACCAGGCGCTCATGCCGGAAAACAGGGACAAGCTCTGGCTGACCCTGGCTCCCTTCGGCGCGATCACCATCACCCTCGTGCTCGTGGTCTTCATCGGGGAGTCGGTCCGGGAGGCGTTCGACCCGAAGCAGTACGCCCGCTACGAGTAGCATGGGGCCGGAAGTTTCTCGCAGGAGGTATACGATGAACAAGTGGATTCCGATCGGCGCGGTCCTGGGCCTGCTCCTCCTGGCGGGGGTGCTGGTCACCCCCATACCGGGGTGGCTGGGCGGATCCGGTGAGGAGGAGGCTGGAACCGCGGGATCCGTGGCCACGGCGGAAGCCGTCGAACCGGCTGAGGCGACCTCTCCCGCCGAGGTGGATCCAGCGGAAGGCGGGGACGACGTCCGGGCGAGCACGGAGGTCACCCTGCCCGAGGACCTCGACTGGGAGACGAACTACGACGACCCGCCGATCGGGTCGCCGGATGCGATCCGGGGAGGCACCTTCAACTACTCGATCGGCCAGTACCCCATGACCTTTCGGCTCATGGGCCCCAACTCGAATGACGCCTTCGCCGGATGGAATCGCGCCTTCACGATGAGCTTCGGCCTCGTGGGTCGCCACCCGGTCACGGACAACTACATCCCCCGGATGGCCACTCACTGGGCGATCGAGGAAGACCAGCGGACACTCTATTTCCAGCTCGATCCGGACGCTCGGTGGAGCGACGGCACCCCGATCACGGCGGACGACTTCGTCTTCACCTGGTTGATGATGCAGTCGGAGCACATCGTCGATCCGTTCTACAACAACTACGCGGAGCAGTTCTACGAGTCGGTCGATCGGATCGACGATCATACGCTTCGGATCGTCGGTACCCGTCCGAGCTGGAGACCGCTGTCCGATTACGGCGGAATCTGGCCGACGCCGGAGCACGCCACGGTCCTGGACGAAGACTGGGTGACGCGCACGAACAACCAGTGGCAGGTCGCCGTCGGTCCCTACGTGGTTTCGAACGTGTCGCGTGGCGAGTCGGTCACGCTGGATCGGATCGACGACTGGTGGGGCGACGGCAAGCACTACTTCCAGGGCATGTACAACTTCGACCGGATCCATCTCCGGGTGATCCCGCTCGAACGCAACCTCGACTACCTCCGCCGCGGCGAGATCGACCTGATCGCCGAGAACACGGCCCGCGCCTGGAACGAGGACTACACCTTCCCCGCCGTCCAGAACGGGTGGATCCGCAGGGCACGGGTGTTCGTCGACACCCCGTCCGGAGTCTACGGGCTCCACATGAACCTCGAGGCCCCGATCTTCCAGAACGAGGACTTCCGCAAGGCGATGCACCACCTGTTCAACTTCGATCGGTTGAACCGGAACCTCATGTTCGACGAATACTTCCGGCAAGTCTCCTTCTTCGAGGGCACCGAGTACGCGAACCCCGACATCCAACCGCGCGCCTTCAACCCTTCGCTGGCGCGCGAGTACCTGGAGCGGGCGGGCTACCGGAGACCGGAGCACATCCGCGGACGGAACGTGGCCCAGAACGTGGCGAACGCGGTCAGGGGCCTCCTCTTCACCCGGTCGGACACCGACGACGTGCTCGTGAACGAGCGGGGCGAGAAGGCCAGCTTCACGGTCATCTACGGAAGCGCCGGGCTCACCCGCCACCTCACCGTGATGCAGCAGGAGTATCGGCGAGCCGGAGTCGACATGCGGCTCCGCCTCCTCGAGCCGGGCACGGCCTTCGAGCGGGGCCTCGAGCGCAAGTACGAGATGACGGTGACCGCCCGGACCGCAGGGTTCTTTCCGTCTCCGCGCCAATACCTCCACACCGACTTCAAGGAAGCGGTCAACAACAACAACATCTGGGGCTTCGGCACGTCCGAGGTGGACGAGCTCATCGAGATCTACGAGCAGGACCTCGACTTCGAGGCCCGCCTCGAGGCGATGCACCGGATCGACGAGATCGTTCACGAGGAGGCGTTCTACATCCCCTTCTGGCGAGCTCCCTTCATCTGGCTCGCCCACTGGGACTACCTGCGGTTCCCGGAATTCTACCTCCCGAAGCGAACGCAGCAGGTGACCGACTACCTGGTCTTCTGGATCGATCCCGAGCGACGCGAGGCGCTCGAGGAAGCGATGCGCACCGGCGAGGCCTTCCCGGTGGACGACGACCTCGACGTGGACTACTACGGCATCCTCGAGGGATTCGAATGAGGCGGGCCGGTCCCGGGCTCGTCCACCGAGCGACGTGTTCCCCAACGGGACTCGACTTGTGACGGCGCAAGGGCGCCCCGGGATCTCGGAGCCGGAGGTCGACACCGCGCGTGCGTCTCTCCTCGAGATCGAGAACCTGCGGGTGGGGTTCGACACCGAGGCGGGGCTCCTGGTGGCGGTCGACGGGGTCTCGCTGCAGGCCCGGGAGGGACGCACGCTGGGCCTGGTGGGGGAGTCGGGGTGCGGAAAGAGCGTCACCGCTTCCTCGATTCTCCGACTGGTGCCCGTGCCTCCGGGGAAGTTCCTCAGCGGAAGCATCCGCTACGGGGGCATGGATATCCTGCGGATGCCCCGCGAAGAGCTCGGGCGAATCCGGGGCAAGGAAATCTCCATGATCTTCCAGGACCCGATGACCTCCCTCAATCCCGTCTTCACGGTGGGACGACAGCTCGTCGAGGTCCTGACGCTGCGCTTCGGGATCGGTAAGGCCGGCGCCCGGAAGCGCGCCGAGGAGATGCTGGCCACCGTCGGGATCGCGGACGCGCGCTCCCGCCTCGGCTCCTACCCGCACGAGCTCTCGGGGGGAATGAAGCAGCGAGTGATGATCGCGATGGCGCTCCTCTGCGAACCCCGGCTTCTCATCGCCGACGAGCCGACTACAGCTCTCGACGTGACGATTCAGGCTCAGATCCTCCACCTGATCAGACAACTCCAGGAGAGAACCGGAGCCGGCGTGCTCTTCATCACGCACGACATGGGGGTGGTGGCGGAAATGTGCGACGAGGTGGCGGTGATGTACGCCGGCCGAATCGTCGAGAAAGGCGACGTCGTGGACATCTTCGAGCGGAGCCGTCACCCCTACACCAAAGGCCTTCTTCGCTCGATCCCCGCCAAGGGAACGCGCAGGACGTCCAAGCTTCCGACGATCGAGGGCGTGGTCCCTTCTCCCCTGTCTCTCCCAGACGGGTGCCGCTTCGCACAGCGGTGCTGGCGCCGCAAGGAACTCGAACCGGAAGACCAGTCCCGCTGCTTCGAGAAGGACCCCGCTCTCCGAGCGGACGGCACCGGCGCGGTCGCCTGTCACTACCCTCTCGA
>SLCK01000127.1 GCA_007125845.1 Gemmatimonadota bacterium
GAGAAACCGATTCGGCACCGCGAGGAGCTGGTGTTCGAGCATGTGCCTCCGTCCCAGAGGAGCTACAAGTAGATGGACTTCACGTTGCATGTCTGGAGGCAGGGAAGGCCTGGGGTGAAGGGCGACTTCGAAACGTACCGTGCGACCAACGTGTCGCCGAGCATGTCCTTTCTGGACATGCTCGACCTGGTGAACGAGGAGCTGGTCCAGGACGGAAAGGAGCCGATCGCGTTCGAACACGATTGCCGGGAGGGGATCTGTGGGTCGTGCGGCATGATGGTGAATGGTGTCGCCCACGGTCCCGAAGACCTCATTACCGTCTGCCAGCTCCACATGCGGTCCTTCAGCGACGGGGACGAGCTCTGGATCGAACCGTGGCGGGCCGATGCCTTTCCGGTGATGCGAGACCTCGTCGTGGATCGAAACTCGTTCGATCGCATCATCGAGTCCGGTGGCTACATCTCCGTGCGCACAGGGAGCGCCCCCGACGCCAACGCGATTGCGATTCCCAAGTCAGACGCCGATCGAGCCTTCGATGCGGCGGCCTGCATCGGCTGCGGCGCGTGCGTCGCGGCCTGTCCGAACGCCTCCGCAATGCTGTTCACCGCGGCCAAGGCGGGACACCTCTCCTATCTTCCCCAGGGCCAGCCTGAACGCTACCAGAGGGCTGTGAGAATGGTCGACGCGCACGACCGGGAAGGTTTCGGAAACTGCACGAACCACGGCGCGTGCGAGCGAGCCTGTCCGAAGGGGATCAGCGTGGACTACATCGCTCGGTTGAACCGTGATCTCCTCAGGGCCCGGGTTTCAGGAGTGGGGTCCGAAGACGGTTGACTCCTGACCAGGCCGCCCCCCCCGGTGCCTGCCTGGGCAGCTCCTGCCGCAAGTCGCGGCTCCCTCCGTGCGCTTCAGAGCTTGGGGAGGGTGACGCCTGTCTGGTCCTGGTACTTTCCCTTCCGGTCGGCGTAGGCCACCTCGGGTTCCTCGGCTCCCTGGAAGAACAGAAGCTGCGCGATCCCCTCGTTCGCGTAGATCTTGGCGGGCAACGGGGTCGTATTGGAAATCTCGAGGGTGAGGTATCCCTGCCAGCTCGGTTCCAGAGGCGTGACATTCACGATGATCCCGCACCGTGCGTAGGTGCTCTTTCCCACGCAGAGCACGAGGGTGTCGCGCGGAATCCGAAAGAACTCCACCGTGCGGGCGAGCGCGAACGAATTCGGGGGGATGATGCACTCGTCCGAATCGACGTCGACAAAGGAGCGGTCGTCGAACCGCTTCGGGTCTACGACCACGTTGAAGACGTTGGTGAACACCTTGAACTCGGGGGCCACGCGGATGTCGTACCCGAAGGAGGACAGTCCGTAGGAGATGCTGTGCTCCCGGACCTGCCTGCCTTCGAAGGGTTCGATCATCCTGTGCTCTTCGGACATCTTTCGGATCCAACGGTCGTTTCGGATCGTCATGGACGGCTCGTGGTGGGTGGGTAGGCGTGAATCTAGCACCGGCCCCGAGGACTCCGGCCGGACCTCGGCGCCCGGGCAGTATAGGCAGGTCGGAGTGGGCGAGGAAGGGGACGGGGAAGGGCCGACCGAGGTCGGTCGGAGGACGCAGCGAGATCTGGGCGAAATCCTCGAAATTCCAAGGAGTTCCGCAGGTTGACACCCCTTCCGTTCTTCGGATACCTTTGGATTCTCAAACGTGAATGTTTTCACAAGCCTAGCCACCGCGGCCTAATGTCGTCCAGTTACCTACCGGTACTGATCTTGTTCGGCGTCTCCATCGTGAACGCGGTGGGGATGCTCGTGGCCGCGCACGTCCTCAATCCCCGGCGGCCGACGGAGCAGAAGGACATGCCCTACGAGTCGGGAATGATTCCACTCGGAGACACCCGGGCCCGGTTCTCCGTGAAGTTCTACATGGTGGCGATCAGCTTCATCATCTTCGATCTGGAGGCGATCTTCCTGATCCCCTGGGCTGTCGAGATGAGGTATCTGGGGTGGGAGGGGTTCATCGCCGTATCGATCTTCACGGCGATCCTGGTCATCGGGCTTGTTTACGAGTGGCGGAAAGGAGGTCTGGATTGGGATGAGTGAGAAGCCGACTTCAGGCGAGAGCGGCCTGCCCGGAGGCATCTTCGGCTCGGGAACGCCGACTTTCCTCACGACCAAAGTGGACTTCGTCGTGAACTGGGCACGCCGCAATTCCCTCTGGCCGATGCCGTTCGGGACCGCGTGTTGCGCGATCGAAATGATGGCCTCGGCAGCGTCGAATCAGGACCTGGCCCGGTTTGGTATGGAACGCATGTCGTTCACTCCGAGGCAGGCCGACGTCTTCATCTGTGCGGGACGCGTACCCTTCAAGCTCGCGCCAGTGCTGCGACGGATCTGGGACCAGATGCCGCAGCCGAAGTGGTGTGTTTCCATGGGGGCGTGCGCTTCCTCGGGAGGAGTCTTCGACGTCTACTCCATGGTGCAGGGGATCGACACGATCATCCCGGTCGACGTCTACGTGCCTGGGTGCCCACCTCGACCCGAGGCCCTCATCTACGGCCTGATGATGATCCAGGAGAAGGTGAGGGGGGAGACGTTGGCCCGTCACGGGGAGCATCGGTTCGAGTCGGCGGAGGCGGCGGGAGCGCCGAGGGCTGGTGATGAGGAAATCGCGGCCTTGTCGGGTCCCTTCGGCAACTCTACCCATCAGAACCGAACCAGCGGCCTCATTCACCCGGATCCCCAGCACCGTCCGGGGGATCGACGTCCGTGAGCGGAGATGCGCGTGAAACCGGGGCGGTCGGCGACGTCGCCCACCCATCGGTGGTCGCCGTCCAGGAGCGCTTCGGCGACGCCGTCCTGCGGCAGGAGGTCGTGGCCGGCGACGAGCACATCGTCTACGTGGATCCGCCACGCGTGCTCGAGATCCTGAAGTGGCTCAAGGAAGATCTGGACCATCTCTACGACTACCTTTCCGATGTGACCGCGGTGGACTACGGGGGTGGGCGCCCCATCCAGGTCGTCTACCAGCTCTTCTCCATCACGCATCGGCGAGCCCTGCGGGTAAAGGCGGAGCTTCCCCTTTCCGGCCTCGAGATCGACTCGGTCGTCCCCCTCTGGGACGCGGCCAATTGGTTGGAGCGCGAAGTGTACGACATGTTTGGCGTGGTGTTTCGCGGCCATCCCGACCTGAGGCGCATCCTAATGCCCGAGCGGTACGCCGAGGGCCACCCCCTTCGCAAGGACTTCCCTCTCAGGGGGCGCTTTTCTCGGGCAGAACAGACGCGTCGAGCGCTTTCCCAGGAGCCTGAGGACTACTACATCCCCGAGGAGTTCGACACGGGGCGGGAGCCTCAGATCGTGCACTGGCAGGAATCCGGGGGTGGAGTCGAGTCGGCCACCGACCCCCGTCGAGGGGGCGGGCCGGTCGGAGGCGAGGAATCCCGGGCCGAACGGGCGGGCGACACACGAGGAAATGAAGACGCACGCGAAGACGAACCGGATCGCCACGATGTGCCTCGGCAAACCGACCAGGATCGCTGATGTCCAAGAGAACCGTTGAGTACGAGGTTTCCCGCACCCCCGAGTTGGGGATGGACTTCCGGCCCCGGTCGGGTCCGGTGCTGCCGACTGAGCTCGAGGAGCCCGATTTCCGGTCGGAGAACATGTTGATCAATATCGGGCCCCAGCATCCCGCGACGCACGGGGTGCTCCGGCTCGTGCTCGAGCTTGACGGGGAGACGGTGGTCCGGTGCATTCCCCACATCGGTTACCTGCATTCCTCTTTCGAGAAGCTGGGAGAGTACCGGGACTGGAACCAGATCGTCCCGCTGACCGATCGGATGGACTACCTCGCCCCGCTCATCTACAACTGCGCCTTCGTGATGGCGGTCGAAAAGATGATGGGGGTCGAGGTCACCGAGCGGTGCAAGGTGGTGCGGGTCATCTGCATGGAGCTCGACCGGATCTTCTCGCACCTCCTCTGGCTCGGGACGTGGGCGATCGATGTCGGTGCGTTCACACCCTTCCTCTACGCGTTTCAGGAACGAGAGCGGGTATATCAGCTCCACGATCAGTACGTGGGGGCGCGGATCACCACGTCGGCAACCCGCGTGGGTGGCATGTTGGCCGACTTGCCCGAAGGGTGGACGGATGGGGTGCGAGAGTTCGCGAACACTCTTCCTCGGACCCTGGACGAGGTCGACACCCTCCTCACGAACAACGGCATTCACGCGGGCAGGACTCAGGGCGTCGGTGTGATCTCGGGGGAGGACGCGATCAACTCGGGATTCTCCGGTCCCAATCTTCGGGCCTCCGGCGTGCCCTACGACGTGAGAAAGGACCGACCCTACTACGACTACGAGACGTACGATTTCGAGGTGCCGATCGGAGAGCACGGGGACTGCTACGACCGCTATCTGGTCCGCATGGAGGAGATGCGGCAGAGCTGCCACCTCCTGCACCAGGCCCTCGACCGCCTTCCGGAGGGACCGATCAACGTCGACGACCCGCGGGTCGTCTTGCCGTCCAAGACCGACTGCATGAACGACATGGAGTCGATGATCCATCACTTCAAGCTCGTGATGGAAGGGGTCAAGTCGCCCCCCGGAGAGTCGTATTTCCCGGTGGAAGGGTCGAAGGGCGAGTTGGGGATGTACGTGGTGAGCGACGGGGGCTCCAAGCCGGTCAGATGGAGAGTGCGTCCTCCATCCTTCGTGAATCTGTCGGTGATCCCGAAGCTGGTCGAAGGGGGGCTCCTTGCGGATGTGATCGTCGTGAACGCGAGTCTGGACATCGTGCTGGGAGAGATCGACCGGTGAGCGAAACCAGGAAGCCCCCGGAACGGGAATCCATCCCCTTCCGGAATCCCGGATGGGCAGGAAACACCGGGGAGTTCGAGTTGTCGGAACGGGAGGTTCGCGGCGACGACTACGTAGGGACCCGGCCGGCTGACGGCGGGCACCCGTCCCGCGCCACCTCGTACCCCTACATGCTGGAAAAGAAGGATCCCAGTGCGCCGCTCTTCAGTGGTTCATATCGGGAGCGATACGAGAAGATCCTCACTCGCTATCCCGACACCCGGGCCGCGCTCTTGCCGGTGCTGAATCTCGCTCAGGAGCTCAGAGGCCACATCTCCCAGGAGACGATGACAGAGGTGGGTGCACTGCTGGACCTCTCGGACGCCTACGTGCGCGGGGTGACGACCTTCTACACGATGTACAACAAGCGGCCAGTGGGGCGCTTTCTCATCCAGGTATGCACGAACGTGTCGTGCAACCTGTGCGGGGCGGACGACGTTCTCGAGGCCTTCCTGGAGCACACCGGCACCGAGCTGGGAGGCACGTCGACGGACGGACTGTTCACCGTCATGGAGGTGGAGTGCCTCGCGGCGTGCGGCTTCCCCACGGCCGTGCAGATCAATTCCCGCTACTACGAAAGCATCGAACCCGGGGATGTGCCCGCTCTCCTCAAGCACCTGCGCGAGCAGGGGGCGGAGTAGCATGGCATATCCATATACGCACGAGCGCGAAACCCGTGTGATCAGTCGGGGATTCGGCGAGCCCGAGGCCCGGACGCTGGACGGCTGGAAGGCCCTGGGCGGCTACCAGGGCCTGAAAAAGGCTCTCGAGATGGGACGGGCCGAGGTGATCGATGTGGTGAAGGCATCCGGGTTGCGGGGAAGGGGGGGCGCCGGGTTCCCGACCGGGGTGAAATGGTCATTCATGCCGCAGGAAAAGCAGGGGCCGCACTACCTCCTCTGCAACGCGGACGAGTCAGAGCCCGGGACCTTCAAGGACCGGGAGCTCATGCGATGGACCCCCCATCAGGTGATCGAAGGATGCCTCATCGCGGCGTACGCGATCCAGGCGGAGCACGTCTACATCTACTGTCGAGGGGAGTTCTTCGAGACGAATCAGGTCATCGCGCGTGCGGTCGAGGAGGCCTACGAGGCAGGTCTGGCCGGAGAGGACATCCTGGGATCGGGCGTCACGATCGACGTCACCGTTCACCAGGGGGCCGGCGCGTACATCTGCGGAGAGGAGACCGCCCTGATGGAGTCCGTCGAGGGACGGCGAGGGCTTCCCCGCGTCAAGCCCCCGTTCCCCGCAGCCGTAGGGGTTTTCGGGAAGCCCTCCACGATCAACAATGTGGAGACCCTGTGCGCGGTTCCGCACATCGTGGTGCACGGTGGGGAGTGGTACCGTCAATGGGGCACGGACGAGAGCCCGGGCACCAAGCTCTTCTGCGTGAGTGGCCACGTCCGCCGCAAGGGCAACTTCGAGCTCCCGATGGGCTTTCCCCTCGAGGATCTCCTCTACGACGTCTGCGGCGGCTTCGAGAAGGGCCGTAAGCTCAAGGCCGTGATTCCGGGCGGAAGCTCGGTCCCCTTCATGACTGCCGAAGACTGCAAGGATTGCTCGCTCTCCTACGAGGGGGTGGTGGAGAAGGGGTCGATGCTCGGCTGCGCCTCCGTGATGGTGATGGACGACCGGACGAACATCGTAAAGCAGGTTCGCCGCACTGTGGACTTCTTCGCGCACGAATCCTGCGGGCAGTGCACGCCTTGCAGGGAAGGCACGACCTGGCTCTCGAGGATCCTCCTTCGAATTGAGCGGGGCAAGGGCACGGAAGAGGATCTCGACACGCTCGTCGACCTGGGTCGTCAGATGACCGGAACGACGATCTGCGTCCTTTCGGATTCGGCGGCGGCGCCGGTGATCTCGTCCATCGAGAAGTTCCGGGACGACTACCTGGCACTCATTCGACGCGGTGAAGCCGTGGGCACGGCGTGAGGGACACGTCCCCGATCTGCGCCGGGCAATTGACCGCGCTGGACGAGATGGAGACATCAGAACAGATTCCCAGGGCTCGCGGCGGGGGAGGGGTTCCTTCGCCGGGACTCGAGAACGCGACACGTTAATGGGCGACAACGGACACGACAGCGATACCGTCACCCTGACCATCGACGGTCTGGAGGTCACGGTGCCGAAGGGGACGACGATCCTCCAGGCCGCGGAGGCTCTTGGGAATCGCATCCCCCACTACTGCTACCATCCCGGCCTTTCGGCACCGGCGCAGTGCCGGCTCTGCCTTGTGGAAGTGGAGGGTGCCCCGAAGCTGGCCCCGTCGTGCGTCACCGATGCTCAGGACGGGCAGGTCGTGCACACGGAGAGCGAGTCCGCGAAGGGCATGAGGCAGGGGGTGCTCGAGTTCTACCTCGCGAACCACCCGCTGGACTGTCCGATCTGCGACCAGTCCGGAGAGTGCAAGCTCCAGGACTACGTCTTCGAAGAAGGGAGGAAGCACGGTCGGAGCCGGGAGCCCAAGCGGGTGTTCGGGCGGGACGATTTCGGGGGGGACGTCCTCTTCTACGGTGATCGATGCGTCATGTGCACCCGCTGCGTTCGATTCATGGACGAGATGGCGCAGGACCCCCGCCTGACCGTGGTCGAGAGAGGGAATCGCTCCATCATCGACACCTTCTTCGAAGAGGGCGTCGAGGGATCGCCCTATTCCGGAAACATCGTGGACATCTGTCCGGTCGGGGCTCTCGTCTCGAAGGACTTCCTCCACAAGGCGCGAGCCTGGGACCTCGATCACACTCCGTCGATATGCCCGAACTGCTCACAGGGCTGCAACATCGACCTGCACACCCGGGACAACCTGGTTCAGAGGCTCAAGCCTCGTCCCAACCTCGATGTAAACGAGTACTGGATGTGCGACTACGGACGCCACCGATACGAGTGGATGAATCGGGGGGACCGCATTGAAGTCCCACTGGTGAGACGGGACGACGGGCACGAGGCGACGGACTGGCCCGGCGTCCTGGAACCGCTCCTGGAGAGTCTCCGGGAAGGGAAGGGCCCAGTGCGCGCCGTGGCCTCGCCATTCGTCTCGAACGAAGCGCTCGCCGCCCTGGCCTCTCTTGTCGAGGCTCTAGGGGGAGGAGAGATTGTCTTCCGGTCCGCCCGTGCCGACACGGAGATCCCTCTCCCCGGATTCCCGAAGCTCACCCGGCGGCATGACCTAGTGCCCAACCGACGAGGTGCGGAGATCCTCGGGATGACTCGCGTAGGGAGCGACGATGGGAGCTCCGGTCTGGACGAGCTCGCCGACCATAGGGGAACCCTTCTCGTGCTGGGCGACGAGCTCGCCGACCTCGGTCCCGACTTCGGCGCGCGAGCTTCTCTCTACCTGTACCTGGGGAGCCACCCCACACCCGCGGCGACCGCGGCGGATTTCGTCCTCCCGATCACGACCCACGCGGAAGAGGAGGGGACCTTCACCAATTACGAGGGCCGGGTGCAGCGCTTCTGGCCGGCGCTACAGGGCCCCGGGGCCGCTCGGCCCGCCTGGCTCCCGCTCAGCCTGCTCGCGGCGCGCATGGAAGGAACCCGGTCGCCCTCCCGAGTGGACGAGGCCTTCCTTCGGGCCGGCGAGCTCGCTCCGGAGTTCAGGGGCCTCGCGTACGAGTCGATCGGGACTCGCGGCGCGCTCGTGAACGAACCCGCCGTACTCCCGGAAGGCTGAAGCGATGACCGAGTTGTCCCCCACGGCCTTCTGGATCTCCTCATGGGCGAAGGTGATGTTCGTCTTCACCGTGCTCATGGTCGCGGTGGCGTACATGACGTACGCGGAACGGCGGGTGTCCGCTTTCATCCAGGACCGGCTCGGTCCGAATCGGGTCGGCCCCTTCGGCCTTCTGCAACCTATCGCGGACGGGATCAAAAACATCCTGAAAGAAGAGACGATGCCGGCCACGGCGAATCGGACCTTCTTTGTCCTGGCTCCGGCGCTTTCGATCATACCTGCGCTGGTGACTTTCGCGGTCATCCCGTTCGCCGCTCCGCTGGGGACACCGTGGGGAGTCGTGGACATGATCGTCGCCGACATCCCGATCGGAATCCTCTTCGTGCTCGCCCTGGCATCCCTCGGCGTGTACGGGCTCTTCCTCGCCGGGTGGTCGTCGAACAACAAGTACGCCTTCCTCGGCGGAGTGCGTTCCTCGGCACAGATGGTCAGCTACGAGGTGGCCCTAGGTCTCTCCTTGATTCCGGTCCTGATGCTCGCGGGCAACGTGACGCTGACCGAGATCGTCTGGCAGCAGCAGCAACTGGGGTTCTGGTACTTTCTCCCACTCTCGTTGGCCTTCGTGCTCTTCGTCATCTCCGCCTTCGCGGAGACCAACCGCCTGCCGTTCGATTTGCCCGAGGCGGAGTCGGAGTTGATCACGGGCTACCACACCGAGTATTCGGGGATGAAGTTCTCGATGTTCTTCATCGCCGAGTATGCACACATCATCACGGCTTCGGCCTTGATGGCCACCCTCTTTCTCGGGGGATGGAGCGTTCCGTTCTGGTCGGGCGACCACATGTTCTGGCACGAGGGAGCGCTGATCTCGGGATTCACTGCTGCCGGTGAACCGATCGCCGCTGATCCCGCTTGGTGGAAGACCCTGCTCACGCTCCTTTCGTTCGCGCTCAAGACCGCGTTCTTCGCCTTCGTCTTCATCTGGGTTCGCTGGACTCTTCCCCGGTTCCGCTACGACCAGGTGATGCATCTCGGGTGGAAGGTGATGCTTCCGACGGCGATCGCGTACGTGATCGGGATGGCGGCTGCCATCCTCCTGTTGGATCAACTCGGGATCGAGGGCTTCCTCTTCGGAGCGATCCTCACGGTCCTGAGCGGAATCGCGACCCTGTTCTTCGTCTTCGTGGTCGATCGGGATCGGGTGATCGGCGGTGGCGCGGTGACGACCCAGTCGCTCAGGTCGGCTCGTGTCCCGGTCGGGCCGGCGAGAGAAGTCGCGTCCGTGGGCGAGCCTCCATCCGCCTCCATCGAGCGCTGAAGGCAGGCCATCGAGTTCAAGAAGGGAGTTGGAATATGCCGGCTACAGTCAAGGTGATGAGGCGCCCCGAGGCGGGGGAGACGTCCTATCTCAGGGCGACGCTCAAGGGAATGGCGCTCACCTTCAAGCACCTCATAAGCCCGTCTCGCACGGCGACGGTGCAGTATCCTGAAGAGGAGCCCACGATCTCTCCCCGGTGGCGGGGCACGCACGTCATGGAGACCCACGCGGACGGACGTCCGAAGTGCGTGGCGTGCGGCCTTTGTCCGACCGTCTGCCCGGCCAACTGCATCCGGCTCGTCGGAGGCGAGGACGACATGGGAAACCGCTACCCCATCGTCTACGAGATCGACGAGTTCCGGTGCATCTTCTGCGGAATGTGTCAGGAGGTGTGCCCGGTCGAGGCGATTCACGTCGGCGTCCACTTCGAGAATGCGGAATACACTCGCGAGCGCTTCGTATACGATCTGGACCGACTCATGGAGCAGGACCATCCCAGTACCCTGCTTTGGGATCCCTCCGACCCACGCTCCGAATGAGGCACTCCCGGAATGGTTGACGTTCTATTCTTCGTATTCGCGGCCATGGCGGTCGGGGGCGCGTTCGGCGTCGTCCTGCAGAAGAATCCGGTTGCCAGTCTCCTTTTCATGGTTGGTACCCTCGGGGCGATTGCCGGGATCTTCGTACTCTTCGAAGCGCACTTCCTGGCCGCGGTCCAGGTGATCGTCTACGCCGGGGCGATCATGGTGCTCTTCCTCTTCGTGATCATGCTCCTGAACCTGGGGCACGACTACCGGGCCGATATCCGAAGCGGCATTGGAGCCTTTCTCGCATTTGCGGTTTCCGGAGCGTTCGCGGGACTCCTCGCTCGGCAGTTTCGGGGCGCCGAGGAGAATCCCCTCTATCAGCGTTTTCCAGGGCCTGAGGGCATGGACGCGCTCCTGGCGGAGCAGGGAATCGTAGGCGCCATCGCCCGACCCCTCTATACCGACTACGTGGTGGCGTTCGAGCTGGTGGCCATTCTCCTGCTCGTGGCCCTCGTGGGTGCGGTGGCCCTCGCCAAGAGGAGGGTCTGATCCAATGCTCGTCGAAGCTCTCGTATTGAGCGCGATCCTCTTCGTGATCGGGACCTTCGGGGTCCTGCTCCGCAAGAACGCGATCATCATCTTCCTGTGCATCGAGCTCCAGCTCAACGCGGTGAATCTCTCCTTCGTCGCCTTTTCGCGATTCCTGGGAATCGACGGGCAGTTGTTCGTCTTCTTCGTGATGACCGTGGCGGCGGCGGAGGCGGCGGTCGGTTTGGCGATCATCATTTCCGTCTTCCGTCACTACGAGGCCGTCAACGTGAACAACTTCAACCTCCTGAAGTGGTGAGGCGATGACGGGTCTCGAGAACGCGACGGTCTTGCTCCTCCAGGCGAGTCCGGGAGGATACGATCCGATCCTGCCCGGCCTGATCCTTCTCCTTCCCCTGCTGGGGTTCCTGGCCAATGGCGCGCTGGGACTCATCGGCGGGGTCCGCGCGGCCGAGGAGCTCAGAAGTGGCCGGGAGCCAGCGAGGCACGAAGGTCGCCCGCTCACTCACACCCTTCCGACCTGGATCGGTCCAGCCACAATCGGGCTCGCCTTCGTCCTCACGACGGCGAACTTCATGGCGATGCTTGGTGCGGAGCTGACCGATCCCATCGTGCGGTCGTACTGGATGTGGATGGCGACCGGCACCCTCGGCGTGGAGGCCGCGATCCAGTTGGACCAACTCTCGATGATCATGATGATGGTCATCACCGGGGTCGGTTTCCTCATCCACGTATTCAGCGTGGGATACATGAAGGACGATCCGGGTTACCCTCGCTACTTCGCGTACCTGAACCTGTTCGTCTTCTTCATGCTCATCCTCATCATGGGGGCGAACTTCCCCATGATGTTCGTGGGCTGGGAGGGAGTTGGGCTCTGTTCCTATCTGCTCATCGGCTTCTGGTTCCAGGACCGGGAGAAGGCCGACGCAGGGAAGAAGGCCTTCATCGTGAACCGGATCGGTGACTTCGGGTTTCTGCTGGCGATCTTTCTCCTCTTCGTCAGCTTTGGGACCTTGGACTACGCCACCATCTTTGACCAGGCGCCCGAGGTCCTGACGTACGGAGGGGGAGTGGCCACCGCGGTGACCCTCTTCCTTCTGCTCGGAGCGATCGGAAAGAGCGCCCAGGTTCCGCTCTACGTCTGGCTTCCCGACGCCATGGCGGGGCCGACCCCAGTCTCGGCGCTCATCCACGCAGCGACCATGGTCACGGCCGGGGTCTACCTGGTGGCGCGTGCGGGCGTCCTCTTTGCCCTCGCACCGGTGGGTGCGGCGGCGGTGGCCACGATAGGAGCCGTGACGGCCCTGTTCGCGGCGACGATCGCCTTGCAGCAATACGACATCAAGAAGGTCCTGGCCTACTCCACCGTTTCGCAGCTCGGCTTCATGTTCCTCGGCGTGGGAGTGGGCGCCTACGCGGCGGGCGTATTCCACTTGATGACCCACGCCTTCTTCAAGGCGCTCCTCTTTCTCGGAGCGGGCGCAGTCATCCACTCGATGCACCACGCTCTCCACGCCACGCACAAGGACTGGGACGCTCAGGACATGCGCAACATGGGCGGTCTCAGGAGGTACATGCCCGTCACCTGGGTAACCATGGCCATCGCCACGGTTGCGATCGCGGGCATCTGGCCGTTCGCGGGATTCTTTTCCAAGGACGAGATCATCTGGTACGCGGGAACCGCGGCCGGAGTCGGTGGCGGGTATGGAGCCCTCTTCACCGTGCTCTGGGGGATGGCGCTGGCGGCCGCGGTGCTCACCGCGATCTACATGACCCGGCTTCTGGTGATGACCTTCCACGGGAGCAACCGGACCGGCGACGCGGAGGCTTCGCACCTGCACGAGGCACCGCTCACCATGATCGTACCGCTTTGCATTCTCGCGGTCCTTTCCGTGGTCGGGGGGTGGCTGAACGTGCCCGGGTCGGTTCGAAACTCGATCTTTGGAGGATTTGGCCTGCTGCCGATGTCGGACTGGCTCGACCGGTGGCTCCAGCCGGTGACGCAGTCCGCAGTGGACATCCGGGTCGCGGAACTCGGTGGATACGCCTCCTCTGCTCCGGTCGGCGGAGGCCACGTCCTCTGGGGCGCGATCGCCACCGGAGTCGCCCTCGTGGTCGTGATCCTCACGGCGCGAGCGGTCTCTCGCCAGAAAATCGTCCCTGCGACGCAGGACACGGTGCCCCTATCGGGAATTCGAAAGCACCTGTACCACAAGTGGTACGTGGACGAGCTCTACGATCGGGTGATCGTTCGCCCCGTGGTCCGGGCCTCCCGCTTCTCCTGGCGCTGGATAGACCAGATCCTGATCGACGGGACCGTGAACGCCGTCGGCGGCGTCGCCCGGGGATTCGGCTGGTTCGGGTCTCTCTTCCAGACGGGTCAGGTGACCACGTACGCCTTCATCCTCACCTTGAGCGCCCTCGCCGTTTTGGGCGCCCTCATCTTCTGAGGTCGTTGCGATGACGGCACTGTTGGACGCGATCGGATACGACGTCTGGGCCCTCCACGCCCTGATCTGGCTGCCCCTATTGGGGATGCTCGCGGTTCTCCTTGCTCCCCAGGAACGGGCCAAGAAGATCGCCTTTGGGTGGACCGCCGCGCTCTTCCTCTTGAGCCTCGGACTCTGGTGGGCCTTCGATCCAGAAGGGCCGCTCTTCCAGCTCACCTCCCGGGTTGAATGGATCGCGCTCTGGGGGGTCAGCTACGCGCTGGGACTGGACGGCATCTCGCTCTTCATGGTCCTGCTCACGACCTTGACGATGCCGCTGGCGATCCTGGGGTCGTTCCGGTACATCCGGAAGCACGAAAAGGCCTTCTACGCACTCATGCTTCTGCTTCAGACCGGGATCGTGGGCGTGTTCACCTCGATGGATCTCTTCCTCTTCTACGTCTTCTTCGAGCTGACGCTCGTACCGATGTACTTCATCGTGGGGGTGTGGGGGGGGGAGCGCCGGATCTATGCGGCCATAAAGTTCTTCCTGTACACCGCGCTCGGATCTCTCCTCATGCTCGTGGGGATCCTCTACCTCTACGCCCAGGCGAGGGCGACGGGGGCGCCGCCCTCCTTTCATTTCCTGGACCTCCTGGGAACGCCACTCACCCTGACGGAGCAGCTCTGGCTCTTCGCGGCGTTCGCCCTTGCGTTCGCGATCAAGGTCCCGGTGTTTCCCTTCCACACCTGGTTGCCCGATGCCCACGTGGAGGCCCCTACACCGGGCTCGGTGGTCCTGGCTGCGATCCTCCTGAAGCTGGGCACCTACGGCTTCCTCCGGTTCGTCCTGCCACTCTTTCCCGAGGCGGCCATCCATCCTACGGTCGTGATGGTGATGCTGACGTTGGGGGTGATCGGGATCATTTACGCCGCCTGGGTCGCAGCCGTTCAGCCGGATGCGAAGAAGCTCGTGGCGTACACCTCCGTGGCCCACATGGGATTCGTCGTGATCGGGATCTTCGCTCTCACCGTCAATGGCCTTCAGGGTGGACTCATGGTCATGATCTCCCACGGGATCTCGACCGGAGCGCTGTTCCTCATTCTCGGAATGCTCTACGAGCGTCGTCACACCCGTGCCATCGAGGACTTCGGGGGACTAGCGAGGGTCACTCCGCTTCTCGCAACCGCGCTCATCATCACTGCCCTTGCGTCGATTGGGCTCCCGGGGACGAGTGGGTTCGTGGGCGAGTTCCTGGCCCTCCTGGGCACCTTCGAGCGCTATCCCGTCCTGGCGGGACTCGCCACGACCGGGGTGATCTTCGCGGCCTACTACATGCTCCCCATGGTGCAGCGGATCCTGTTCAACCGGCTCGAAAACCCCGAGAACCGGTCGATGCCGGACCTGAGCGGACGAGAGATCGCGGTTCTGGCGCCACTGGTCGCGCTCATGATCCTCCTCGGCGTCCATCCGACCCCGGTCCTGGAAAGAATGGACCCTGCGGTGCAGGCGATCGTCGAGTACGTCGACGACGCGAACCGCGAAGGCCCGCTCGCCGCAGCGGCGCGGGCGGAAGGTGAGCGCTTCGCAGTCGAAGTCGGGGTGGGAGCTCGGGAGGCGAGGGACGTGCCGGGCGCGGGGCTTCAGCGGCCGGCGACTCCCGAATCGATGGACCTCGTCCGAAGCATGCACTGGCCGGGAACCGCCGGCTTCCCGGGTCAGGAGGAATAGATCGGCATGACTCTCGATTTTGTATCCAGGGCTGATTTCATCTGGGCCCTCCTACCGGAGATCGTGCTGTCCTGCTGGGCGATGGCGATCCTCCTCGTGGGGGTGTGGGAGAAGGAGCGACCGGGGCTCCCTCCCCGCAACCTGCGGCTCCTTGCATGGCTCTCCGTGGCGGGCCTCGCCGCAACTGCGGGCGTGAATGGCTGGCTCTATGGAGTGTCGGGTACCGACGCCTCGGGGATGATCGCCCTCGACTCCTTCCGCCTCTTCGCGAACTGGATCTTCCTCCTGGGGGCCGCGCTCACCATCCTGGTGTCGCTTCCCTACATCGCCAAGCAACGCCTGCAGGCAGGCGAGTTCTATACGCTCGTGCTGCTGGCCACGGTCGGAATGATGGTGATGGCGGGGACCCGCAACCTGATCCTGCTCTTCCTGGCGATCGAGACCATGACGATCTCCGCCTATGTGCTGACGGCGTATCACCGGGCGGATCGGAGGTCTGCGGAAGCCGGGCTGAAGTACTTCATTCTCGGGGCGTTCTCTTCGGCGTTCCTCCTCTACGGAATCGCTCTCACCTGGGGCGCGACGGGCTCGGTGAACCTCGCCGAGATCGCGCAGACGATCGAGGCGGGAGCGGGATTCACGGGTCTCCTGATGGCGGGCATGGCGCTCCTGGGGGTCGGGTTCGCCTTCAAGGTCGGGGCGGTCCCGTTTCACATGTGGGCACCCGATGCCTATGAGGGGGCCCCGTCACCCTCCACTGCCTTCATGGCCGCGGCGGTGAAGGCGGCCTCCTTCGCAGCCCTCCTCCGCGTCTTCCTCGAAGCGTTCCCGGGGCTGTACGAAGCCTGGTACCCCGTCATGTGGTGGCTGGCCGCCCTTACGATGCTCGTGGCAAATCTGATCGCGCTCAGCCAGAGCAGTGTGAAGCGGATGTTGGCCTACTCGTCGGTGGCCCACGGAGGGTACCTGCTCGTCGGCGTCACCGCGGCAAACGAATTCGCCACGGCGAGCGTTCTCTTCTATCTGCTTGTGTACACGATCATGACGATCGGGGCCTTCGGGATCGTCATGATCGTATCCGGGCACGGAGAGGAGCGGCTCCAGGTCGACGACTACGCGGGCTTCGGGTGGCAGCAGCCGGTCCTGGGTGTGCTCCTCACGATCTTTCTCCTTGCCCTGGCCGGTTTTCCGGGTACCGCCGGCTTCATGGCCAAGATCTTCCTCCTGCAGGGAGCGGTCGAAAGTCAGCTCTGGACGCTGGCCATCCTCCTCGCGCTCACCACCGTGGTCTCCTACTACTACTACCTCAGGGTGGCGTGGTACATGTGGATGCGGTCGGCGGACGCGGGCGAGCCCGCGATTCCCGTTGTCGCGCCCGGAATCGTGCGCTTCACCCTGATCGGATCCGCTGCGGTGATGATCTACCTGGGCGTCCTCCCGGGAGCCGTCCTCGAGGGCGCGATCTCGGCGGCGGAGCACTTTGGGGTGGTGGCGGGCGAGGCGTTCATGGGCCTGGCGCGGTAGTCGCGCTTCGGTCTTGCGCGGCCCGCAAGCTTCCGGCACCTCTGGGAGCGAGCGGTCCCACGCAGCGGAGACCGGTGTAGACTTCGCAATGATGACGATCCCTTCCCACATCTTTCGCGCCTACGACATCCGCGGGATCGTCGGGGAGGAGCTCACAGTCCAGTTGGTCCGTCGTATCGGCGAGGCCTTCGGGGTCGAGCTCCACGAGCGCCCTTCCGAGCCGGGCATGCGGTCGGGCCCGCCGGTCGTCGTCGTCGGCCAGGACAACCGACCCTCATCACCGGAGTTGGCGGAGAGCCTCATCGACGGCCTTCGTCAGGCCGCCGTCGACGTGACGGACCTGGGAACGGTCCCGACTCCCGTCACCTACTGGGCGGAACACGAGCTGGGCGCGCAGGCGGCGATCCAGATCACCGGATCCCACAATCCCCCGGAGTGGAACGGGATCAAGTTGAGCAGGGGAAAGCTTCCCTTCCACGGAGCGGCGATCCAGCGGCTTCTAGGACGGATCCTCGAGGGCAAGGCGGGTTCGGGAGACGGTGCGAAGCAGACCGTCCACGTGCTGGAACGCTACGTCGAAGATGTGGCTGGTCGCTTCCAGCTGGCGAGGCCGGTCAAGGTCGCCGTGGACTGCGGCAACGGCACGGCCTCCGTCGTCGCGGTTACATTGCTGGAGGCACTCGGAGCGGAAGTCGTCCCGATTTACTGCGAATCGGACGGCACCTTCCCAAACCACCATCCCGACCCTTCCCTCGACGCCAATCTCGACGAGCTGCGCAGACTCGTGCAGAGCACGGGATCGGAGGTGGGGATCGCCTTCGACGGTGACGCGGATCGGCTGGGGGTGGTCGACGAGACGGGAAGGATTATTCGGGGTGACATCCTCCTCCTGGTCTTCGGGCTGGATCTGATCGCGCGGCGAGGACCCGGACACCTCCTGCTCTACGACGTGAAATGCTCCCAGGTCGTGCCGGAGGTCTATGACGCGGCCGGGGGGAGAAGTATGATGTGGAAGACGGGACATTCCCACATGAAGGAGAAGATGAAGGAGACCGGGGCGGTGATCGCGGGTGAGCTCTCGGGACACGTGTGTTTTGCGGACGACTATCTCGGCATCGATGACGCCCTCTATGGCGCGTGTCGACTGCTGGACATCCTCGCGCGGTCCGAGCACGGGCTCTCCGAGGCGGTAGCCACCCTTCCACAGCGAGTCTCCACACCCGAGTTGCGCGTCGAGATCGGTGAGGCTCGGAAGACGCGCGTGGTCGAGGCGGCGGCGAAGCATTTCTCCGCTCGTTACCCCGTCGCGGATGTGGACGGAGTACGCATTCTCTTCGAGAACGGCTGGGCGCTCCTTCGGGCATCGAATACCCAGCCGGTTCTGGTGGCCCGATTTGAAGCGCACACACCCGAGGCGCTCGCCGAGATTCGCGATGAGGTTACCGGGTGGCTGAAAGTGGAGGGAGTCGATGTCTAACGGACCCAGCCTCCCGTCGTTCAAGGGAGGGAGGCTCCTCGTCGGGATCTTCCTCCTGCTGCTGTTCGGCCTCCTTCTGGGACGGTGGGCGGCGGCAGTCTTCGTCGACGTGCTCTGGTTCTCGACGCTCGACCTTACCGATGTCTACTGGACCCGATTCCTCTGGGAAGGAGGCGCCCGCCTCCTCGTAGCTGGGGTGACGGTCCTCTTCGTCTGGTTGAACCTGAAGGTCGTGGCGATGACCTTCTCCGGACTCCAGGTACGACGCCG
Organism: Gemmatimonadota bacterium; assembly: GCA_007125845.1. Taxonomy (GTDB): domain Bacteria; phylum Gemmatimonadota; class Gemmatimonadetes; order Longimicrobiales; family Gaopeijiaceae; genus SLCK01. The sequence continues at coordinate 18,349 of SLCK01000127.1, forward strand.
GTTCGGGGATCTGGTCATCCAGGAACAGCTTCCGGAGAGCTACGTCCGGTGGGGGATCGTGCTCGCAGCGCTCTTCCTCGGCCTGTGGTTCGGGATCGCGGTGCCCAGTGGAACGGGCCTTCGCGCCATGCTGCTTCTCAACGCAGATCCGTGGGGACACGCCGAGCCGATCTTCGGGCGAGACATCGGGTTCTACATCTTTCTGTTGCCCGTCCTCCAGGCAATGGTGACCTACGGACTGGTTCTCACTGTATTTCTGGTGGCCCTTTCCGCCGCGGGATACACGGCGACCGGCGCCTTGAGCTGGGGGAACGGCCGCGTCTCGATGGGGGACCTACCTCGGCTGCACCTGGGCATCCTCGCCGGAGCCTTTCTGCTCCTGCTGGGCTTCCGATTCTATCTCGCCCCCTTCGGCCTGCTCCTGGACGGTAACTCGGCGGTGCAGGGAATCTTTGGATACGCGGACCATCACGCACGAGTTTCGGCGTATCGAATGGTCGCATTCCTTTCAGTGGTGACCGCGGGTGCCGTGTTCTGGGGAGCCTACCGCGGGTACCTACTCCCGGCAGCCGCCGGAGGGGCGGCGCTTGCGGTGGGAGCCCTGGTTCTCGCCGAGGTCTATCCCTCCGTGGTGCAGCGCTTTCAGGTGCAGCCCAACGAGCTGGAGAGGGAAACCCGCTACATCGAGGACGCGCTCGAGTTCACGAACTGGGGCTTCGGCTTGGATCGAATCCAGCGGGAGCGCCTCGACTACGAACCTCCGGCAGAGGAGTCCTGGGACGGGGCGCGGGAGCGGCTTCCCAGACTTCCGGTCTGGACCGAAAACACCCTCCTCACGACGTTCCGACAGATCGAGGCCCGGTTCCAGTACTACGACTTCCACAAAGTCGCGTTCGACCGTTACCCCACAGGTGGTAGGTCCGAACCGGTCGGTGTCTCCGTTCGCGAGATCAACCCGGCAGGGATCCCGGACCCGAACTGGCAGAACCTGCACCTGCGGGAACGTTACATCACCGGCATGGGTGCGGTGGCGGGCGAATTGAATCGGCGGACGAGCGAAGGCCGACTTCCCATGTTCCTCACGGCGATCCCACCGGAGTACCGTGGTGGGGAGGGCGTGCCGGAGGGGCTGGACATGACCAGGCCGGCCGTGCACATCGGGAGCCAGCCGCAGCTCTACTCGGTGATCAACGGGACCGAAGAGGATTTCCTCGCTCCGGACGGTTCGCTTGGAGAGGTCGGCGTCGACTTCCCCCAAGGCATTCTCATGGGTTCGTTCCTCCGCACCGCGGTGCTCGCGTGGCGCTTCCAGGATGCGAACCTGATCCTGGCGTCGGAGGTGAACTCCGAGAGTCGGCTGGTCTTCCGCAGGCAGGTCCAAGAACGGGTGAGGGCATTGGCGCCTTTCCTCCACTTGCCAGAAGACCCTTATCCTGTCGTTATTGACGGACGTGTGGTGTGGATCCTCGAGGGGTTCACGGTCTCGGACGCCTTTCCGCTTTCTCGCTCCCACCCGATTCCGGGCCAACGGTCGGTGAACTACCTTCGGAACTCCGTGAAGGCTACCGTGGATGCGGTCACGGGGGAGACGCGACTCTACGTCGTGGATCCGGAGGATCCCCTGATCCGGGCCTATTGGAGCGGATTCCCGTCACTATTCCAGCCTGTCGAAGAGGCCCCTGAAGAGGTCTTGCGGCACCTCCGGTACTCGCAGTACTACCTGAACGTGCAGAGTCGGGTGCTCACCCGCTTCCATCAGAGGGCACCTCCGGTCTTCCATGGGCAGCAGGACCAATGGGCACTCGCCACCCAGCTGTCGATGGGTTCCCAGCCCGTCGAGTATGGCTCGGAATACTCCCTCCTCATGCTGCCCGGCGAGGAAGAAGAGTCCTACGTGCTCTCGACCCTCTTCGTGCCCCAGGGCCGGCAGAACCTGGCTTCCTTCCTGGCGGCTCGTTGGTCGCCGGAGGTCGGTCCCGAGCTCCTGCTCTGGGATGCACCGGTCGAAGAACAGATCCGCGGGCCCCGGCAGATCGAGGCCATGATCGAGCAGGACCCGGAGATCTCTCA
>SLCK01000001.1 GCA_007125845.1 Gemmatimonadota bacterium
ATCACCGACGAGCATCTGGTCCTCTACAGCCAGGGGCTCTTCTCGGGCGCGGCGCGGGCCCTCTGGCTGTTTCGCAGGTTCGGTCACGAGCGGGTCTCGGTTCTCGACGGTGGGCTCTCGGTCTGGAAGGCCCAGGGCCGCCCGCTGATCACCGCGGTCCCCGAGGTCGAGCCGGGGACCTTCGAGGCCAGGCCGAACTCTGCCATTCTGCGGGACGTGGCCCAGTTCGAGCGGGACCTCGAGGACGGGGTGCAGCTCGTCGACGCCCGCCCGCCGGCGATCCACGCCGGCGAAGACGACTTCTTCGCCGTCTACGACCTCGACTCACCCGCTCGCGGGAAGCCCGGTCGGATCGAGGGCGCGACGAACCTGCCCTCGAGCGTGGTGATCGGGGACGACGGGCGGCTCCTTCCCCTCGAGGAGCTGCGGCGCGTCGTCGAAGCGGCCGGGATCGACCCTGACGCGCCCACGGTCGCCTCCTGCAGCCTCGGCGTGGGCGCCAGCGCCGCTGCGTTCGCCCTGTTGCTGCTGGGGAACCGGAACGTGGCCGTCTTCGACGGCTCCTGGGAGGCCTGGGCCACCCGCGACTGAGGAACAGGAGGGCCAGGATCCGCCACCGGCCCTTCTTCATTCCGCGCGCAGCCAAACCAGCCAGGCCGGTCGCAGGGAGCTCGAGCGCCTCCCGCTTGGTCTATGCTCACCCCTCTTGAGACAGCGAGGACCGATTAGGTCCCGTTTGCCCGGCGCCGGGGGCGACGGATACATTCGCGCTGCTCCCCCATGCGGCGATCGATGCCCCGAACCGTGCCGCCGCGACTCACCGCAGATCAGGCGGCCGAACCATGGAACTCCTGAAGTCTCACAACCCCGCCACCGGTGACCTGGTCGGCGATGTGCCCGTCACCCCGACCGACCAGATCCCGGACGTCGTGGCCCGGGCCCGATCCGCACAGCCCGGGTGGGAGGCCCTGGGAGCCCGGGGGCGTGCCAACGTGCTCATGCAGGCCGCCGACATCTTCGCCGAGCGGGCCGAGGAGCACGGCCGCCTCATCAGCGCCGAGATGGGAAGGCCCCTAAGGGAAGCCATCGGCGAGGCCAAGTCCCTGAGCCGAATGGACCACGACCTGGAGGAGATGATCGAGGCCCTGGAGCCGGAGGTGGTGACGGACGGTCGGCTCCGCTCCACCGTCTACCGGGATCCCCTGGGTGTGTGCGCCGCCATCACACCGTGGAACTTCCCCATGGCGATGCCGTCGTGGCTGGTCCTGCCCGCACTCATGGCCGGGAACACGGTGGTCTTCAAGCCCTCGGAGGAGACTCCCCTCTCGGGCCAGGCCTACGCCGATGCCCTGAACGAGGTGCTCCCCGACGACGTGCTCCTGGTGGTTCACGGCGCCGATGCCCAGGGGAAGGCGCTGGTCCGCTCCGACGTGGACATGATCGCGTTCACGGGATCGAGGGAGGTGGGCAAGCACATCCTCCGGGAGGCCAGCGGAGATCTCAAGCGGGTCGTTCTCGAGATGGGAGGGAAGGACCCCCTGGTCGTCCTGTCCGACGCCGATGTGGAGGCCGCGGCGAAGTTCGCCGCGTGGAACTCATTCCGGAACGCCGGCCAGGTGTGCGTGGCCACGGAGCGCATCTTCGTCGTGGAGGACATCGCCGACGAGTTCGAGGAGGCCCTGGGCCGGGTGGCGACAGCCATGACGGTGGGCAGCGGCGAGGAGGACCCCGACGTGGGTCCCATGGTCAACGCTCGCCAGCGGGACCACGTCTTGGCGCAACTCCGCGCGGCCGTGGAGGAGGGCGCACGAGTGGTGGCCGGAGGCGACGGGCATCGGGACAACTTCGTCACGCCCACGGTCCTCGCCGACGTGACCGACGCAATGGACATCGCCACCAAGGAGACCTTCGGCCCGGTGGCGTGCGTGAGCCGCGTGTCGACCGAGGACGAAGCCGTGGAGCGGGCCAACGACACCCGCTTCGGCCTGGGAGCCGTGGTCTACGGAGGCGACGAGGAAAAGGCGGGCGCTGTGGCACGACGTCTCAAGGCGGGGATGGTGGGAGTGAACCGCCCCCCGGGGGGGGCCGTGGGCACTCCCTGGGTCGGCGCCCGTGAGAGCGGCTTCGGCTTCCACAAAGGAAAGGACGGTCACCGCCAGTTCACCCAGATCCGGGTGGTGACCCACAAGCTGTAGGGCGGTCGGGAGCTGCTGTGATCCTCGAAAGGCTCTATCGGTTGCTATACCGGCTCTTGCCGTCCCGCTTCGACGACCGGGACCGGGAGGAGAAGTTTCACACGGATTGAGACAACCGGGGGTTTGTGGTTGCCTCCGGGCTCCGGGTGGGCGGCAAGCGCCAGGGAGCGCTGCCGCAGTTTCAGGGTTTCCTCCTTTCTGCGATGCCGGGCCGCCGCAAGATTGGTCCGGCGTTCCTCCTGGCTCCGAAGTGTCGGTCCCGTGGTCCCAACGGTTCAGGGGAGGGCATCCATTGACTTGCTTGTCCGGGCCTTCATGCCCGAGTCCCCCAGGATAGGCTATGCCCCCTGGAGAGCCGAACGAAGCAATGGGCCCCAGAGCCCCCGATAGAAGGATGGTTCCGGCTCTCGATCGGAGGCTAAGGGACCGCGCCGGAACGCGGTTCGCAGCCGGGGGAGAACGGCAGCGCGTAGGGCCGGAAATTCAGTGCCAGGGACCGTGTCGAAGAAGTCTCGCCGCCTTCTGCCGGCATGCGTCAGGAGGGAGGGGTGAACGTCTCGTCGATCTCTCCCACCTCCGACGTGACCCGTACCCTCAGGGTGGCCGGCTCCTCCTGGACGCAGTGACTGAACTGGAGCACCTCTCCGTCCCCCGCGCCCGACTCACCGGTCGAACGGAGGGGCGACTCCACCGTCCAGCGAAGCGTGTCTACTCCCGAGTTGAAGACCGCGAGCAGTCCGTTCGCACACCGCCCAGCCCCGTTGATGACGAAGAACCAGTCAACGACGGCACAGACGGTCAACACGGGGCTGCGGCCCTCGACCGCCACCGCGACCTGGAAGCCGTCCACCTCGATCCGCTCCGTGCGCTCGCCCTGGTACAGGACGCTGCCGTTGTTACTGAAGATCGTGGCCGAGAACACGGACGTGCCGGTCCTCACCCGAACATTCCGGAACACGATCTCCGGCTCCTCCACGACTAGGGTCAGGACCGGCGGCCGTCCTCCGGAGATGGAGAGCTCCACGACATCGATGACGGAGAAGCAGGCCGGCGGCGCCTGCGGCTGCTCTTGCAGGACGATGGCTGGGGGCTCGGCGCCCAGGTCCAGGGCGAAGGTGCCCACGGCATGGCTGGAGGAGCCGAAGAGCCCAGGGTCGCACCCCGCCATCGCCAGCACCGGCCAGAGAAGAACCATGACATTCCGATTCATGGGAGGCCTCACCGCGGGATCCTGATGGTCACCGTCCCCTCCGCGGTCTCACCGTTCCGCGTGAGGAGGTAGACGCCCCCCCCAGCCAGGGCGGCGGCCGCCGGGAGGTAGAACGCGGGCCGTCGCCAGAAGGGCGGCCGCCACGCTGAGCTAGCGTTGTGTGCGATCTCCCGCTGCCAGAGGCGGTGCGCCTCCGGCGCCAGCGTGAGGGGCACCGGCCGTTCGCCTCTCCGCAGCGCCCAGGCCCTGTCCGGTCCCGTCACCGTCAGGTCGTAGTCCGGGTAGTACATCGTCCCCTCCATCAGGTAGACGATGCCGGACGACTCGGTCTCGTCGACGCGGAAGAGGACCGTGGTCCCCGTGAAGCGGGCGCGGATGCCGGCCGCGACGGCCTCCAGCTCGCCGGCGGCGTGCTCCACCACGAGAACGCCTTGCCGGACCACCAGCTGAAGTCGTGTCAGGCCGGCGACCGTCGAATCCAGGATCTCGTAGATGCCGACATCCTCGAGCCGGGTGCCGAGGATCGCACGGCTCTCCAGGTCCTCCCGCACGAACCTCAGGTCGAGCAGGACCCCGCTCCGCGTCACCCGCACGATGTCCCGAAAGAAGAGCGGGGCATCCGCACGGACGGAAAGGGCGCCTTCCGGACGCAGGATGGTTGCGTGCTCGGTGGTGGGGATGGGCCTGCCGCGAGCCTCCAGGATCCGTTCCACGAGCCCTACTTGCGGTGCCTGGGCGACCGCGCCTTCGAAGAGGGCCGCCGAGAGCGTCAGGACCGAGAGGACCACTCGCGCCAGGCCTTTGCGGGTGCTCATGGGGTGCCGGTGGACGGGGTCAGGGGTTCGTCGGCCCACTCCTCGGACCCGACCTTGTGCGGGAGCCGGCCAGGGCCGCGAAGTGCTCCTGGAGGCGGCGATGCAGGAAGATGTACCCGCCGCCGACCTTCTGGAGGAAGACCAGGGCCGCGGAGTGATTCAGGAACGCCGCATAGTCGAGGGGTACCCGTCCTTCTCGCCACAGCAGCACTCGCAGCGTGCCGTGCTGAAGGAAGTCCAAGCCTCCGAACCAAAGCGCCGCGAGCAGCCCGAGGAAGATCCCGGCGACGGCGCCTGCGGCCACGCCGGTCTCCAGACCCCAGAGCCATGCATAGATGCCAGCGAGGAGGGTTGCGCCCGTCACGCCGATCAGGCCACCGCCCAGGAGGGAGTTCCGGAGCGATAGCCGCATCCCCTGGTTGGGTACGGTCTTCCCGCGCACGATCCCCTTCCGGAGGCCCGTGAACAGCGCCCCTGCCAGGCCGCCCAGCAGGCCGACCATCAGGGCCAGCAGCAGGCTGAAGATCACCGTCAGGGCCGCCCCGTCCGATCCGCGCATCACCCCCAACACCATTCCGGCCGCGCCCCCGGCCAGGAAGCCCTGGCGGCCACCGGCAGCGGCGGACTTCCACGACCAATGAAGGCGCTCCACGGTCCGGATGTCCGTCTCGAGTGTGGACCACCCGCTGCGCAGGCCGAAGAACAGGCCGAAGACCAGCCCCAGGAGTACCCCGAACGCGGCGCTCTCCGCGCCGTCGAGGATTCCGACCATCAGCCCGCCTGCGGCACCCAGGACAAGGGTGTAGACGACGGCGTCCACCGCGGGTTGCCATCGCCGGGCGGTGCCGACGGAGACCAGCCGGCCGCCCCGGGTAAGCCGCAGCAGCTCCATCAGCCCGACGAGTAGGCCGCCCACCGTTCCGAACAGGAGGCCGAACCCGACCCGGGCCGCCAGGTCCAGCAGGTGCCCTTCCACGACCCCGAAGCGAAGGCTCGTGGTCAGGTGCAGGACCAGGCCAAACGCGAGCCCCACGGTCACGCCGCCCAGCAGACGGGACGAGAGGACGTAGAGTCCGCGCTGCGGTCCCTCCTCGAGCCAGCTCGGTTGGAGCTGCTCGATCAGGAACACGGACTGCGCATGCCGGTGCATGTGGTGGGCCAGCCAGGACAGACAGGAAACCGTCCGCTCCTTGGAATAGGGCTGGACCGCTCTTCCGTGGCGCTCGAACATGCGCCGGACGTAGGTGTCGAAGACAGGGGTCGACCGGGCTCCGGCCGACCCGTCGCCCCCCGGGATCGACCTCGGCGGAAGGTCGCGATAGGCCGTGGTCATGACGTCCAGCATGAGGGGGCTTCGGGCCAGCTCCCGGAGCTCGGGATCCTGACGGATGGTATCCCGGAGCGCGGCCAGCCCTTCATCCCCGGACAAGTACCGATCCACCTGCTCCACCGTGAGCGGGAGGAGCTTCACGGCGCCGTGAAGCCTGAGCCTGACGGGCAACGCCGTGTACTCGTCCAGGCGGCTGCATACGAGGAGCCCAGGGGCGCCCCACTCCTCCACGAACTTGTTGATGGCGGTGACACAGTCGGCCCTCCGCTCCGCCGCCACTTCGTCCAGGCCGTCCAACAGGAGCAGCAGCCGGTGTGACTCCAGCCACGGGCGGCTCATGCGCTCGGGCACGTAGTACTTCGACTTAAGATCGGAGACGACCCACTCGACGAAGGACGTTCGGCTGACCGTCCAGCTCGACAGGTTCAGCACCACGGGGACCGGTGTACCGGGATCCCGCGCGGAGCGCTCGATCAGCTCTCCTGCGAGTTGGAGCATGGTGGTAGTCTTCCCCGCGCCCGGTCCCCCGAGAATGAGAAGGGCGCGGTTGACATCGTCAAACACCCGAAGGATCGGCGTGCCGCCGGAGAGCGGGGCCGATTGGCCACCGGGAAGCTCCAGGACGCGCTCCCAGGGATGCTCCACGGCGTCGGCCAGGAGGTGCCGCCTCGGCTCCAGGGCGCCGACACCCCGAAGCTTCTGGGCGAGCACGCCGTCGATCCAGAACTGCCGCACGCGTTCCAGCAGTACGAGCAGGTTCCGCCGGTCGTCCGCCTCCGCCCGGGGCAGCTCGTAGACGATGTTGATGTCCCGCCCGGCGGCGACGTCCTGGAAGATGATGCCGGCGGGAGATGCGGCAGCAGGCGGAA
>SLCK01000036.1 GCA_007125845.1 Gemmatimonadota bacterium
AGGGAGGAGTTCTCCATGGACACGAGCGTGGACTTCATCTTCTCACCGAGCCTGAGCCTCCAGATCTTCGCCCAGCCGCTCATCTCCGCCGGGAAGTTCTCCGGTTTCAGGCAGCTCGCCCAGCCGGGCACCTTCGACTTCGTCGAGTTCCAGGAAGGAGAGGCCGTGACGTCGGAGGGCGGTGTCACGTGCACGGGTGGGGATTTCTGCCGGGCGAACGACCAGATCCACCTGGACTACACCGGGGACGGGACCCCCGACGAGGTCTTCCGCGAGCAGAACTTCAACGTCCGCTCGCTGAGGGGCACCGCGGCGCTTCGCTGGGAATACCGGCCGGGCTCCCGGGTCTACCTCGTCTGGCAGCAGCGCCGGCAGGCCCAGGGCATGCACGGGGTCTTCGACCTGAGCCGGGATGGACGCGCGCTCTTCGATGCACCCGGGGAGCATGTCTTCATGATCAAGGTCGACTACTGGCTCGACATCTGAGCGGCCTTCTTCAACAACCTTCTGGTCAGGGCTTGAGGAGCACCTTTCCGGTCGTCTTCCGACCGTTCAGCCGCTCGTGGGCGACCCCCGCGTCCTCCAGGGGGTGCGTCTCCCCGATGCGGAGCTCGAGCTCTCCCGCCCCGATCCACGAGAAGAGGTCGCCGCTGCGGGCGAGGAGCTCCTCCCGCGAGGCCGCGTAGTGCCCCAGAGAGGGTCGCGTCAGGTAGAGCGATCCCCCCGCGTTGAGGCGCTGCGGGTCGACAGGGGGCACCGGGCCGCTCGACTGTCCGTAGAGGACGAGCATCCCCCGGGGCCGTAGGCAGCCCATGCTGCGGTCGAAGGTGTCCTTCCCCACCGAGTCGTAGACCACGTCGACTCCCTTGCCTTCGGTCAGCCGGTCCACTTCCTTGGCGAAGTCGGCTTCCGTATAGCGGATGACCTCGTCGACGCCCGCACTGCGGGCCAGATCTGCCTTCTCGGCGGTGGACACCGTGCCGTACACCGTCGCCCCGAGCCGCTTCGCGATCTGGCTGAGGAGAAGCCCGACACCCCCGGCCGCGGCGTGCACGAGCGCCCGGTGGCCGGGCTCGAGGGGAAAGGTGCTGTGGGTCAGATAGTGTGCGGTCATCCCCTGGAGCATCACCGCGGCGGCGTCGTCCAGCTCCACTCCATCGGGCACGGGCACGAGCTTCCAGGCGGGTACGACGGCCTCCTCGGCATAACTTCCCATCTCCATCGCGTAGGCCACCCGGTCCCCCACAGAGAGACCCGTGACGCCTGGACCCACGGCATCCACGACGCCTGCGGCTTCCATTCCCGGAGTGAAGGGGGTCTCGGCCTTGTAGGCGCCTGTGCGCACGTAGATGTCGATGAAGTTCACGCCCGCCGCCTCGATGCGTACGCGCACTTCGCCCTCACCGGGCTCGGGGCTCGGGACCTCCTCCACCCGGAGCACCTCCGGTCCACCGACCTCTTGCACGCGAATCGCCCGCATCGTCACCGTTCCTCCGCTTCATGATGTCGTTCCCTTCGGCCCAGGCCGGGCCGCTCCATTCCGGAGGGTAGGCCGGACGGTTCAAAACCGCAAACCGAGCGGAGCGTCAGAAGGGGAAGAGGAGCGGAACGACGACCAGGGTGAGGATCAGGATCAGGATCTGGAGCGCGACTCCGACCTTGAAGAAGTCTCCAAACTGATAGCCGCCTGGACCGAGCACCAGCGTGTTGACCGGCGATGCGACGGGCGTCGCGAAGGCGGTGGAGGCTGCGACCGCGATCCCCATCATGAACGGTTCCGGCGCAAACCCGGAGCCCACCGCCAACTGGTAGGCGATGGGAGCGAGAAGAACGGTCGTCGCCGTGTTCGAGATGACCTGGCTGAGCGCCGAGGTGAGCAGGAAGAGGGCGCCGAGGAGGAGGAGGGGCCCGGCCTCCGCAAGCACATTCCCCAGCGCCGAGACGATCAGCGCCATCCCTCCCGTGATCTCGAGCGCCGTCGCCATGGGGAGGATCCCGGCGATGAGCACCACGCTCTCCCAGTTGATCGAGCGATAGGCGTCTTCCACGGAGACGCACCGGGTGAGCACCATCGCGACCGCCGCAAGGAGCACGGCGGTGACGGCCGGCACGATCCCGAAGCTCATCACGAGCATCATCGCGCCCATCACGCCCACGGCGATCGGTGCCCGGTGGTGCGGGCGGAGCGCCTCGTCCATCTCCTCCGGCGCCAGCGCCACCACGAAGTCCCGCGACTCCCGCCCCAACAGGCGGATTTGGCGCCACGGACCCTTGACGAGAAGGGTGTCCCCGAAGCGGAGCTCCACCTCCCGGAGGTCGCCGTCGATCAGGGTGCCCAGCCGCTTGATCCCCAGCACGGACACGCGGTACCGATCCCGGAAGCGGACCTCCTTCAGGGTGCGCCCCAGCAGGCGTGACCGCGGTGTGAGGAGCACTTCGGCGATGCCCGTTTCCAGCGAAGCCACGTCGGCTTCCCCTTCGGCGTCGTCCAGGAGCGCCACCCCCTGCTCCGAGACGAGACGGGCCATCCCGTCCGGGGGGCCCTGGACGGTGAGGATATCCCCGTCCCCGATCCGCTCTCCGGCCAGGGCGGGCCTCGAGCGGGGCCGTCGGCGTTTACGGGGACGGCCGGGACGAGGCGGCCAGGGCGTCGTCCCCTCACCCTCCTCCCCGGGAGTCTCCCGGAGATCTACGACCGTGAGGCCGTAGAGCTCCGAGAGCTGAGCCTCCGCGAGCGTCATTCCCGTCAGCGGCGAGCCTGCGGGAACACGGACCTGGAATAGAGTGGGCAGGATGTCGTACGTCTCGGCTAGCTCCAGGGCGGAGACCCGGTCTCCCGGATCCACCTTCCCACCGGGAGCGGGTCGGTCCGGGAGGAGGTGGCGACCGACGAGCGCCATGAATGCGATTCCCAGCACCGCCACCGCGGCCCCCACAGGGGTGAAGGTGAAGAACCCGAACGGTTCCCGACCCATCGCCTCGAGGTGGTTGCTGACGACGATGTTGGGGGCCGTCCCGATGAGGGTGAGCATTCCTCCCATGAGGGAAGCCACGGACAGAGGAATGAGAAGCTTGGAGGGAGAGATGCCCCTGTCCCAGGCGATCCCCATGACGACGGGAAGCATGACCGCGACCGTGCCGGTGGAGCTCATGAATCCGGAGAGGAGCGCCACCATGACCATGATCACGACGAGCAGCCCCACCTCGCTGTCGCCGGCCAGCTTGGAGGGCAGCCGGCCCATCGCCCGCGCCACTCCGGTCTGAAAGAGTCCGTCCCCGACGACGAAGAGGCCGGCGATCATGAGGACCACGGGATCCGAGAAGCCTGCGAGCGCTTCCTCTGGAGAGAGGATGCCCGTGAGGGTCAGGGCGAGGAGGGAGAGGACCGCCACTACGTCCAACCTGATCCGTTCGCTCACGAAAAGCAGGATGGTGACCAGGAGGATGCCGTAGACGAGAGCGATCTCGAGTGTCATAGGCGGAACGGGGGAGGAGGGCGGTCGGAGTGGGCTGGTTGGCCAGGTGGGGTTCCGGAACGCGTCCAGGGTATCTTCACTCCGCGGCCCAGGGCAAGCCGGCGGGCCTCTGCTCGCTTGACGCTCGTCTTCCGGGTGGGTCTATTGGCGAGGTTTCGGGCTCTCGCCGGGGGCTCGTGGTCCACAACCGGGCTCCTCGACCCAATCGACTCGGAGGCACTCCCTTGGATCAGCCTTCTCCTTCATTGCCGGGAGACGACCGACCCTCCACAGGATCCCGGGAGCTCTGGGGGACCCGGTGGGGCTTCGTCCTGGCCGCAGTCGGAAGCGCCGTGGGCCTGGGAAACATGTGGCGATTCTCGTATATCGCCGCAGAAGGCGGTGGCGCCGCCTTTCTGATGGTCTACATCGCGATGGTGGCCCTCATAGGCATCCCCCTCATGCTCTGCGAGCTGGCCGTCGGGAGGAACACCCACCTCTCGCCGATCGGGGCGCTCCGCAGGCTGGGCGGACGGGGCTGGGTCCCGCTCGGCTTCCTCTTCGTGGCTGCGGGCTTCCTCATCCTCTCCTACTACTCCGTCATTGCCGGGTGGACCTTCCGCTATGCGCTCGAGGGGATCGTCTTCGGGTTTCCGAGCGACCCCGGGGCGCACTTCGAAGGGCTGGCCTCCGGCGGGACCGCGATCGGCTTTCACCTCGTCTTCATGGCGCTCACGATCGGCATCGTGATGGTGGGCATCCAGAAGGGGATCGAGCGGGCCGCGCTCATCCTGATGCCGACGCTCTTCCTGATCGTCCTGGGTCTGGCCATCTGGGCGATGACGCTGGAGGGAGCCGCGGAGGGGTACGCGTTCTACCTGCGGCCGGACGTGGGCGAGCTCATGAACCCCACGGTGATCCGGCAGGCGGCTGCCCAGGCCTTCTTCTCGCTCTCCCTGGGGATGGGAGCGATGCTGACCTATGCATCGTACCTCTCCCGGGACACGGACCTCAACGAGGAGGCCGTGACGATCTCCTTCGCGGACTTCATGGTCGCCTTCGTGGCGGGGATGGTGGTCTTCCCGGTGATCTTCGCCCTGGGCCTCCAGGACGCGGTCTCCGAGAGCACGGTGGGCGCCCTCTTCATCTCCCTGCCCGGCGCCTTCCAGGAGATGGGCGGGGTGGGGAGGCTCGTGGGAATTCTCTTCTTCGTGGCTCTCGCCGTCGGAGCGATCACCTCGGCCCTGTCGCTCCTCGAGGTCGTGACGTCCTCGATCATCGACGAGTTCGGGTTTCTGAGGCGCAACGCCGCCGTGGCGATGGGCGTGCTGATCGCCCTCTTCGGACTCCTGTCGGCGGTCTCCCTCGACGTGTTGGGGCTCGTCGATCAGGTGGCGGGCGACCTCTTCCTGGTCCTGGGAGCCCTCTGTCTCTCGATCTTCGTCGGGTGGTTCATGAAGGTGGATCCCGCGACGGAGCTCGCGCGCGGCGCCCGGCCCGGCCTGGTGAGGGTCATTCCCGCGGTCCTCTTCCTCGTGCGGTTCGTTCTCCCGCCGGTGATCGCCGTGGTGCTTCTCTTCTCGATCCGGGACGCCTGGGACGCCTTCGGGGCCTTTTTCGCGGGAGGCTGACGTGGGGCCGGCGGGTCCGCCGACCCCGCCGACCCGGATCAGTCGCCGAAGGAAATTCCGAGCCTACGGGCGGTCCGGACCTGATCGCCGTCCGGGGGCACGGTCTTGAGGGTGGCGACCGCCTCCTCGAGGGGAACGCCGCGTACGTCGGGCGGATCGAGGCCGACCATGCAGCCGAAGTGTCCCTGGGCGACCAGATCGACGGCTGCCGAGCCGAAGCGGAGTGCCAAGAGTCGGTCATAGGCGGTCGGCTGACCGCCCCGTTGCAGGTGACCGAGGACCAGGCTTCGCGACTCGAAGCCGGTGCGCTCCTGCAGCTCCTGGGCCACCCACTCGCCCACTCCGCCGTAGCGTGGGTTCCCTCCGTCGCCTCCCTTCGTGACCATCGCGGGATCCCCTCCCTTGGGGCGGGCCCCCTCCGCCACCGCCACGATCGCGTATCGCGGTCCCCGCTCGTACTTCTGCCGGATCGCCTCGGCAAGCGACTCGAATTCGAAGGGCACCTCGGGGATGACGATCACGTCGGCGGTGCCGCTGATTCCGGCGTACAGCGTGATCCAGCCGGTGTGCCGCCCCATCAGCTCGACCACCATCACCCGCTCGTGGGAGTGGGCGGTGGAGTGAAGCTTGTCGATTGCATCGGTCGCGGTCTGCACAGCGGTGTGGAACCCGAAGGTGACCTGCGTCGCCGCGAGATCGTTGTCGATCGTCTTCGGAACCCCGACCACAGGAAGTCCGCGCCGCGACAGCTCCGCTGCGATGTGCAAGGAGCCGTCGCCCCCGATCGCGACCAGGGCGTCGAGCCCATGGTCCTCGAAGACGTCGAGAATCTCCGAGGAGCGGTCGACCATTTCCACCGAGCCGTCGGGAAGGGTCCTCGGCCACTCGAAAGGATTTCCCCGGTTCGTCGTGCCGAGGATCGTTCCGCCGAGGTGAGTGATGCCCTGCACGGAGGCTCGGTCGAGGGGGACGACTCCGTCCCCCTTGATCAAGCCCTGGTAGCCCTGCCGGATTCCGTAGACCTCCCAGCCCTCGCTCAGGGCCGAGAGGACAACGGCCCGGATCACGGCGTTGAGGCCGGGGGCGTCGCCGCCCCCTGTGTTGACGGCAATACGATACGGTCTTGATGATGGCATGCGTTGCTCGGAGAGTTCTTGCTCGAGAGGTGCGTCAGGGGGCGTCGGTTCCCCCGGTGCCCCCGTCGGAGTGCGGGGGACGGGTCGCCGCGCGAAGGTAACCCCTCAGCGTGAGGAGCGCGGGGTTCACGGGCTCCTCGCCGGCCTCGATGAGCTCCTCGAGAGACGCGAGAGCGTCGTAGAGGAGCTCCATCTCCTGGAAGAGGGCCACCGCGGGCAGTCGACCGACGGACTCCGGGTCCAGCTCGGTCTGGCGGAGGTCACGCATCTCCTCGGCCACCCGGTCCATTCCTTCCCGATCCAGCACCCGGAAGCGCACGGACGGGGACCGTTCGTCCCCCGGGAAGGCCTCCACGGACCACTGGTAGGCTTCACCGGGAGTCAGCGCGGACTCCGGTGGGACGATCGCGAAGGTGTCGCTTTCCACGTCGAAGGTGTGAATTTCCTGCCCGCTCGAAATCAGTGTGACGCGGTAGAGCTCCACGTCCTGCCCCGAAAGCCAGTGGAGCGTGGGTGTGAGGACCCGCACCGGGATGCCGTTCGCCGGGACCGCAGGTCGGGGCGTCGGTCCCGCCGGCTCCGAGGGCTTCTCGGTATCGTAGCCGGCTCGCTCCGCAAAGCGAAGGATAAGCTCTGCGGTCCTGAGAAAGACCGGGGCGGGCGCGCCGCCTGACGCGTCCACCTCCCACTCGGCCTCGACCCGTCTGGGTTGGCCGTCTCGCTCCAGGAGCGTGGTACGGGCCCCCGGGGAGGGGGCGACGAGGTCGCCGGCCTCCAGAAGGTCTCCGACGCGCAGCGCCTCCGTCCCATCGCCCCCGGCGCGATCCACCGAGACCGCACCCTGGACTTCGATGACCACCGCTTCCGGGGCCTCCTGAGGAGCAGAAGGCGCCGGAGGTGTGAGCAGAAGAATCAGCAGTCCGGCATGAACCAAGTCGCACTCCCTCCTCGATCGCTGAACCCGCAACCCTGCTTCTCACCATTCATCGGGCACGGCCCCGTTCCCGGTGGGACCACCGGTGCACCCGGATCGTTCCTCCGGCGATTCTTCGACTTGCCGGAGGAGCAGGCCGAGGGTTCGCTGCTTTGCGGGACGATTGGCCGAATGTATGGGGTCGAGCCGCGATGGGCGAGGGGACGGCTCATGTCGCCGATTTCCTTCGGAACGTTCCGGGCACCCACGGTTACCAAACCGCTGCCGGGCGTAGCATGCGCCACGGGAATCAGAAACAGCATGTTCGGGCAGGCCCACGATGTTGGGAGCCCAAGGAGGCAGTGAGATGGCTGCGACCGAAAAGGACGTCATGGACGCCCTGAAGACGGTCAAGGATCCGGAGTTGAACCTTAACCTCGTTGTGCTGGGGTTGGTCTACGATGTGGAGGTCGATGGAAGCCACGTCGACACGCGGATCTCCCTGACGAGCCCGATGTGCCCGGTCGCCGAGGAAATCGTCCGCATGGCCGAAGAGGCGGTCCTGGGTGTCGAAGGAGTCGAGACGGCGAAGGTCCAACTCACCTTCGATCCTCCGTGGACTCCGGAGCGCATCAGCCCGCTCATCCGTTCTTCTCTCGGCCTCTGAGGTCCCTTCACCAGGGGGCGACGACGATCACGCGAACCAGTCGGAGGCCGGAGGCAATGAAGATCCTGTCGCAGGGCGCCCTCGTGGCACTCCTCCTCACGCCGACGCTCGCCGCCTGCGGGGGTCAGGTGGCCGTGCCCCAGCCGCGGTCGATCATCATCTACACCGGCGAACGGATACAGACCGACGGCGAGAGGATGATGGCGGTCGAGGCGTGGATGCGGCCTCAACTCGATCACATCGATACGAGCCCCGACTTCCTGATTCGCGTACACCGCGAGAACGTTCGCCGGTATCCGTGGGACGCGCTCGAGATCGACGGCGACACGGCGCACATCCGGGTCTATTCGCTCACGGGCGACGTGGATACGCCGTACCTCCTGTATGCGCACTACCGGCTGGCGCAGGAGACGGGAGACATCGACCGGTGGCTTCCCGAGGAGGCCGAGGGCCTGGTGGGCTTCGACCTGGAGAAGGCGATCCTCCAGCGAATCGCAGACGTCTGGCTGCTGGGTCGCTCGGTCTACGATACGCAGGCGTACGGGCCCCTCGACGAGCTCCTCTATTCAGCCGAATTCGGCTATCTGGAGGACTTCATCGTCGCCACTCAGGGAGACCGCTTTCCGGAGGAAAGGGAACGCGTGGTGGCCGAAGCGCCGGAGCGTGCGGAGGCGTTCTCCGACTGGCTCTATCGGACCTTCGAGCGCCCCGAGCCCGGCTTCGTGACCGATCTCCAGGCGGATCTGGCCGAGCAGGCAGAAGAGGAGGAGCGGGAGGCCGCGGAGAGGGAGGAGGACATCGACGCCCGATCTGACGGAGACGACCCCGAGGACTGACTCCGGGACTCCGAATCGGCAGTCACCCGTTGGTGAAACGGATTTCCCAGGTCAGGGAGATCGGAGCTCCGTCCCCATCCTCTTCGACGTGCAGGTCCACCCGGGAAGTTTCGCGAATCCGTGCGTCGGATACCTTCCCGCCGAAAACGGGGAATCCCAGGACCCGCGCATTGCGTTCCACGCCTTCGGGGGAGATCGCCCGCAGCCCGGCCCCCTTGAGCTCCCTCTTGGTCGGTGGCTCGCCCTCCAGGATCCGGGTGCGGAGGATGCGGCCCCCGTGGGGGTGGTCGAGCGCGTCGATGACCTTCAGGACGGTCGCGCGGGATGTTCGAGTCGACTTCTTCTCAGCTGCCATCGGCCACCCGGGGTGCTGGTGACGGGTTGTTCGGTGCTTGGCGAAACACGCTCCGGAGCGTTCCGGCAGTTCCGGGCGCGTGCTGGCGAACCTTAGACGGATTGTGCGAGGGCGTCAACGCATGGATTTCGAGGATGACCGAGCCGAGCGGGACGCGGAGGCCGCTGCGGAGGCGGTTTCGAGCCGCTTGAGGATCGGCGCAGCCCTGACGGGGGTGGCGGCCCTCCTCCTTGCATGGTCTACCTCGCTCTCCCTCTGGGACGTCATCGGGCTATCCCTCTACTACGTCCTCCTGCCCGCCCTGGCGCTCGCACAGCTTCCCCTCCTGCGCACCGAGCGTCTGGAGCGGATTCCGGTCTACCTCGGCTCTGCCCTCACGATCTTGACCATCGGAGTGATCGGTCTCCTGCTCGGGCTCCGTCAGGTGGGGCCCGAGGCGCTCGGTCTCGTCGGGATGGAGTGGGAACGGATGCTCGTCTGGACCCTGGGGCTGACGGGGGCCGGGATCCTGATCATCGTGGCCTTCATCCCCATGGAGAGGGCCATGGGGCAAGGCGGGGCACGCATTCTCGCCGACCTCCTCCCGAGGACGCCCGGGGAGAAGCGGGCCTTCGTCGGGCTCTCGGCATCGGCCGGCCTGGGAGAGGAGCTGGCATACCGTGGGTACGCCCTGGTCGCGGTGCAGCTCCTCGGGCCGGGCCCTTGGCTGGCCGCAGCGGTATCGTCAGTGGCGTTCGGGTTCCTGCACGTATATCAGGGAACGATCGGAGTGGTGAGGACGGGAGTCATGGGCTTCGTGCTGGCCGTTCCCGTTGTCCTCACCGGCAGCATCCTGCCATCCATCGTCGCGCATACTCTGATCGACCTGATCGCCGGTCTGGTGCTCGGCCCGCAACTCAGCCGCGCCATGGGCGGCGTCGAGGAGACGCCCGCCCTTGTCCCTCCACCCACGAAGGAATAGCCTCGAATATGAATATCGATCTTGCGGTGCTTGCGGATGCGGCGACCGTCGACGTCTCCGGAAAGGTGAACATCCTCGGCGTGATGGACAGGATCCAGGCGCAGGAGTTTCCCGCGCGCCACGGTCGGATCGCCATGGTGCTCCGCTTCTCGGCGGAGCCCGGGGAAACCGGGGCGCACGAGGTGCAGATCCGCCTCCGTGGCCCGAAGGGGGAGCAGGTGCTCGAGGTGGGTGGACGGATCCAGCTCGCGGGGGATGGGGCGGCAGCGCCTGAAGAGGCGGTCAAGGTCCCGCAGGTCCTCAACCTCGACGGGATTCAGTTTCCCGAGCCGGGCTCCTATCGCTTCGAGGTGCTCGTCGACGGCGAAGCCCGCGCGACCGTCCCCCTCCGACTGGAGCGGTTCGCACAGGCGGGGGGGCAATCTTCCCCTGCGAGCGGTACGCGGCCGGGGTCCAGGTTCGTCCTGGTGTCGGGAGATCCGGCCGAGGCCTGATCGCGCCGAGCCTCTTCCGAACTCGATGTCGGGTCACGGTCTCGGCGCAGCGCCGGTTCAAGAAGCTCGTCCCCGGGGCTTGCAGAAACCTTCCCGTGGCTCAATAGGTATCAGTAGAGGTGACGACACACGCCTCCCGCCTGGTGCGGGGTACGGGCGAATCGATTTCCCGCCCCCTGGCCTACAGTCGTCGATTGCTCGGGAGCCAACGATGATCCTCCAGTGCAACTACGAGGAAGTGAGCGCTCTGACCCACGGTGCCCATGGCTATCTCGAAGCCGGAGCCGGGCCCGAAGGTGGGGTGGCCGCTCCCCCCGTGGAGCGACAGCTGATCGAGCTCTTCCTCGATCGGCTCGACGGGGACGTCTCCGTAAGGACCATCGAGGAGCAGGGGGAGCTGGAGCGCGCCGTTGACGCCATCGTGGAGCATCTCCGGAGCGAGGTGGACCTCCAGGTCACGATCGCGCACCCGGCCGCGGAGGAAGCTGTCGCCGCCTACTTCGACTTCGCGCACGCCCTCTCCGTGCTGAGTCGCCTCCGGGAGATAGGTGAGGAGATGCACGCCGTCGTCGAGCTAATCTCCGGATCTCCGCCCTCCGCGCGGCTCGCGCGCGAGTTCGTCTTTCCGGACTGACCGTCCGCTTTCCTGCCACGCCGCATGTCAAGCTCCCGGGCCGATAGCCTTCGCGCTCTGCTCGAGAAGCGTCCCGACGACCAGCGGCTCAGGTTCGGGTTGGCCGTAGAGTATCTGTCCGAGGGCCGACTGGAGGAGGCCGTGAAGGAGCTCCGTACCTATCTCGAGTCGGCCGACGACGAGGGGAACGCATGGGGGCGACTCGGCCAGGCTCTCAGGGAGCTGGGACGCGACGAGGAGGCCCGAGCTGCGTACCGCCGTGGGGTAGAGGTGGCAGAGGCACACGGCCACCCGACGATGGCGGACGAGTTCCGGGCGGAGCTCGGGGATGGGCTCTGAGCGCGCTCATCGATCGAACCCTTCCGTCCGGGTTGTCCGCCAACTCCTGGCCTCCCCTCCGCTCAGCCCGATCTGCCCCGCTGACCCGCCGCCGCAGGGAACATCCTTCACGTTGCGCCTTCGAGGCCAGGAGCCCCGCCTTCCGTCGTAGGT
The DNA here is from genome assembly GCA_007125845.1 of Gemmatimonadota bacterium. Lineage (GTDB taxonomy): Bacteria > Gemmatimonadota > Gemmatimonadetes > Longimicrobiales > Gaopeijiaceae > SLCK01. Next base: position 11,575 of record SLCK01000036.1, read on the forward strand.
AGGGCTGGCCCATCTTCGTGCGACGCGGGTCGGGTCGGAGTTGCCGGCGCCCCGACGGGCACCCGGCCCACCTTCCCACACGAAATCTCGACGTCGTAGGAGCGCGCATGAGCATGGCCCAGAAGCGGGAGCGAATCCTTCCCCGTCTGATCGAAGAGGAGATGCGCGAGGCCTTCCTCGACTATTCGATGAGCGTCATCGTGCAGAGGGCCCTCCCGGACGTCCGGGACGGTCTGAAGCCGGTTCACCGACGGATCCTGTTCGCGATGAGCGAGTTGGGACTCCTTCCCGACCGGCCGCACAAGAAGAGCGCCACGGTCGTAGGCGAGGTCCTGGGGAAGTATCATCCGCACGGAGACAGCGCGGTCTACGATGCGCTCGTGCGCATGGTCCAGGACTTCTCGCTCCGATATCCGCTCATCGACGGCCAGGGGAACTTCGGCTCGATCGACGGCGACTCCGCAGCCGCCTACCGGTACACCGAAGCACGACTGGCCTCGATCTCGCTCGACCTCCTCGCCGACCTGGAGAAGGAGACGGCGGACTGGAGCGCGAACTTCGACGGGCGCCTCCTGGAACCGACCGTCCTGCCGGCGAGGGTGCCGAACCTCCTGGTCAACGGCTCGTCGGGCATCGCCGTCGGGATGTCGACCAACATCCCCCCGCACAACCTGCGCGAGGTGGCCGCCGCCTTCCACAGGTTGGTGGCGGACCCGGAGTGCACGGTGGCCGAGCTCATGGAGGAGCTGCCGGGTCCGGACCTGCCCACCGGAGGGTTCCTGGTCGGTACCGACGGCATTCGCGACATGTACGAGACCGGACGAGGTCGCCTCGTGATGAGGGCCAGGATCGTCAAGGAGGCGCTCCGGGGAGGAAAGGAGCAGCTCGTGGTGACGGAGCTGCCCTACGGTGTCTCCAAATCCCGCGTCATCGAGCAGATCGTGGACCTCTCCCGCAAGGGGAAGCTGGACGACGTCACGGACGTGCGGGACGAGTCCGACCGCGACGGCCTCCGCCTCGTGATCCAGCTCAAACGCGGGGCCCGCACGGCTCCCGTCCTCTCGGTGCTCCTTCGCCGGACGCATCTGCAGTCCACTTTCGGAGCGATCCTGCTGGCGCTAGACCACGGAGAGCCCCGGGAGCTGAACCTCAAGCAGCTCCTGGAGCGGTACCGGGATCACCGGCTGGAGGTCGTGGTCCGGCGCTCCCGCCACGATCTGGAGAAGGCGGAGTCGGAGCGACATGTGGTGGAGGGGCTCCTCCTCGCCCTGGACCACATCGACGAAGTCATCAAGATCATCCGCGATTCGAAGGATCGCGCTGAAGCTTCGGATCGCCTCGAGGAGACGTTCGGTCTTTCGGACGTGCAGGCGGAAGCGATCCTGAACATGCGTCTCGGCAAGCTAACCTCCCTGGAGGGTCAGGACCTCCGGGAGCGGATGGAGGAGCTCGAGGTCCGAATCGGGGAGCTCCGGGCGATCCTGGGGTCCGAAGAGGAGCGGCTGCGGGTCGTGTGCGCTGAGCTCGACGAGGTGACGGAGGCGTACGGGGACGATCGGCGCACGGAGATCCTCGAGGACGCGGACGAGGCCGAGCCGGCCCTCGAGAAGGCAATCGCGGACGAGGATGTGGTGATTGCCGTCAGCCACCAGGGATTCGTCAAGCGCATCCCCATGCACCTCTACCGACGGAGGGTGAAGAGCGGCAAGGCCCTAGCCGGGATGGAGAAGCACGACGACGACTGGCTCGAGCGGATCTTCACGGCGAGGACCGGAGGATGGCTGCTGGCCTTCACGGAAGGCGGAAAGGGATTCTTCCTCTCCGTCCTGGACGTGCCGGAGTCGGCGCGGGCCTCGCGGGGGCAGTCGCTCTACTCGCTGGTGGAGGGGAGCCGGGAGGACCGGATCGTCTCTCTGGTACCGGTCGAGGAGCTGGGAGATGAGGGCAAGGTGCTCCTTTTCGTGTCGCGGGGGGGGCTCGTGAAGCGCACGGAGCTCTCCGAGTTCGCCCATCCGCGCGCCGGGGGAGTGATTGCGGCGGGCGTCCGCGACGACGACGCGATCCTCGACGTCGTGCTGTCGGATGGGCGCGCCGAGGTGGTGCTCCTCTCGGAAGGGGGACGGGCCATCCGCTTCGAGGAGCAGGACGTCTCCGTCATGGGCCGCACGGCGAGGGGGGTCAAGGGCATCGATCTGCGGGACGACGATCGGGTGATCGGCGTGATTCTCCTTCGACGCACGGCGTTCGTCCTCACGGTCACCGAAGAAGGGTGGGGCAAGCGGACTGCCCTCGACGAGTTCCCCCTCCAGAATCGGGGGGGGCTGGGGACCCTGGCCCTTCCATCCGGCTCCCGGGACGGGAGTCTGGTGGGGGCGCTCGAGGTGGTCGGTGGAGACGAGGTGACGGTGGTCACCGCCGGAGGTGGGGTGATCCGCATTCCCGCCGCGGACGTCCCCGAACAAGGTCGACGGACGAGGGGCGTGCGTCTGGTCGAGCTCGAGGCCGGGGACCGCGTGGTCGAGCTGACCCGGAGCATCGGAACGGAGGTGGACGCGGACGGGGGCTCGGACGAAGACCTGGACAGCGGGGAGACGGAGGTCTCCGAGGGCGACTCCACGGAGGAAGGGGCCGCTGGCGAGCAGGTGGAGGGGTCGGGTTCGGCCGGGCAGCCGGACCTCTTCCCGGGATGATGGGGGAGGGGAAGAGTCGATGAAGTTTCTGGTATTGGGCGGAGGCGCTCAGGGCTCGGCTGCGGCCTACGACCTGCTACGGGATCCCGGGGTCGACGAGGTGGTGATCGCCGACCGTGCGGAGCTCCCGGTGCGGCCCTTTCTCCAGGACTTCCTGGGGGCGGGCCTGTCCGTGGATCGGTTCGACGTGACCCGCTCTGACGAGGTGCGCCGGAGGATGGAGGACGTGGTCGCGGTCCTCTGTGCCCTTCCCTACGGCTTCAACTTCGAGATGGCGCGCCTGGCCGTCGAATCCGGCGTGCACTTCGCCGATCTGGGAGGAAACACGGAGATCGTGCGCAGGCAGCGTTCGCTCGATGAATCCGCCCGGGATCGTGGCGTGAGCGTGATCCCGGACTGCGGCCTCGCGCCCGGGCTCGTCAACGTCCTGGCCCAGTGGGGAATCGACCGGGTGGAATCGGTCGAAGCGGTCCGGATGTGGGTCGGCGGCCTTCCACGCAACCCGCGGCCCCCTCTCAATTACCAGGTCGTCTACTCTCTGGAGGGCGTCCTCGACTACTACACCACCCCCGGAGTCATCCTGAGGGAGGGGGAACCGGTGGAGGTGGAGCCGCTCACCGGGGTCGAGGAGGTGCGCTTTCCGGACTCCCTCGGGGTGCTCGAGGCCTTCCATACCGCGGGCGGCGCCTCGACCCTCCCGGCCCGCTACCGGGGGCGGATCCGGACCCTCGAATACAAGACGCTTCGCTATCCGGGTCATGCCCTTCTGATGAGGGGGATTCGCGATCTGGGACTTCTGGACACGGAGCCGGTGGAGGTGGACGGGGTCCCCGTGAGTCCTCGGCAGATGTTCATCGAGAAGGTCGGTCCCCGGCTCAGGGAGGGCGACGGGCGGGACGCGGTCGCCCTCCGGGTGGAGGTCGAGGGGCGGCGACCGAGCGGGTCCGAGCGAGTCCGGTTCGAGCTCGTCGACCTCTACGACGAGCGGACCGGATTGACCGCGATGATGCGCTGCACCGGCTTCTCGCTCTCCCTCACGTCGCTCATGCAGGTGCGCGGGGAGGTGTCCGGGCCCGGTGTTCGGACCCCCGACGAAGCGCTCGTTCCCGAGGCCTTCGTCGGGGCTCTGCGGGATCGAGGCCTGGCGATCACCGAATCCTGGTCAGGAGGTCCAACAGGATCCGATGCGTGAGGCCCCAGACGGTACGATTGGCGACGCGGAGGGCCGGGAAGCGAAGCTCGGCTTCCCCGGCAGGCAGGCGGTGGGTCGTGCGAATCTCGGGATCGCGGAGATGGGCGAGGGGCACCCAGTGGACCTCCGCGACCTCGGCCGAGGCCGTTCGGGCCCGAGTGTCATGGGGGACTCCGAAGACGAAGGGGAGAATCGAGAGGGGGGGGAGGTGGGGGGTGTCCGGGGACACCATCGCCAGGCGCCCCAGCATCGTGCCGCGCTCCTCGAGCACGATTCCCGTCTCTTCGAGAGTCTCCCTGCGCGCCGTTTCGAGAAGGGAGCGATCCCCGTCCTCGTGGCGACCTCCGGGCAGCGCCATGTGTCCGGACCAGGGGTCTCCTTCGGATTCCGCCCTCTTGATCAGGAGGAGCTCCGGCGAGTGTGACCCATTCGGGGTGCGCAGGACGAGGGCGACCGATGCCAGGAAGCCACCCTTCCTCAGGGAAGGGTCGTCGCCCGGCCCCCCGTAGGAGAGGAGCCGCTCGGCGATCATGTGGAGTTGAGCGGACGAGGACACGGGCCGGGGGGTCTTCAGACCCCTTTCCTGTCCGCGCCCCAGATGTGCTTGTGGAGCTGGGTCTGGAACCGCACGGGGAGGCCGTCCTCCAGGATCCATCCCGCCAGGGCCTCGAGATCCGGTCCCGCGTCGCCCCAGACGGGAGAGATGAGCACGGCGCGCAGGGAGCCCTCCTCGACGCGCCGGTCCAGGCCGCGCTGCTGGATCACGTCCCGGGCCCATTCGTAGTCGCGCCGGTCCTTCACCACGAACTTGACCTCGTCGCGTGCGTCCAGGTGCTCGAGGTTGTCCCATCGATTCCGGGCGGATTCCCCGGATCCCGGGCATTTCAGGTCCATGATCACGTGGATCCGGGGATCGAGCACGGAGACGTCCTCCGATCCGGAGGTCTCCACCAGGACGGTGAAGCCCTCCGCGAGGAGCCGGTCGGCGAGGGCCACGGAGTTTCGGTGCGCGAGGGGCTCCCCACCCGTGATCTCGACGACCGGGCACCCGATCTCGCGCACTCGCGCCACGATCTCGTGCAGCTCCATGCGCTCGCCCCCGTGGAAGGAATAGGCGGTGTCGCACCACACGCATCGGAGCGGACAACCGGTCAGGCGCACGAAGGTGCACGGCACGCCGCTCCAGGTGGACTCCCCCTGGATGGAGTGGAAGATCTCCGTGATCCGCAGGAAGGGGCGGGCACCGTCGATCCTGCCGGCAGCGCCGGAGGCGACCTCCGACGTTCCGGCCTTAGATCCGCTCACGGCGCGCGATCCTCCAGCGCCCGGCTCCCGGGCCACAGCATTCCCAGCTTTGATTCCTTGATCATGCTTTCCACCATGAAGAACACGTTCGCGGGGCGCTCGGCGAGGCGCCGCACGAGGTAGGGATACCAGTTGTCCCCGAATGGAATGTACACCCGTACCCGGTGTCCTTGGTCCCGGAGGTTCCGCTGCAGGTCGCGCCGGACCCCGTAGAGCATCTGGAACTCGAAGTCGCCCGGCGGCACGCCTTCACGAGCCGCGAAGGCAAGGGTGGCGCGGAGGAGCCGCTCGTCGTGCGTTGCGATCGCCGGGTAGGTGCCCTCGGAGAGGAGGCGCGCCATGCCTTCCCGGAAGCGCTTCCGGATCCGGCGCATCTTCTGGTGGGCGATCTCGGCCGGCTCCGCGTAGGCTCCCTTGCAGAGGCGGACTCTCGCGCCCAGGCGGATCATCTCCTGCAGGTCTCCGGCGGTTCGCCTCAACTGGGCCTGCAGCACCACTCCCACCCCACGGCGCTCCGACTCCCACAGCTCCCCGAAGAGGTCGAGGGTGGGCTGCACGTGCTCGGAGGACTCCATGTCGAAGCGCACGAAGATGTCCGCCGCCTCCGCCCGGTCCAGGATCCTCGCCACGTTCTCCCGGAGGAGGTCGTCGCCGAGTCCCATTCCGAGCTGGGTGAGCTTCACGGAGATGTTGGCGTCATGCGCCCCGGCCTCGATCCGGTCGAGCAGCTCGAGGTAGGCTTCCACTGCTGCCCGGGTGTGCTCCGGGCTGCGCACCGCTTCTCCGAGATAGTTGCCGGTCGCCGCCAGGCCGGCCTCCTCCAGCTCGTGGAGCGCACCCACGACGGCGTCGACGGAGGCACCCGGAACGAAGCGTCGAGCCACCGAGCGGCTCACCGGGGCGTCGGTGAGCACCTTGCGAGCCACCCGGGACTCCCCGACAGCCAGCAGGCCTCTGCGCAGCATCCCGATCAGCTGTCCAAGGCCTCGTCGAGGAGGTGCTTCAGCTCCAGAAGTGGGAGCTCCCCGAGCTTGTCCAGGACGTCCTGCCGAGTCTGGCCGCGAGCGAGCGTACCGGTCTCGACGTGACCCACCACGCCCAGCCCGGTGCTGGCCCAGCGCAGGAAGACGAGATAGCCTTCGTAGGGCGCTCGCAGGTCGGGCGTCTGCTCCACCTCCGGCGACACCGTGTAGGGCTCGCCGTCGGATCCCTCGAAGGCGGGGGGGCGCTCGTGCTCGCGCATGTATCCCCCGAGCGTCGAGTCCGGTGTCCCGTGGATGTCGCGGTCGTCGGAGTTCGCGTCGGAGGAAGGCGAGCCTTCGTCTGGTGCGACCATGGGAGTAGCGGGGAGTGCGATGAGCTCCGTTTCAGCGAGCCGAACGGGACGGAGAGTACCGAAAGGTAAGGCATGGAGCGGCGAGCGAGGTAGGGATGCGGCATCGCGGCCGGTACCCAGAGACTGAAGCGGCATGGGAGCGGCATGGACCTGAGAGAAGCGCAGCGGCAAGTGGACGAGTGGATCTCCCAGTTCGAGGAGGGCTACTGGCCCCCTCTCGTCAACCTGGCCCGACTCACCGAGGAGGTGGGAGAGCTGGCGCGGGAGCTGAACCATCGCTACGGGGAGAAGGTGAAGCGGGAGGAGGAGCCTTCGGGAGACCTGGCCCTGGAGATGGCGGATGTGCTCTTCGTGCTCCTCGCCCTGGCCAACGAGCAGGGGGTCGACCTCGACGATGCCTTCCGGCGCACCCTCCGGAAGTACAGGGATCGGGACTCCGATCGCTGGGTGCGCCGGGGGTCTGGGCAGGACCGGGACTGAGGAGGGGGGACGTGTCCTGGGCAGTGGCGGCCGGTGTGGTGCCGTGGGTCCTCCTGGGCGCCTTCCTGCTCTTCGGGATCAGGGAGCTGAGGATCCTCCCCCCGGCGTCCCCCGGGGAGGCCCCCTCGGGATCAGGGGAGGGTGAGCCACCCGTCACGGTCGTCGTGCCGGCCCGCAACGAAGCCCGAAACATCGAGCGCTGCCTGACTTCGCTCACCCTGCAGGAGTACCCCGACTTCGAGGTGATCGTCGTGGACGACGGATCGTCCGATGGGACCGGAGACCTGGCGCGGGGCGTGCCGCGGGGGAACGCCAGGCGCCTCGAGGTGATCGAAGGGGCTCCGCTTCCCGACGGGTGGTTCGGGAAGCCGTGGGCCTGCCGCCAGGGGGCGATGGCGGCCAGCGGGAGGCTCCTCCTCTTCACGGACGCCGACACCCACCATGCGCCCCCGCTCCTTTGCCGGGCCGTCGGGGCCATGCGCGAGGACGGGGCCCAGGCGCTCTCCCTCATGGGCTTTCAGGAGCTCGGGGGATTCGGCGAGCGGCTGGTGCAGCCGCACATCTTCACACTCCTTGCCCTGCGCTACCGGGATGCGTCCCGGCCGCTCGGCCCGGGCGAATCGCGAGACGCGATCGCGAATGGTCAGTACATCCTCGTGGACCGGGAGGCCTACGAATCGATCGGGGGCCACGCGGCCGTGAAGGGGGAGGTGGTCGAGGACCTCCGACTTGCACAGGTTCTGACGGGAGCGGGGCACACCCTCACCCTCCGGAATGGGGAGGACGACTTCTCCACGAGAATGTACCGATCGCTGCGCGAGGTCATCGACGGCTGGACGAAGAACATGGCGGTCGGCGCGCTCCAGGCGGGCGGGCGCTGGGGTCGGTGGGCCCTCCCCGGCATCGTAGGGTACCTGGCGGCGTTCTGGGTGGCCCCACCCCTCGTCCTCGTGTTCGAGGCCGGGCTTCGGATGGCCGGGGAGCCGGGCTCCGCGCCCCTCCTCCTCTGGGCGGGCCTCACCGTCGGCGGGAGCACCCTCATCTGGGGAGCGACCCTCGTCCGATTTTCCGTCTTTCCCGGGTACGCCCTCCTCTACCCCCTTGGCGCGGGGCTGGCCGCCTGGATCGCCCTGCGGAGTCGATGGCGGGGACGGCGGCGGATCGAGTGGAAGGGTCGCCGATACGGGGAGGGTGGGGGTGGGGCTGACGCGGCGGGGAACGTGGCCGGAGAGGGATGACGATGGCGAAGAAGTCCACGGCGGAGGTCGAGAGGGCACAGCTCCTGAAGGGTATCGCTCGGGAGGAGGGGTTCGAGATGGCGGGCATCTGCCGCCCGGAGCCCTCCGAGCACGTCGAGTTCCTGCGTGACTGGCTCGCGGACGATCGACACGGCCGGATGGAGTACCTCGCCCGCCCGGACGCGCTCGCGCGGCGCGAGGACCTCCGGCTCACCTTTCCCGAGGTGCGAAGCGTGCTCGTGGTCGCCCACGAGTACTTCAGGGAAGACCCCGCCGGGGTGCCCGCCGACCGCGCACGAGGGGTGATCGCCAGATATGCCCGGGGGCGCGACTATCACCGGGTCGTGCACGGGGGACTGCGCCGGGTCGGCCGCCGCTTCCAGGAGGCCCTTGGGGTGCGGGTGAGGGCACGACCGTACGTGGACACCGGACCGATCCTGGAGCGGGAGCTGGCCCTACGGGCCGGACTCGGGTGGTTCGGCCGCAACACGATGCTCATCCATCCCAGGCGGGGCTCCTACTTCTTCCTCGGG
>SLCK01000144.1 GCA_007125845.1 Gemmatimonadota bacterium
AGGGCGTCGCGGTCGACGCAGAAGGCAATGTCTACACCGCCGAGGTCGGACCCCAGACGGTGATGAAGCACGTGCGTCGAGGTCAGGACTGATCGGTCCGACGTTGAGGGCTAACCCAGGAATGGGCCGCCCTCGGCGGGCGTGAGCCGAATCGTGCACTTGCAAGAAAGCCCTCCCCGTCGATCATCATGCGGCGGGGAGGGCTTTCTTGCAGGCGGCCAGGCGCGACTCCGCCCTCAGCGCACCGAGGAGGGGAACCGCGTGTTCACGATGTTCGCAAAGGAGGAGCCCCACCTGTAATTGAAGCCGATCGAGGCCTCATATTCGTGTCCGGAAGCGAGAGCCTGCCTGCCAAGCAGGATGTCCTCGTCCGAAATATCGCCGGCGGGAATGTGGATCTCATCCGCCAGCTTCTCGGCCGAAGCGGAGAGGGAGAGCTCGAGCCCCCGCGCGATCCGGAAGGAAAGATTTCCGCTCGCCCCGATGCTGTAGAGCCCGCCTTCGTGGAGGTACTGCGACGCGTCCAGCCCCACGGAGGCGTTGCCCCACGGCTCGACGGCCCGGTACTGGATTCCCAGCTTGTGGAGGGGGATCGTCTGCTCCGTCACACCGAAAACGGTCTCCTCGGAGTAGTTGCTGTACTGGAAACCAGCCCCGTAATGCGCGATGAGCTGCCGGCGATTCGCCTCTTCGTACGGGTAGTAGTTCCATTCCGCGGCGGGGGCGAAGGTGATCCTGGCACGCTGATTGTTCCGCGCCGAGCTGGATCCCGACACGTCCACACCGGTCGAAACACGCGGCGTGACGCTCCGCACCAGAAGCGCGTTGACACGCCAATCGTCCCGGTTGTCGCGCACCTCCCTGCCGTCGGACAGCTCGATCCTCTGACGGCGGAGGTTCGACCACCCGCTCAGGTTGATCTTCCAGGTCTCGGTGACGCGGTCCGCGCTGAAGCTCGGGTTCAGGCGACGCTCGGATCGGGTCTCTTCATCCGAGTAATTTCCAGACAGGCCGACCCGGAAGATCCAGTAGTCCCACGGGTCGTAGAAGGCGGCTTCCGAACCTGCCTCCATGTCCCCCCCGTCTGCCATCTCTGGGAGCTCTCGGGTGAAGCGGAGGTCGAAATCCTGGCCCATCCCCGACTCGACCGCGAAGCGCTGCAGGCCCAGCCAGAGGGCGCGCGCCAGGCCGTCCAACGTCTCCTGCATCACGTCGCTGCCCTGCGAGGTGTAGGTGAGTTGGTCGGAGAGGTGCTCCATCTCCATCCGGCCCACGAAATCCAGGGTGTATCTGCGCCCGCTTCCGCCGGCTTCCTCGGAAGTGATGATGACGTGCACGTCCGAATCGGTCCGGTCTCGGGCCCAGTTGACGAACTGGATCTCCGTACGGAAATGGTCCTCCCGACAGGGCACCCGCCCCTGGCAATCGATATAGACGCGCGGAGCTGTGATCGGAGCACCACCGGAGTTCGATGTGAGCTGCGCTTGCAACGGCACCGGAGTCGCAACCGGAAGAGTCAGGAGGAAGAAGAGAGCGCCCATCCCGACGAGGGCGGGAACCGCCGGCCATGTCCGTCCTTCCGTCATCTTCTTCCCCTCGCTCTTCATACGTTCAGCCTTATGCGCGGTGCCCCCGTAAGCCCGCGCTCGATTGCTCCACCAAACTCCAGCGTCAATTGTTCCCAATTCGCACTACTTATGATGGACACGGAAGGTCGGAAAAGCGTTGACACGCTCGGGACCTCCGCGCCGAAGCCTTCCTCAGCCAGACCCGGGAGCCAGCTCCCCGGTCGTCCCTCCCGGCAGCTCCCGGGCGTATACGTGCTCCGGCTCCGGAGCCGGCCTGCCCTCCTCTATACGCTCCCCGTCCATTGAGGGTCCGCTTTCCGGCTCCCCGCTTGCATCCTCGGGGGCTTCGTCACCGACATAGTGCCGGTGGAAGAACCGCCCGGCATCGTCCACGAGCGAGTACATTACCGGAACCACAATCAGCGTCAGAAAGGTCGCGAAGATGATTCCGACGATCACCGCGATGGCCATTGGGCTCCACCACGCCGCCTGCTCCCCACCCCAGTACAGGTCTGGGTTGAGGGCGGTGTAGAGCCCCAGGAAATCGAAATTGAGGCCGATGGCGAGGGGAACGAGGCCAAGCGCGGTGGTGATGGCCGTGAGGAGAACCGGACGGAGACGCGTCATGCCCCCCTGGACCAACGCCTCCCGACGGTCCATCCCGTCGCGCTCCCGCAAGATGTCGATGTAGTCGATGAGGACGATTGCGTTGTTCACCACGATCCCGGCCAGGGAGATGATCCCTACCCCGGTCATGATGATCACGAACGGCATGCGGAAGACCATCAGGCCCAGGAGCACGCCCACCGTGGACATGACCACCGAAGTCAGGATGATCAGCGGTTTGACCAGCGAGTTGAACTGGCTGATCAGAATGAAGGCGATCAGCATCAGGGCGATTCCGAAGGCCAGGGAAAGGAACTCCTGTGCCTCGGTCTGGTCCTCGAGCTGCCCGGTGTAGCGGAGCTGGTAACCTGGGGGTAGCCCCTCCGCTACGAACTCGGCGAGGACCTCCTGGACCTCCGCGAGAACGGCGTTCTGATTGTAGCCCGCACGCACCTCGGAGGAGATCGTCGCCAGGCGGTCCATGTCCTTGCGCCGGATCGACCCCAGGCCGCGCCCGATCGACCAGTCCGCCACCGATACCAGCGGAATCTGGTCGCCGAAGTCGGTGGAGACAGTCAGCTCGCCCAGATCCGAGAGCTCGTCCCGGTACTCCTCCGCGAGCCGCACCACGATATCATACTCGTCGTTTCCGGTTCGATACTTTGCGGCCTCCACTCCCTGGATGGCGGACCGAACGACGTTTCCAACCTCCATCGTGGACAACCCGTACAGGGTCGCACGCTCCCGGTCGATGTGGATCGACAGCTCGGCTCGCGCATCATCGAGGTCGCTTTCGAGCCCGACGAGACGCGCCGCTACCGGAGCGTTCCTCAGGAGGCTGAGGATCTCATCGGAAAGCTCCTGGAGGACGGCCGGATCCATTCCGACGATCTCGATGTTCACCGGAGGCCCTCCGGGCGGGCCCTGGTCCGGCATGTCGACCCGGATCTCCGCTCCCGGGATCCGTCGGCCCAACCGCTCCTGCAGAATGGCAAGCGTTTCGAACGAATCCTGGCCCCGGTCCTGATAGTCGACGAGCGAAAGGGTGATTCGACCCTGATTCTCTCCCGATGACCCTCCCATGAACATCATTCCGCCCCCCGAGCCTCCGACAGTCGCGACCACCGATTCGACATCTTCGAAGCCGGGGAGCTCTGGCAACTCGGCCTCGAGGGCGCGCGCCACCTGGTCGGTAAAGGAGACCCTGGTGCCTACGGGCGCCTCGACATTCGCGATGAGTTGCGCCGGAGGCACCCCCTCGGGAAAGAACTCCACTCCATGATTGAAGCGAGTGAAGAGACCGAACGTCCCCACGAAGACGACCGCGCAGATCCCGAGCACGATCGCTCGGTGGTCGAGCGCCCACCTCAGCGAGCCCTCGTAGCGCCGGACCAGGGCGGGAAGCGCTCTTGCCTGGAAGCCTCTTGCGGCCCGATCGAGAACGAATCGGTGGAGGGCGTAGGCGCCCAGGATGGTACCGGCGAGGAGGAACGCCGTGAGGACGTTCCCAGCCGCCACCACCGCGAAGGCCAGGGCCGTCCCGCCCACGATGGTCCATCGCGCCGCCGGGGTGAGCGGTCGCTTGGGCGCGTCGTCCGGACGCAGGAAGATTGCGCACAACGTCGGCACGATGACCAAGGCCACGAACAAAGAGCTCGAAAGAGTGACGATCAAGGTGAGGGGCAGGTAGCCCATGAACTCCCCGACCACGTCCGGCCAGAACATGAGGGGCGCGAATGCGGCGAGCGTCGTGGCGGTGGCCACGATCACGGGAAGCGCCACCTCACCGGTCGCCTTCCGAGCCGCCATGGTCGAGCTCCAGCCTTCCTCGACGAAGCGGTGGATGTTCTCCACGATCACGATCGCGTTGTCCACCAGCATCCCCAGGGCGAGGATGAGGCTGAAGAGCACCACCATGTTCATCGTGACTCCCATCACAGCGAGAACCACGAAAGAAAGGAGCATGGAGGTCGGAATCGCGATGGCGACGAAGGTGGCCGTCCGGACCCCGAGGAAGAAGAGAAGCACCGCAAGAATCAGGAGGAGACCCGAGATGATGTTGTTCTCGAGGCTGCTGACCATCTGGTAGATGTCGCGGGACTGATCCCCGGTGATGGAAGCCTGGGTGGTGGGCGGAAAGAGCGGCTCCATGTCCGCGAGCACGGCCCGGACCGATTCCGCCGTTTCTATGATGTTGTCCCCGCTGCGCTTCACGACATCGATCGTCACGACCGGGGCCCCGTTCATGCGGGCGTGGCTCGTGCGATCCGCGAAACCGAAGTCCACGGACGCCAGATCACGAACGTAGACTCCGCGACCGTCGAAGGTGCCGACCACGAGGTCTTCGATGATCGACGGATCCACGAACTCGCCGTCGACGCGGACCAGGTAGTTGACGCTCCCCACTTCGATGGATCCGCCCGGGATATTCACGTTCTCGTTGCGAATCGCGTCGACCACATCATTCACCGAGAGCCCGTAGTACTGGAGCCGCGCCAGGTCCACGTCGACCCTGACCTCCCGCTCCAGGCCGCCACGCAGATCCGCCCGGAGCACCTGAGGAATCTGTTCGATGCGATCCTGCAACTCCTCTCCGATCTCCTTCAGGCGAACGAGGCCATACTCTCCTGAGAGGTTCACCTGCATGATCGGGAACTCGGAGATGTTGAACTCGAGGATGCTCGGCTCCTCCGCGTCCGACGGAAGATTGGGCCGCGCGAGGTCGACGCGCTCCCGGACCTTCTGGAGGGCCTCGTTCAGATCGGTTCGCACCGAGAACTCCACCAGGATGGAGGAATAGCCCTCCACCGAGGTCGAGGTCATTTCCCGGATCTCCGAGATCGTGTGCAGCTCGTCCTCGAGCGGCCGCGTGACGAGCGTCTCGATGTCCCCGGGAGACACGCCCGGATACATCGTGTTCACCGCGATCATTGGAATCGCCACTTCGGGCGCCGATTCCTTCGGGATGGTGCGGTAGGCCATGAGGCCGGCGAAGGAGACGATCAGGAAGAGGATGACGACGCTGGTCCGGTGTCCCACGGCGAAGGTGGTGAGCCGGAATTCCTTGAAGCGAGCAAGGAACTCGGGATCGTCTTCCGGAACCTCCTGCCGCCTCCCGTCCACGTACGCTGGCAAGTCTCGGGAGACCTCGCGCTCATCGAACTCACCGCGATCCGTCATCGGTCGCTCCCCCGTGTCCCGACCACCTGGATCCGGTCCCCATTGGCAACCTGCCCCTGCCCGACCACGATCAGCCGGTCGCCAGGCTCAAGTCCCTCCTCGACCACAATCCGGTTCCGTTGCGACGGTCCAAGGACCAGCCGGCGCACCTCTGCGATCTCCTCGCCCCCCTCGGAGGTCGCGACGAAGGCGACGAACCCGTCCTCGATCCGAACTACCGCCTCCTGGGGCACGACGACCACGTCCTGAAGGTCCCGACGAAGGATCTCCACCCGGGCCACCATCTCGGGCTTGATCACCCGGTCCGGATTCGGGAAGAGCATCTCGGTCTGGAAGGTGCGGTTGCCGGGACTCACCGTGGCACCGACGTAGTGAACTTCTCCCAGCAGCGGACCGTCACCGAGCACATCGAACGTGACCGACACCGGAGCACCCAAAGCGAGGTCGGCCGAGAACCGCTCCGGCACACCGCCCACGACCTTCACCGGGTCGATCTCCACGATTCGCAGAACGGGGGTTCCCGCCGACACCATGGTCCCCACCTCCACTTCCCGGCTCTCGAGGATTCCGCCGATCGGCGCACGCACGACCGTGCGCTCGAGCCGTTCCGTGAGGCTGGCCAGGCCGGCCGTTGCCTGCTCGGCCTGATAGCGGGCCTCGAGGTAGGCGAGCTCCGAGCCGACCCCGTCCACCTCGAAGAGCTGTCTCCGCCGCTCCCAGGTCTCCCGAGCCAGCTCGGCCCGAGCCTCCGCCTCCGCCACCTGGGATTGCAGGATACTCGAGTCTATGCGAATAAGGGGTTGCCCTTCTTCGACCACGGTACCCTTCTCCACGAGGATCTCACGCACCACCCCGCCCTCTTCGGCAGAGACGGTCACGTCACGATTCGCCTGTGCTGTGCCCGTGAGTCGAATCTGTTCCTGGAAGCTCTCGAGCTCGAGAGGAAGGACCTCGACGTTGATGATCCTCTGGAATTCGTCCTCGGCGCTTCCGGCCTGGACGTCGTCCCCGCATCCCGCCAGGCCCAGGGCGACGAAGCCGAAAGCGAGCACGAGCCCTCCCGAGACCGGGCCGGCAGCCTGCCGTCGAGCGTGAGCGAGGCTGATCCGAGCTGTTCGTCGAACGTAGTTCATGCGTACCATCTCCTGGTTTTCCGCCCTGGGGCGGATGTCGATCGCGGACGATCCGAGGCCGATTACTGCCCGGGCACCGGCATCCGACCCACGATCCGATCCAACTGGGCCCTGGCAGAGAGGTAGTCGAAGACCGCCTCCGCGTAATTGAACTCGCTCTGGCGGAGGGCCACTTCCGCGTCCGTGAGCTCGAGCTGACTGCTGGTTCCCTCGCGGTACTGTGCGCTTGCGATCTCATAGCCCCGCCGGGCCTGCTCCACGGCGAGCGCCTGGCTGCTCGACCGCAGCCGCGCCTCCTCCGTCGATTCGAGGACCGTGCGCAGCTCGTCGCGCAGGCGGTCCTCGGCCAGCTCGAACTCCAGCTCGGCCGACCGGAGCGAAGCCCTCCTCTGCTGGACCCGGGCGCCGCGCTGCATCCCGGTGAACAGGGGGATCGAGACCCGGATGCCGACGTTTCGTCCGTAGCCCCTCTGCCCGGACATTCCGAAAAACTCGGGGCTTCCGTCCTGCTGTGCCTGCACGTCATAGCTCCCGAAGAGGAAGACTCTCGGGAAGAAATCGGCCTGCTCCGCACGGAGCTCGGCGTGACGAAGCTCCTCATTGAGCCCGACCTGCTGGAGGGCGGAGCTGTTCACACGGGCCCGGGAGAAGAGTTCGCCGAGCCCCTCCTCGTCGAGATCGGCGGGTGGCTCGAAGCCGAAGAGCTGGAGCAGCCTTCGGTTCTCAGCGGTATTCGCCTCCGGCTCCTCCAAATTGATGCTGGCGAGAGATCCGACCGGCTCCACGCGGGCTCCGGGCTCCAACTCGAGCTGAGTGACCAGCTCCCGTTCACTCTGTCTCACCTCGTTCTCGGCCCGTCTGAGCTGTGGTTCCAGATTGGCGACTTCCACTTCCAGCCGGAGGACGTCATACTCGGAGGCGAGGCCGGCCCGAGCCAGCGCTCGGGTCTCCACCAGTGACTCGCGGACCCGCTCGAGCGAGCGCTCGGTGAGTCGAGCGCGCTCCCGAGCGAGCAGCAGTCCGTAGTATTCGATCCGGACGCCGGTCACCACTTCGTGCACCACCCCTCTCACGGACTCCTCCTGCAGCGCCTGGAAGCGGCCCGCCGCGCCCACGCCCACGAACGCCTGGGCCTCGAAGATCGGCTGTTCCACGGAGATGCTTCCGCTCCACACGTTGTCGGCCCCGAACTGGACCCGCATCAACTCGTTCGGGTCGGCATCGGGATTGAAGAGGATGGCGGGGAGGAACGTTGCGGTGGGAGAAAGGTTGCGGGTGTAGCTCGTGCTGAGGTCCACACGCGGATAGACATTCCCCCACGCCTCGGTGACCTGCCCCTCGGCCTCCAACAGGCCCAGCTGCGCCCGCCTCAACTCCCGGTTGCTTTCGAGGGCCCGAGTGAGCGCTTCGTCCAGGGTGAGCGGCTGCAGCTGGGTCCCGCTCGCGTCCGCGGAGCCTCCGGTGAGTCCCCCCCCGCCCACCTGGGCAGCTACGACCCCCGGGAGAACGCCCAGAAGGAAGCCGAGCATCAATCCCGCCTGGATCCACCAGCGCACGTTCGTGGTCATCTCACTTCCTCGTGGGTCGCGTTCCCGCCCGAGCTTCACGATCATCCATCCCCCTCTTTGACCAGGGACAGTCGGCCTGAAGCCCCACGCTCGTCGACCTCCTTCTCCGAGCCCGGCTCCATGGCTGTCCCCGCACCGCCACTCTGCTCATCCTGCGCGGCCTTCATCTCGGTCACCAGCTCGTCGGAACCCACGCCCATGAGCAATCGGCCGGCGGCTCTCATGAACTCGAGCTTGAATTCCTCCTCCGGCATGACGAGCATCCCGCGCTGATAGATCGTGATCAATCCGTGGGAGAGGGCCCAGAAGGTGCGAGATACCGCTTCCGGGTCCTCCGGAACCAGCACTCCCGCGTCCATGCATTCCCGAACCCGGTCCAGCCAGAACTGGTGAATTCCCGCAGCGAGCGGCTCGATCTCCGTCGGCAACTCTTCCAGCCCAAGAAACTGGATGTAGGAGTACAGGATCTCGTAGTAGCGGGGATGCTCGAGCGCGAAATCGAGGTAGGCCGCCCCGGCCATCCGGAACCGGTCGAGGGGGTCCGCGCCGCTTAGGCCCCGATGCAGATATTGGATGAATACCTTGTAGCCCTCCCCCACCACCTCGAGCAGGAGCTGCTCCTTGCTCTCGAAGTGCCGGTAGAGCGCCGGGGCGGTCACGCCCACTGCGCGGGCGAGCTTCCGCATCGAGAATCCCTCGAAGCCGTCTTCGAGGTAGAGGTCGCAGGCGCACGCCAGGATCCGGTCTCTCGTGTCAGTCATGGTGAACACTGTAAACACACCGTGGAAGGGAGTCAACCCTCCCTTGACCAAACCCCTGAAACAGTGTTCACGGATGAGGGACGAGTGCGGAAAGCCGGGCTTTCAAGGGTGTTTTCAGGCCTGGCTCCACCCTCCTGCTACTCGGGAGGCTCGACGCCTGAAGACCCCGACCTGGACCACCAGAGCTCGCCATCGTCGCGCACGAAAAAGAGCACCTGCCCTCCCAGTGACAGCACCGGCGCCCTCTCGTCGGCCTCGGTCGTGATGAGCTCGACGAAGCGCTGGGGCTCCGTCCAGCCCCCTACCCCGTCCGCATAGGAAGCGTAGAGGTCGAATGCACCCTCCCGGTTCGAGGCGAAGAGGATGAAGCTCTCGTCGGGAGCGATCCAGGGATCGATCTCGTCGAAGTCTGAATTCACCGGCGAGGGCAACGCCCTCGGCGACATCCAGTTCCCCCCCTCGAGCTCTGCAAGAAAGAGGTTTCGTCCGGAGGTTGGCGCGTCCCGCTCTGAAGCGAAATAGAGGTTCCCGTTCATGGCCAGGCTCGGGCCTCCGTCCCAGGCGGGAGAGTGGATGGTGGGCAGGAGCCAGGGATCGCTCCACCCCGCCCCGTCATCGTCTTCCCTCCACTGAGAGAGCCAGATATTCATGTCTCCCGCTCCGACGAGGTCGACCGGCCTCGAGCTGGCGAAGAGGAGGTACGATCCGTCCGGGGCGATCGCGACGGCCGTGTCCGACTCTGAACCATCCGAGAAGTGCAGAGCGTCGGGCCCCATCCAGTGCTGCATGTCCTCGTGCCAAACCCATTCCACCAAACGTGGACCCGGTCCCGCCCCGTCGCGGATCGCCCCATAGACACGGAGTCCGTCGGGACCGACGGCTACGCGCTCGATTGGATGGCCCGCACGCACAAGGAGTCCCTCCGGGACAGGAGTAACCCCCTCGATCTCCGCTCCCGCCGCCTGCGGAAGGTCGCGCACCTCATCCGGGGGCTCTGGCCCACAGCCAATCACGAGCAGGCCGGTGGCGATCCCGACCCACCCGATTCGGCCCACCACACGGCAGGGACGGCCCGCGCCATTTCGCCAACCTTCAGTCCAACCTCCGACCATGCGCCGCCCTCCTCCCCGGTTCGATCCGACACCGCAATCTCCTTCGCCCGTCTCTTCCCCCTGAAACTGGGGAAGTTCCGGAGGCGAAGCCCTCCCTCACACCGCACCCTTCCAGTTGAAGCCTTTCTCCACGGGCGCTAGTGTGGTGACGCTCACACACCGACCGTCACCAGGAGCGGAGCATCCTGTTGAGCCACCGAACCACCTCCGCCCGCGCCCTCCGGCACGGCGACTTCCGCCTGCGACCGTTCCGACCCGCTCGCTGGCTTCCGGGAGCCCATCTCCAGACCGTCCTGGGCAAGTTCCTGCGGCCGACTCCGGATCCGGGGCTGGATCGCATCCGGGTGAACACTCCCGACGGTGACTTCCTGGACCTGGACCTGGGACCCGACCCGTCTCCAGAGGCACCGATCGCGCTGATCCTCCACGGACTCGAGGGCTCCACCCGGCGGGCCTACGTGAGGGTCGCGATGGCAGAGCTCACCCGCCGGGGGGTCCGGCCCGTGGGCCTCAACTTCCGTTCGTGCTCCGGAGTGCCGAACCTAAGACCCCGGTTCTACCATTCGGGCGACATCGAAGACCTCTCCCTGGTGCTCGACCTCCTTCGGAAGCGCTTCCCGGACCGCCCGCTGGGAGTGCTCGGATTCTCGCTTGGGGGCAACGTGCTCCTCCGTTATCTCGGACTCTCCGGAGCTGAAGCGGCCGACAAGGTCCGGGGTGCGGCCGTGATCTCCGTCCCCTTCGACCTGACCGAGGGCACGCACCTCCTCGAGAGGAGCCCCATGGGGAGGATCTACACCTACTACTTCCTCCGCTCGCTGCGGGCGAAGACCCGGGCGAAGCTGGACCTCCTCGCCCCCCTGGTCGATGTGGAGAGAGTCCTGGCCGCCCGCACCCTGCGGGAGTTCGACGACGCGGCCACCGCTCCCCTTCACGGCTTCGCCGACGCCTGGGAATACTACCGGGAGGCTTCGAGTGCGCCCCTGCTCACCCGGGTCGCGGTCCCCACACTTCTCCTGCACGCCTCCGACGATCCCTTTCTTCCGCCGAGCTCGATTCCGCACACTGCGGTGGCCGCCAATCCCTGGCTCTTCGCCGGTTTTTCCGCCCAGGGAGGTCACGTTGGCTTTGTGGAGGGGCGCTCCCCTCGAACCCCTTCTTTCTGGGCCGAAAGGGAGGCCGCCCGATACCTGGCCGAGGTCTTCGGACTCGAGGCGCGATCCAAGGGGTGAGGCCGGGTCAGACAGTCCGGTACGGTGCGGACGCATGCCTTCACACCGGCCCGGCCGCACCTTACTATGGAATGGATTTGTGCTCTACCCACTCCCTGCACTGCTCGCATCCCCGCGATCCGTCAACTGAGCGGAGGACGGGAAAGGAGGACGATGATGACGACCTCGCGGATCTACAAGCCGACCTCGAACCCGATCCGGTCGGGCTTCGTCCTCGTCGGCGGCCTGTTTGTTGCGGCCGCCCTTCTGGCGCCTCCCTCGGTCGGCGCGCAGGACCAGTCGATCACGTGGACCGAGGTCACCGAGATCGAGGCGCCCGGAAGCCTGGGCATGCTCCTCCAGGCCATGCCGGGCGGTGCCGGGGCCCGTGAGTCGCAGCACGGGATTCACGTGATGGGAAGCCGCCTCCGCCACGACCAGGGGTCGATCTCCACGATCATGGACATGGAGGAGCGCCGCTGGACGACCGTCGATCACGACGACCAGAGCTACACCTCGGTGGGGCCCGAAGAGATCGAACAGATGATGGCCGCCTTCGGTGACATCGCCGAAGAGGTGGCCGAAGAGCTCGAGATGCACGCCGACGAAGTGGAGCAGGAGTGGGCCGAGGCGATGGAGCAGATGCGGCTGGCCATGGAGGAAGCGAACGCCCAGATGGAGGTTCGCCTCGACTCCCGAGCCACCGGGGAACGGCGCGACTTCCACGGCTTCGCCGCCGAACGGCACGTCATCACCGGAGAAGTCGAGCTGCAGGAGGCCGTCCAGGGTCTCGAGAACGGGGATGGAGGCACCCTCTTCATCCTCGTCGATCTCTGGCAGAGCGAGGACTTCCCGAACCCCGACCGGGTCGCCGAGGAGTGGGCTCAGGAGCTCGCGCAGGACGAGTACCTGCAGTCGTTGGCTGAGGAGCTGGCTGAGTCCGTGGATCCACTCACAGGCGCGTTCGGACCTGAAGCGCTCGCGGTCTGGGACCCGCGCATCGCCGCCGGAATCGAGCGGCTGTCAGAGGTGTTGGAGTCGCTGGATGGCGTGGCGGTTCACCGCGTGGTCAACGTCGCGGTGGTTCCGGACGGAGCGACGCTGGACGAGGAGACCCTGCTGGCGTGGGAACCCGACTCGATGGGCAGCCGCCTCCAGAGCGCTGCGGGAGACGCAGCCCGGGAAGCGGCCGGCGATGCAGCACGGGAGGCGGTGGGTGGCCTGACCCGGGGTCTCTTCGGAGGCGGAGGGGACGACGAGGAAGAGGAAGAGGTCGAAGAGGAGCCTGAAGCCAGGGCACTCCTCAGAATCACAACCGAATTGGCCGACGTGGACCGGAGCGACTCGGTCGCTCCCGAGCTCTTCGAGCCCGGTCAGGGGTACACCGAGCGCCCCCTTCCATTCCCGGGTGCGGCCGACCCCTCACGCTGAGGGGCCCGGGCCCGGTCGGCACCGGGCCCGGCCGGCTCCCCTCGACCGCCCGGCACCTGAGGCTCGCTCACTCCAGGTACGTTCGGTGCCAGCTCTCTCCGGCGGAGAGCTCCCACCGTCCCGCGCGCAGATCGCCCAATCGAGTGATGGCGAGGTCGAAGACGACGGTCTCGTCGGTCACCCGACCGTCGGCAACCGCCTCCTTGAACTCCACTCGGGACACCCGGCGCGGCGGGCCGTCAGTGCCGCCCTCCCGGAACCATACCGGAGCACTCCCCACCAACTCGACGGAAAGCTCGCTTTCCAGCTGCCTCAATCGTCGGACGAGTGCGTCGATCGAGCAGCCGGAAGGGGGAGTGACCCGCTCGTCGACGGCCACGAGGAGGAACCGCCCATACCGCCATTCCTTCGCTGCCGCGAGAGGATGGCCGTGCGCCTTCCAGCCCTCCAGGAATCCGTCCACCTCCTCGAGGAGCCGAGCCTCCTCATGGGTCTCGAGCGGACGGCTCGTGCCGAAGACCCAGAGGCGGGCCGAGTCCGGCAGATGGGATAGGCTCATGACGCCTCCTTGCCCCGATCCTGATCGAGAGGCATCGGACCGGGGAGCGCGGGTTTGGTGGCCGGCGCCTCCTTGTCCAGGAGCACCGCGATCCACCTCAGGTCCTGGGTGTTTTCGAGCATGATCTTCACCACCATGGTGAGGGGCACCGCGAGGAGGGCGCCGACCGGGCCCCAAGCCCAGGCCCAGAAGATGAGCGAGAGGATCACGACCAGGGTCGAGAGCCCAAGGCGACGCCCGAGGAGATGGGGCTCGATCAGATTCCCGAAGATGAGGTTGATCACTCCGTATCCGATGACGACTACGACCGCAGGTCCGATCCCGCCGAACTGGATGAGGGCGAGGAGGACAGCGGGAAAGGCGGCCAGGAATGAGCCGATGGTCGGCACGTAGTTCAGCACGAAGCCGATGAGTCCCAGGAGGACCGGAAAATCCAGGCCCATGATCCACGCCCACAAGCCGATCGAGAGCCCCGTGGCGAGGCTCACGAAGGTCTTGATCATCAGGTAGTCCAACACCTCGCCGGTGATCTTGGCGAAGCGGCCGACGTCCCCCTCACCGTTCCCCAGTACCGCGCGGAACTTCTCCGGGAAGATCGAGGCCTCGGCCATCATGAAGACGAGGATCAGGATCACGAGGAAGGTGTTGGAGAGGAAAGCCGCGACGCGTCCCAGAAGCCCACCCACGAAGTCCATGATCGCGGCGGCGCTGACCAGCTCTGCCGAGATGTATTCGCCGGCCGGAATCCCCCTCGCCTGGAGACTTTCGATCCAGACATTGAAGAGATTCTGCAGGCGGGCCGCATACAAGGGCGCCCGGTCCTGGAAATCGGCGACCGACTGGCTCGCCAGGAGGACGATGACCCCCAGCACGGCGACGTCCACGAGAACCGCGAGCACGATCGCGATGGGAGAGGGCACCCCCCGGTGCTGCAGCCAGAGCATGATCGGAAGCGAAAGGATGGCCAGGAAGAGCGCCAGAAAGAAAGGCAGGAGGATTGGAGCCCCGGCTCGCAGACCGGCCACCACCACGACCACGCTCGCCAACACGAGAAGGAACCGGGCACCTGGCCCCCAGGTCGCCTGGATCCCAAGCTTATCGGACATTGCCGGCTCTTTCGCTCCTTATCTGGAGAGTGGTTCGTCGTCCCCGGAGTCTAATCCGATCGGAGGAGGCGGGCCACCTCCCCACATCGCGTGGACCCGCCCGCAGGCCGTGCGTTCCCTGGGTCCCAGGCTCACTCCGCCCGCGGAACCCGAACTCCGCTCTGGTGAATGCATTCACGCGCATGGACGGACCACACAAGCGTCGCCCGACCGACCTCATCCCGACAGCTTTCCGAAGATGCCCCCACTTCCCCGACACTCCGAGACTCTTCTGCACAAGGGCCCCTCGGCATGAGTGCCAGGCAGAATGAGCCGGACGGCGAGAAGAGCGGGGAAGAAGCCGCACCGATCCCGCATCGGGACCGGGAGCTCCTCCAGCAGTGCCGGGTGGACACCTTCCGCTCGGGCGGCCCGGGAGGACGCCACGCGGACACCACCGACTCCGCGATTCGCCTCACCCATCTCCCGACCGGAATCGCTGTCATCGCGAGGGACGGGCGCAGCCAGCAACGCAACCGTGAGCTCGCCCTCGAGCGCTTGCGCGCCCGCCTCCGCCAGCGGCGCAGGAAACGAAAGAAACGCATTGCGACGCGGGTGCCGAAGCGAGAAAAGCGCAAACGGCTGGAGAACAAGAGAAAGCGCTCGCGGAAGAAGCGGTTGCGGAAGCCCCCTGCGGCCGACGACTGAATCCAGGTGGGGACGAGACAGTCCTGAACCGCTCCGGTCAGCCTTGAACCGCTCCCGTCGGCCTTGAACCGCTCCGGATCAGCCTCGAGTCGTTGCGGTCAGCGGGCAATGAAGCGCTCCATGAAGGCCCGCTCCTGAGCCGTGAGCGAGGAAACCCCCTCCGTCCGCGCCTTCCCCAGGACCCGTTCGTACTCCTCCCGGTTCAGCGGGTGGAGATCCTGCGGATCCACCTCCTCCCATCGCGAAAGGTCCCGCCCGCTCGGTCGAGTCGGCGCCATCGCCTTCTCCACCTTCTTCTGGTACCTGCGCGCGGGCGATCTCTGCTCCAGCACGCGGAGATAGATCCACCCCCCTACGAACCCGCCCAGGTGGGCGAAATGGGCGATGTTTCCTCCCCCGCTGATTCCCCCGTAGATCGAGAGCGCCGCAAGAAAGATCACCAGGATCCGCGCCGGTACGGGAAGGACGCCCCAGATGAAGATCCGCTCATCCGGCCAGTAGCGAGCGAACCCGAGAAGAACCCCGAAAACCGCACCCGAGGCCCCCACGATCGCGACGTTCGGCGTGAATACCGAGAGGGCTGCCCCCGCCACCCCACTCCCCAGGTAAAGCCCCAGGAAGTGCCGGCTTCCGATCCGCGCCTCGAGCCTGGGCCCGAAGAAGAAGAGCGCGATCATGTTGAAAAGCAGGTGGAGAAAGCCCGCGTGCAGGAACTGGTACGTAAGGACGGTCCACGGTCGGATCGGCACCAGGGCGGGCACGAGAACCAGCGTGTTCACAAGACTCCCCGGAATGAAGCCCATTCCGAGAAAGACCGCCACGTTGGCGATCAAAAGCCGTTGAACCCAGGGGGTCATGACAACCGTTCGGTATCAGAGTTCAGTAGTAGTAGGGCGCGAGCCCGCACCCTCGCTTTCGGCGGACCTCCGGTACCCGCGAGGCGCCCACGGGTCCCGGAGAGGCTGGGAGCACTTCACGCACGCCCGGATCGTCCGGACTTTCGCGGGCCCCTGCGCAGCCCCCGTCGCACAGAGAGAATACGCCGTTCGCACCCTTGACACTCATCGTCAAAGGGGCGATAAATGTCAGTCATGATCATCAACCACGCCGGCATTCGCAACATCGCTACGACGTTCCGGTCCTTCACCTCCACGACGATTGGAGGCGGGCCGGCAAGGCGTGTAGTGTGATCTGAGAGCTTCGAGCACGACCCGGATGACAACGACACGCCCCGGCCCCTCCGCAGGAGGTCGGGGTAATTTTTTTCGCGCGCTCCCCTCGTCCGCCCCGGACTAGGCACAAAGCTTCCGGACCGCGAGGCGGGGGCGCCCAATCCCGAGAAGATGATCGTGGAACAGAAAGCTCCGCCCCGCGCAGCCGACGAAGCCGCTAGCCATCCCCCTTCCCGTCGGGGCGAGGGCACGATCCGGGTGCTGAAGTTCGGAGGGAGCTCCGTCCAGGACGCCGACCGGATCCGCAACGTAGCGGACCTGATTCTGCAAGCTCGGGAGGAGGCCGTCCCCGTGGTGGTGGTATCGGCCGTCGGGGGCACGACCGAGGCCCTCGACGCGGTGGCCGACCTCGCCGGACAGGGCAACGACACCTACCGGGACGTCCTGCGCAAGATTGAAGAACGGCACATCGACCTTCTCGAAGATCTGAGCCCGGCCGAGGAGAGGGAGGAGCTGGGGAACCGAATCGCCGCCGCCTTCGAGGAGCTCGAACGACTCGCGCGCGGAGCCCAGCTTCTGGGCGAGTGCAGCCTGCGCACCCGAGACCGGATTCTCGCCTACGGGGAACTCCTCTCCGCGCTCCTGGTCGCCGCCTGCCTCCGACGGAGAGGCATCCCGGCGCGGGACGTGGACGCCCGGGCCTTCATTCGGACGGACGATCGGTTCGGAAACGCCCGGGTCGATCAACCCACCTCCGAGAAGTTGATCCGCGAGCACCTCCCGGGAGACGAGGGGATACCGGTGGTGACGGGATTCGTGGGCTCTACGGCAGCCGGCGACACCACGACCCTTGGACGGGGCGCATCGGACTACACCGCGACCCTCCTGGGCGTCGCCTTGCGGGCGCAAGGCACCGAGATCTGGACCGATGTCGATGGGATTCTCACTGCCGACCCCCGGACGGTGCCCGAGGCGAGCTCGGTCCGGGAGATCGGCTACGAGGAGCTCCTCGAGCTCGCCTACTTCGGGGCAGAGGTGATGTGTCCCCCGGCGGTGGAACCCGCGCGAAAGGCGGGCCTTCCCCTCCGCATCCGGAGCACGCTCGATCCCTCTCTGCCCGGCACGCTCGTGGTGCCTCGGCCCGCTCCCGATCCGGCCCGGCCGGTACGGGGGATCTCCGCGATTCGGAATGTGGCCCTGATCCGGTTGGAGGGCGTCGAGCAGGTCGGGATCGCCGAGACCTCCGAGCGGCTCTTCCGAGCTCTCCGGTCCGCGGACGTCGACCCCCTCCTCTTCACCCAGGACTCGAGCGCACACTCCATCTCGTTGGCGGTGGCCCGGGCGAGGTCCACCCGTGCCGTGTCCGCGATCCGGGTGGAGTTCCAGCGGGAGCGGGATGCCGGGATCCTCGACGATCCCATGACCGAAGAGGACCGTTCGATCCTCGCGATCGTGGGAGAAGGGATGCGCGACACCCCCGGGATCGCAGGCCGCCTCTTCTCCACCCTCGGCGATGCAAAGGTCAATGTGCACGCCGTCGCCCAGGGCTCCTCCGAGCGGAACATCTCCTGGGTCGTGGCCTCGGAGGACGAGGCCGTGGCGCTTCGCGCCGTTCATCGGGCCTTCTTCACCCCGCCCGACCAGCCTTACCCGGTCCGGATCGTCGTCTTGGGCGTAGGGAGCGTCGGGAGCGCGTTTCTCGACCAGCTCCGCGACCACGGAGAAACGGCTCTCGCGCCCCGCAGGATCCGCCCGGTCCTCGTCGGCATGGCGAGGAGCCGCAACGCCGCCTTCGATCTCGAAGGCCTCGACCCGACCCGCTGGAGGGAGCTCCTCGACGAAGGCGCCCAGGATCCCGCGGAGATCGTGAAGGCCGCGACCGGGGGCGGTCCCCTCGTGGTGGTCGACTGCACGGCCAGCCGGGAGGTGGCCTTCCACTATCCCGAATACCTCCGGGCCGGAGCCGCGATCGTGACGGCCAACAAGATCGCCTTCTCCGAGTCGGCGGACGAGTACCGGTCCGTGCGGGAGGCAGCGTTCAAGGGAGGAGGGGGCGTCCACTACGAGACCACCGTGGGCGCCGGGCTTCGGATGATCCGCACGGTTGCCGAGCTCCGGCGGTCAGGGGACGGGATTCTCGGGATGGAAGGCGTCCTCTCCGGAACTCTCTCCTTCCTCTTCGACGAGGTGAACCGAGGCACCGTGTTCAGCGAAGCGGTCAGGGAAGCGCGGCGGAAGGGCATCTCGGAGCCGGATCCCCGCGAGGACCTGGGCCTCACCGATGTGGTCCGGAAGCTGGTGATCCTGGGTCGGACGGCGGGCTATGACCTGGAACCCGGCGACGTCGAGGTGGAGCCGCTCCTCCCGGAGCATCTCCTCGCCGCCGACTCGGTCGAGACGTTTCTCGACGGGCTCCCGGAAATCGACGAGGAGTTCGCCGAACGGATCGCGGCTGCCCGCGAGAAGGGCTGCCGCCTGGTCTCGCTCGCACGGATCGACCCGTCGAAGGCGAGCGTCAGCCTGGCCGTCCTCCCCCAGGACCACCCGGCCGCTCGCCTCGGATCGGCCGAGAACATCCTGGAGATCCGTTCCGAGCGCTACGCGGAGTCGCCGATCTACATCCAGGGACCCGGAGCGGGGCCCAAGGTGACCGCCGCAGGACTCATGACCGATCTGGTCGCGGGTGCCGAACAGGTGACCCACGGACTCCGGAAGCCGATTCATGGATCCTGACCGTTCCGCCGCAGCCTATGCCCCGGGCACGGTCGGGAATGTCATCTGCGGATTCGACGTTTTCGGCCTGGCCCTCGAGGAGCCGGGCGACCGGGTCACGATCCGGGCAAGTCCCGAGCCGGGGATCCGGCTGACCCGGATCCTCGGAGACGATGGTCGGCTCCCCACCGACCCGACGCGGAACTCCACGACAGTGGCCATCCTGGAGTTTCTCAAGCTGACCGGCAATGAGCTCCGCTCTGGGGACGGTGATTGGGGCCTGGACGTGGAGGTCGAGAAAGGCCTTCCCCTCTCGGGCGGAATGGGTGGAAGTGCCGCGAGCGCCGCGGCGGGCACGGTCGCCATCGACGCTCTTCTCGAGACTGGCGCCTCCCCCGAGATCCTGCTCCGGGCCGCCCTCGCCGGTGAGAAGGTCGCCTCGGGAGACGAGCATCTGGACAATGTCGCCCCCGCGCTCTTCGGAGGACTCCTGCTCGTCCGGCCCTCCGAGATCCGGCCTGTGGTCCGTCTTCCGGTTCCTGAAGGCCTCTCCGTCGCGCTCCTCCACCCCCGTGTCGAGATGAGCACGCGGGCGGGCCGGGCGGCCGTCGGGCCCACGGTCCCTCTCCGGGACGCGGTCGCGCAGTGGGGAGACACCGCCGCCTTCGTGGCCGGGCTCCACTCCGAGGACTGGGAGCTGATCGCCGACGCCCTTGTGGACCGGATTGCCGAGCCCCGTCGAAGCGCTTCGGTTCCCCACTTCCTCGACGTCCGTGCGGCGGCCCTCGAGACCGGAGCCGTCGGGTGCGGGATCTCCGGGGCGGGTCCCGCCATCTTCGCCCTCTGCCGCTCCCTCGAGTTGGCGCGCGCAGTCGGCAATGCGATGCTCTCGGCCTTCAACGAGCGATCGCACCTGCCGGCGACCCTGCACCTCTCTCCCATAGCCGCCCGGGGTGCCCGGCCGGTCGAAGCTCTCAAGGAAGAATCCCGATGAGGTTGATCTCCACCCGCGATGCCCGCCAGGAAGCGCCCCTCCGGACCGCGGTTCTCGGTGGGCCAGCTCCGAATGGCGGCCTCTACCTGCCGGTGGACCTGCCCGCGTTCTCTCGCGATGAGCTTCGCTCCCTCCGGAGCAAGCC
>SLCK01000058.1 GCA_007125845.1 Gemmatimonadota bacterium
GGGGGGGGGGGGGGGGGAGGTATCGGAGGGGGAGGGGGGGGAGGAAACGGAAACGGGGACTTCGCCGGAACCTTCCACGCCACGGTCAGCGGAGGCGTATCCGGAAGCCTCCAGGGGGAGGCCACCCACGGGGTGCTCCCGGTGCCCGAGGAGTCGGAGCTCAACATCCTCCTCGTGACTCTCCGTCCCGAGGGGGATTCCGAGATTCGAGAGATCGGTTTCTTCGCAGTCGGGCCCGGCGCAGACCTTCAGGTGGGGACCTTCCCAATAATCGGAATCCAACCCGAGTTGCTCGCCTTCGACCAGGTGACGGCCGAGCAGCTCCAGCCGCTCATCAACGTCGGCGGCTTCGGTGGCTACGTCGTGGTGGAAACGGAGGACGGATTCTCCGGGTTCCTGACGACGGGCGGAGGTCAAGTCGAGGTGACGTCCGGAGGCGCCGAGGCGGTCGCCGCCGTGGACATGGGAACCCTGGGCACCGTAACGTCCCAGGAGACCGGGGAAGAGCGTCAGTTGACCGCCTCCCTGGTTACGAGCCTCCTGAGCGCAAGCCGAGGAACGGTCTTGCCCCCGACGATCCCCTGAGCCGCACGCCCGTGCTCGAATCGTCCTTCAGGTCCGTGCTGGGGCGGCGGCTTCGCCGCTCTTGACGATCCAGGCGCCCGTGGACCTCTTCCCGAGGATCCTGCTCGTCGCGTGACGGGAGTCGATGAGGATCCGGGACCGCTCGAAAATCTGCTCCAGGTCGAACGCGGAGTGATCCGTCACGATGACCACGGCATCCACCGAGCCGACAAGCTCGTCGGTCAGCTCGACCCCGGTCCAGCGCCGGTCGCCCTCGATGAACTCGTCGACGTGGGGATCGTGGAAGACGACGTCGGCACCTTCCCGCTTCAGGGTCGTCATGATGTCCAGCGCCGGCGACTCCCGAACGTCGTCCACATCCCTCTTGTAGGCGACCCCGAGGACAAGAACCTTCGACCCGTTCACGGACTTTCGGTGGGCGTTGAGTGCTTCGCGAACCTTGCCGACGACGAAGTGCGGCATCTCCGCGTTGATCTCGGAGGCCAGCTCGATGAAGCGAGTCCGATAGTCCAGGGTGCGCATCTTCCATGACAGGTAGTGCGGGTCCACCGGAATACAGTGGCCGCCGAGGCCCGGGCCCGGCGTGAACTTCATGAACCCGAAAGGCTTCGTGGCGGCCGCGTCGACCACCTCCCAGATGTCCACCCCAAGGCGGTCGGCGATCAATGCCGTCTCGTTCACCAGAGCAATGTTGACGGCCCGGAATGTGTTCTCGAGGATCTTCACCGTCTCCGCCGTCTCCGGAGAGGACACGGGCACCATCGTATCGATGAACCTGCCATACGCCGCCACCCCGGCCCGGAGGCAGGCTTCGGTCACGCCCCCGATCACCTTGGGAGTGTTCTGCGTCTTCCATTCCGCGTTTCCCGGATCGACCCGCTCAGGGGAAAAGCAGAGGAAGAAGTCCGAGCCCACCTCGAGGTCCTTGGCCTCGAAGAGGGGGAGCAGCACCTCCCGGGTCGTCCCCGGATAGGTGGTCGACTCGAGCACCACGAGCTGCCCCGTTCTCAAAGTCCGGGCGACGGCCCGGCCCGCAGAGAGAATATAGGATACATCCGGATCTCGGGTCTTCGAGAGCGGCGTGGGAACGCAGATCGAGATCACGTCGCACTCGACCAATCGATCCATGTCCGTCGTCGCTTCGAGGCGGCCCTCCGCGCTCAAGGAAGCCACGGCCGACGACGGGACGTCCTGGATATGGCTCTCCCCTCGATTCACGGTTTCGACGACCTCCGAATTCACATCGAATCCGAGGGCCTTGATGCCTGAGCCTCCCACTTCGACCGCAAGGGGGAGCCCGACGTACCCGAGGCCCATGATCCCGAAGGTCAAGTCGTCATTGCGAAAGTCTGTCATGGTGGGACCCACTGCAAGAGGAGTGCCTGTGGAGCCCGACGATCGGGCCGAAGTCGCCGCAATATGGAGCGGAAGATGGTAGGACTCAAGTGACCGGAAGCCCGGACCGCCCCGCCACTCGGGTCAGTCTTCCCCCGGCTCGGGCCCCGTCCTCGCTGCCCAGGACTCCACGGCGAGCACGAGCCCCTCCAGGGTGTGGGATTCGGCCACCTCATGAACGGGCAGCCCCTCGCCGCGCATCGCCGCCTCCGTCGCGGGACCGATCACGACCACCCCGATTCCTTCAGGCCACGCTACCGAGCCGGGGGGCCGCGATGCCCCTTCCAGCCATGCGTGCCCGAAGCTTCGGGCCGTCGACCCCGAGGTGAAGGTGAGCACATCGATCTCACCCTTCCGCACGCGCCTCACCAGCTCTCCGGCCTGATCGGGTTGCGAGACGGTCCGATAGGCGGCCACTACGTCCACCTGGACTCCGGCCGCCGCCAGCCGCTCCGGGATCACCTCCCTCCCTTCCTCCGCCCGCGGAAGGAGTGCCCTCACCCCGCTCGCCCCACCGGCCAATGCGCCGAGAAGGGCGTCTGCGAGCGCTTCCGCGACGAACGTGTCGGGTACGAGCTCCGGAGGCAATTCGATCCGAGCGAGCGCGTCGGCAGTGGTCGGACCGACGGCACAGACCCGCACGCCGGCCCTCCGGACGTCCGCGGGAGTGAATCCTCCCGTTCGGAGCGCCGCCTCGAGCGGCGCGACGGCTCGTCGCGAAGTCAGGATCAACCAATCGTACTCCCGCACTCGCGATGCAGCCTCTTCGAGGGGACCGGGATCGCGGGGAGGCTGGATCGCGGTCGTGGGAAGATGGTAGGGAAGCGCACCTCTTTCCCGGAGAAGGGAAACGAGGCGATCCTCCGTGGGGGCTCCGCTCCGCGTTCGCCGAGTGTCGAGGGGCCGGGTGACCGCCACCCGGAGTCCGGCCAGCGGCGTATGATCAGGTCGTTTCGAACGAGGCATCAAGGTTGGTTCGGACCGGGCCATCGAACCGCCAGGACAGTCAGGAGCGCTGCGGTCCGGATGCGCGAAGGGCTCGCCGGATGCCGCTCCGGCGAGCCCTTCGTGCCGACGTCCCCTCAAGGTCCCCCGGGGCGCGGCCGCTCACCTCCGGGGAGAGGGCGTCACTCGCGATCACCCACCGGGTTCGTGGCCGGCGCCTTCTGGATCTTCCCAGCCGATATGCACGAGGTGCATACGCGGACCCGGCGCCTCCGCCCCTCCTCATCGAGGATTCGCGCAGACTGCAAATTGGGCAACCAGCGCCTCTTGCTCTTGTTGTTCGCGTGGCTCACCCGGTTTCCGGTCGAGGGCCGCTTTCCGCACACGTAACAGACTCTGGCCATGCTCCTCAGTCCTCCTCGGTTTCGTCGTCTTCCTCCTCGACCTCGTCGGCACTGTCGAGCACATCTGCCTCAGTGGCGTGGAGGAAGTGGGGGAATTCGGAGGCGATCTCCCGGTCCTCGTCACCGACGAAGATGGCCTCAGCGTCCCAGATCTCGAGGATGCTGTCCGACATGGCGCGAACGTTGCCGACCAGCCGAAGCTCGTCTCCAGGAAGCACCTGCACACCGGCCGCGATCACGTCCGGATCGAGCCGGACGAGGAAGCGCCCGGGTTCCTCGTCCTCCTCCTCGTCCACCTCTTCATCCCCGAAGATGAAAACATGCGCACCAAGAAGCGTCTGCACCTGGACGCTCGTCAACTCGACCAGCTCATCTTCGAAGGCGGCCGGACTGCCGATCAGCTGGTCGGCGTCCACCAGGGCCGCCTCTACCCCCGCGTCGGCGAGGGCGAATCCGGTCGGCTCCGCAGCCGTGCTCAACCACCATACGAACCCGC
Source organism: Gemmatimonadota bacterium (assembly GCA_007125845.1). Taxonomy (GTDB): domain Bacteria; phylum Gemmatimonadota; class Gemmatimonadetes; order Longimicrobiales; family Gaopeijiaceae; genus SLCK01. The sequence continues at coordinate 3,826 of SLCK01000058.1, forward strand.
CGATGGTGAGGAAGGCCAGGATCATGAGTGGAAGGTTGAGCTTGCTCTGCTGGACCTGCGACATAGTGCGGTCTCTCCCGTTTGTCCTTTGATTTCCCGAGCGGGACGACGATGCCGCCGAGCTACGAGTCTCCGCGTTCGACCAGCTCGATGAACGCCATCTCCGCCGCATCGCCCTTTCGGTGTCCCAGCTTCAGGATGCGGGTGTAGCCTCCAGGTCGCTCCTGGAATCTGGGAGCGATGTCGTCGAAAAGCTTTCCAAGCACCTGCCGATCCTGGATCTGTCGCGCCGCCCGACGTCGGGCATGAAGGTCACCCCGTCGCGCCAGGGTGATCAGGCGCTCCGCATAGGGGCGCAATTCCTTCGCCTTGGCCGTTGTCGTCTCGATCCGCTCATGGCGAAACAGGTTCGTCGCCATGTTCCGCAACGTCGCCCGCCGATGGGGCACGCTGCGCGAGAGCTGCCGACCCTTCTTGCGATGCCTCATGAGTATTCACCGATCCTGGATGACTAGATACCGATATACCATCAACGAGCCCTTCTGTCTACTCGTCCTCGGCTCCCGCGCCCTCGGCGACCTCCTCGCCGGTCACGAGGTAGAGCTGACCGTCCTCTCCCTCCGTGACCTCCATGCCGAAGCGAAGGCCCTGCTCCGAAAGGAAGTCCTGGATCTCTTTCAGCGACTTCTTGCCGAAGTTGTCGATGTCGAGCATCTCGTCCTCTGTGCGCTGCACGAGGTCTCCAAGGGTTCGAATGCTCTCCTTCTGCAGGGAATTGCGCGACCGGACGCTCAGCTCCGCCAGATCCTCGATCGGTCGAGCAAAGAGCTCCTGCACTTCCTGCGGGAGCGGTTCGGCTCCCTCGGGGCTCGGAGTCGGAATGCCCCCCTCCCCGAAGTAGTGGAGGTACTCCAGGTGCTTCGTCATGAGTGCCGCAGCCGTGCTCAACGCCTCTTCGGGCGAGATGGATCCGTCCGTTTCGACGAAGAAGGTGAGCTCGTCGAAGTCGGTTCGCTGACCGACCCGGGTTTCGAGAACCTGGAAATTCGCCCTCCTCACCGGATTGTACACGGCGTCGATGCGCACCAGGTCCACCGGGGCGCCCTTCTCCGCCGGATGCTGGTCAGCCAGCACGAATCCACGGCCCTTGTTCACCCTCAGCTCCATCCTGAAGCTGCGCTCCTCCTGGAGCGTGAGGATGTGGTGGTCCTCATCGAGAACCTTCACACCAGACTTCTCCTGGATGTCCTTCCCCGTCACCGGCCCCGGCCCCTCAGCCTCGAGGGTCAGGGTGGTCTCGTTCACATCGTGGTCGAGAACGACCACGAGGGACTTGAGGTTCTGGATGACCTGGTGCACGTCCTCCACCACGCCCGCAATGGTCTGGTGCTCATGCACCACCCCGTCGCTCCGGAAGGCCCACACGGCCGCACCCCGTAGCGAGGAGAGCAGGACGCGGCGGACCGAGTTGCCCAGCGTGTGGCCGTATCCCCTCTCGAGAGGTTCGATCACGAACTCCCCGATGCGGCCGTCCTCCGAGACGTGGACCGCCTCGACCTTCTCGGGGAGAACCAGTCCGGTCAGATCATTTTCCACCATATCCTCCCATGCCACCTGCATGCGGCTAGCTGATTACCTGGAGCCGATCGCGGCTTTACTTCGAGTAAAGCTCCACGATGAGCTGTTCCTGGACGTCCATCGGAATGTCGTCTCGGGTGGGTGCCCGGACGACGCGTGCCACCTTCTTCTTCTCGTCGAGCGTGAGCCACTCCACGAGCTGAGGGCGGGTTCGGGATTCCAGGCTCCCGTCGATCACTTCGAGCTCTCGGGACTTCGCCCGCACGGCGATGTCGTCCCCGGGCTGAACTTCATAGCTCGGGATGTCCACGAGCCGCCCGTTCACCTCGACATGGCGATGGCGGACGAGCTGCCGTGCCTGGTTCCGGCTCGACGCGAAGCCGAGACGGAAGATCACGTTGTCGAGCCGCGTCTCGAGCCCCACCAGAAGGTTCTCGCCGGTGACTCCGCCCTTCTTCACCGCTCGGCGGAAGAGGTTGCGGAACTGGCGCTCATGGAGACCGTACATCCGCTTGACTTTCTGTTTCTCGCGGAGCTGGACGGCATACTCGGACTGCTTGCGGCGCCGCGCTTGTGCGGGGCCGTGCTGTCCGGGCGGGTATCCCCGCCGCTCTACGGGACATTTCTCCGTGTAGCACTTTTGACCCTTCAGGAAGAGCTTCTGCCCTTCCCTCCGACAGCGCTTACAAACCGGTCCGGTGTATCGAGCCATCTAGCGACCTGCTCCCTGCATGTGGTTGACTCCGGCGGAAGGTGAGGGCGGAAAACGACGGCGGAGGCGAACTCTGGAGTTCGCCTCCGACAGTCCGACGAGCCGCCCGCGTGCCCTGTGTGCGTCCTTCAGACCCGGCGCTTCTTTGGAGGACGGCACCCGTTGTGCGGGAGCGGCGTCACATCCTGTATCGACTTGACCTGAAGCCCAGCGGCCGCAAGTGCGGAGATTGCGGATTCGCGGCCGGAGCCCGGCCCCTGCACCCGCACATCCACCGTTCGCACACCAAGGGCGTAGGCCTCCCTTCCAGCCTGCTCCCCCGCCGTCGTCGCGGCGAAAGGCGTCGACTTCTTCGACCCCTTGAACCCGACCTTCCCGGCGCTGGACCAGGCAACGACGTCCCCGTTCCGCTGCGCAATGGTCACGAGGGTGTTGTTGAACGTGGCCTTGATGTGGGCGACCGCCTCCGACTCGACGACTCGCTTCCGCTTTCCTTTTCCGGCCTTCTTGGGGCTCTTGCTCGACAAGCTCTTTCCTCCTCTCAGTCCACCTTCCGCCGACGGCCTACTTCCTCGGCGGCTTCTTCTTCCCGGCGATCGCCCGCCGCTTACCCTTGTGGGTGCGCGCGTTCGTCTTGGTCCGCTGTCCCCTCACGGGCAGCCCCCTCCGATGGCGAATGCCGCGATACGAGCCGATGTCCATGATGCGCTTGATATTCATGGACTTCTCGGTGCGGAGCGCGCCCTCGACCTTGTAGTTCGTCTCGATCTCGCGCCGCAGCCGACTCACATCCTCTTCGGTGAGGTCCTGGGTGCGCACGTCGGGGTCGACTCCGGCCGCCTCGAGGATTCGGGGAGCCCTCGAGTTTCCGATTCCGTAGATATACGTGAGCGCAATCTGGATGCGCTTGTTCCTGGGGAGATCGACTCCCGCGATCCGTGCCATAGCTCCTCAGCCCTGTCGCTGCTTGTGTCGAGGGTTCCGCTTGCAGATGATGCGGACAACACCTCGGCGGCGAATCACCTTGCAGTGTTCGCAAATGGGTTTGACGCTCGAGCGCACTTTCATGGCGACCTCACCGTCCGTTCGTTGCAGAGCTAGAAACTATAACCTCCCGGAGACGCTTCCTCAACTCCCCGACCAACACGGCCGAAGACCATCAGCGGGCAGAGACGGACGACACCTCGCCGGTGAGGATCCTCGGACCCTCGGCGGTCAGCGCCACAGTGTGCTCGAAGTGGGCGGAGGGGCTGCCATCCGCCGTCACCATCGTCCACTTGTCGGAGAGGGTCCGGATCCGGTGCGTGCCCACCGCAATCATCGGCTCGATCGCAAGCACCATCCCTTCACGGAGCAGGATTCCCCGGCCGCGCTCTCCCCGATTCGGAACCTGGGGGTCTTCATGGACGGTCCGTCCTACTCCGTGCCCGACCAGATCCCGTACGATGTGGAATCCGGTTCCCTCGACCACCGACTCGACGGAATGGCCGATGTCCCCCACATGTCCACCGCAGACCGCAGCCTCGATGGCTCGCTCCAGCGCCTCTCGAGTGGCGGTGAGCAAGCGCTGCTTCACCTCGTCCACTTCGCCAACCGGAAAGGTGCGGCACGAGTCCGAGCACCAACCGTCCAACTTCACTCCGACGTCGATGGAAAGGATATCCCCTTCCTGGAGGATGCGGTTGGCGGAAGGAATCCCGTGGACCACCTCCTCGTTGATCGACGTGCAGAGCGAGCCCGGAAACCCGTAGAGGCCCTTGAATACGGGGATCGCATTCCCGTGAGACCGAATGAAGTCTTCGGCGAAGGCGTCGAGCTGAAGGGTCGAAACTTCCGGGGCGACCCGGGCCTCGAGCTCCCGAAAGAGATCTCCCACGATCTGGCCCCCGCGCGCCATCTGCTCGATCTCTTCGAGGGTCTTGAGCTCGACCACGGGATTACGCCTCCACGCCGAGCTGCTTGACCAGGCTCCTCCGGATCGCACGGGTCACGTGCTCCAACTTGCGATCGCCTTCGATGCGAAGGACCGGGGTGGAGCCTTCTTCGTAGTGCGTGACCAGCGGGCGGGTCTGGTCGCGGTAGACCGACAGCCGGTGTCTGACCGTGTCCGGTAGATCGTCCTTCCTCTGAATGAGTCGGGCGCCGCACTCGTCGCACGTCCCCTCGGTCACCGGCGGATCGAAGTGGATGTTGTAAATCCTCTCGCACTGCGGGCAGCTCCGTCGACCGCTGAGGCGCTTCACCAGCACATCGGCGGGAGCCTCCAGCAGGAGCACGGCGTCCACCTTCCGGCCCACTTCAGGAAGGACTTGGTCGAGTGCCTCGGCTTGAGCGAGGGTGCGCGGGAATCCATCGAAGACGACTCCACGCTCGGGCGGGAGCTTCTTCAGGTGCTCCCGTACCAGGGCGACGATGAGCTCGTCGGGCACGAGGTTTCCGGCATCCATGTAGCTCTGCGCCTGCCGGCCCAGCTCGGTCCCGTCCCTGCGCGCGCCCCTGAGAAGATCTCCGGTGGCAATTCGCTCCCACCCGAAGGACTCCGTGAGGAGCGCGCCCTGCGTCCCCTTCCCGACCCCCGGAGGGCCCAGCAATATGATCACCATCGCGGCCTCTCTTTCCTCACATGTACCTCTGGCGCCCGCGCACCTTCACGCGGCCTTTCTTCATGAATCCGTCGTAGTGACGGAGCAGAAGATGTTGCTGGGCGCGCTGCACGGTATCCAACCCCACACCCACGCAAATGAGCAGGCCCGTTCCCCCGAAGAAGAACGTCTGGATGTTGAAGATGTCGAAGATCCAGAACGGGAGAAGGGCGATCACCGCAAGGTAGATCGACCCCGGCACGAGGACCCGGGTCAATACACGGTCGATGTACTCCGCAGTTCGGGCTCCCGGCTTGACTCCCGGTACGAAGGCACCCTGCTTCTTCAGATTCTCCGCCAGGTCCACCGGATTGAAGATGATCGCGGTGTAGAAGTAGGTGAAGAAGATCGTCAGGAGACCGTACGAACCGTAGTAGAGCCAGTTGCCCGGCTGGAACAGGTCGGCCAGCTCACGGATGAAATCCGCATTCGAGAAGGCGGCAAGCGTGCCGGGGACGATGATGAATGACTGCGCGAAGATGATCGGCATCACCCCGGCGGCGTTCACCCGGATCGGAACGTACGACTTCTGTCCCTCCTGGATCCGACCTCGACCCACCACCTTCCTGGGAATCTGAACCGGGATCTGTCTCGCTCCCATCGTCATCGACACGACGCCGGCCGTGACCCCGATGACCACGGCGAGAAGGGCCGCCATCGCCATGATCCCGATCTCTCCGACCATCAACGCCTCCCAGGTGCGGACGACCGCACCGGGGAACCCTTCAATGATCGAAAAGAAGATGAGGAGCGACATGCCGTTCCCCACCCCGTGCTCGGTGATCTGCTCTCCGAGCCACATGATGAAGGTCCCACCCACGGTGAGCGTGAGAACGGTGCTGAAGGTGAAGAGGAAGCCGGGATTGAGCACGGCGCCCTCGATCGACCCTACGAAGACCGAATACCCGTAGGCCTGCGCTATGCACAGCACCACGGTGGTGTACCGGGTCCACTGGGTGATCTTCTTCCTGCCCTCCTCACCTTCCTTCTGAAGCTTCTCGATGGTCGGAAAGACCGCAGCGAGGAGCTGGAACATGATCGCGGCGGAGATATACGGCATGATGCCGAGCGCGAAGATCGTCGCCCGCGAAAGTCCCCCGCCCACGAACATATCGTAGACCCCGAAGAGGGTCCCCTCCAACTGGCCGAACTGCTCCTGCAGCGCGCCGAGATTGATGCCCGGAGCGGTAATGTGCGCTCCGACCCGGTAGATCAGGAGGATGAAGAGTGTGAAGAGAATCCGGTCCTTGAGCTCCGGGAACCGGAAAAGGTTCTGAATCGGATTGGCCATCCTGGACGTCCCGTAGGCTCAGGCGCAGCGTGCGGTTCCGATCACGAATCGATCAAGGTAGCCGAACCGCCGGCCCCCTCGATCTTCTCGGTCGCGGAGCCACTGAAGGCGTGGGCCGAGACCTGGATCGAGCGTCTCAGCTTTCCGTCTCCGAGGATCTTGACCGGCTTCCCTTCCGATCCAATCAACCCCCGGTCGTGCAGCACCTCCGGGGTGATCTCGGTCTCGGTCAGCCGCTCCAGGGCGCTGACGTTCACCACCTGGTACTCCTTCCGCCGCAGAGGGGTGAAGCCCCGCTTGGGGATCCTCCGATGCAGCGGCATCTGCCCGCCCTCGAACCGCGCGGGGATGGAGGCTCCAGAGCGAACCTTCTGGCCGTCCTGTCCCTTCCCGCTGGTCTTTCCCTTTCCAGATCCGGGACCCCGGCCGACCCTCTTGCGCTTCTTCCGCGAGCCCGGCGGTGGGCGGAGATCATGCAGTTCGGTCATCTTGCCTCATTCCTCCACATCCTGGACCTCCACCAGGTGACGCACCTGGTAGATCATGCCCCGGATGGCGGGTGTGTCGTCATGGATGCGAGTCTGCTGGTGCTTGGTGAACCCCAAGGCCCGCAGCGTGCGCCGATGTTTCCCAGGGCGTCCGATCCGGCTGCGCACCTGCGTCACGGCGATCTTCTTCAGGTCAGCCACGGTGCATCACCTCCAGGGCCTCCACCGAGATGCCCCGTTCCCGCGCAACCTGCTCGGCGGTCACGAGGCGCAGGAGGCCGTCGATCGTCGCGTGAACGACATTGATTGGATTGTTCGTTCCCAGGCTCTTCGTGAGGATGTCGGTGATGCCGGCCGCCTCGACAACGGCTCGCACCGGTCCGCCCGCAATCACTCCAGTACCGGGTGCAGCCGGCCGCAGCAGGACCCGCCCCGCCCCTGAGTGACCGAGGATCTCGTGCGGTATGGTGCCATTCACGATCGGAACCTCGATGAGGTTCTTTCGCGCGTGCTCCATCCCCTTCCGAATGGCTTCGGCAACCTCGTTCGCCTTGGAGAGCTCGATCCCGACCTTCCCCTTCTTGTCTCCGACCGCCACGAGAGCGGTGAAGGAGAAGCGGCGCCCTCCCTTCACCACCTTGGACACCCGATTGATGTGGATGACGGTCTCGACCAGGTCGCTCTCCCGACCCCGTCCCCTGCCCCTCTTGTCTCTGGCCATCAGAACCTCAAACCTCCCTCGCGGGCCCCGTCGGCAAATGCCTTGACCCTGCCGTGGTACTTGTATCCACCGCGGTCGAAGACCACGGCCTCGATTCCCTCCTCCCTCGCCCGCTCGGCGAGGAGCTTTCCGGCCTGGAAGGCTGCCTCCACCTTCGGTTGAGCCCCCTCTGCCTCGAAGCCACTGAGCTCCGGTGTGCGGGTGGAAAGCCCGACCACCGTACGGCCAGACACGTCGTCGACGAGTTGGCCCTCCGTGTGCTTGAGGGAACGGTGCACGACGAGTCGGGGACGTTCCAGCGTGCCGCTGATCCTGTTCCGGATCCGGAGGTGTCGACGAACCCTCTGGAGACGGCGGCTCTTCTTTATCTTGGAATACTTCACCTTGCTCACGGCGATCTCCTTCGGCTGACTCAGGCGCCGGCGGTCTTACCGGCTTTCCTCCGCACCTGTTCTCCGGCGTACCGGATCCCCTTGCCCTTGTACGGCTCGGGCGGGCGCACGGCGCGGATCTCCGCGGCCACCTCGCCGACGAGCTGCTTGTCGATCCCGGTGACCACCACTTCGGTCTGACTCGGCACCTGCAGTTCTACGCCCTCGGGCGCGACGTAGTCCACGATGTGCGAAAAGCCCACGTTCAGGGTGATTCCCTTCGCGGACTTGTCCGCCCTGTAGCCCACCCCCTGAATCTCCAACTTGCGGGTGAAGCCTTCCGTAACGCCCTCGACCATATTCGCCACGAGCGAGCGCATCAACCCGTGCAGGGCGCGATGCCTCTTCTGGTCCGTGGGTCGGGAGACCACGACCTCCCCGTCGACCATCTCGACCTGGAGGTCGGGGTGTATATCCAGGGACAGCTCGCCCTTGGGACCCTTCACATGGACCGCACGGCCATCCAGGCGCACTTCTACGCCCTTCGGAATGTCCACGGGTCGGTTACCGATTCTCGACATCGCTCGCTCTCAACTCTATCTGTAGGCAGGTGTCGGAGGGAAGGTCGACATCACCACACCTCGGCCAGGACTTCTCCGCCGACGCCGGCTTCGCGAGCGTCCCGGTCGGAGAGCACTCCATGTGACGTGGAGAGGATTGCCATCCCCAGTCCGTTCCGGATACGCGGGATCTCGCGGGCTCCGACGTACTGTCGCAATCCGGGCTTGGAGATCCTCCTGAGGTGCCGGATGACCGGCTGTCCCTCGTAGTACTTCAGGTAAACGCGCAACACGCCGTGCCGTCCGTCATCCAGGAGCTTGTAGTCGAAGACGAAGTGGTTCTCCTTGAGGATCCTCGCCACCTCCACCTTGAGCCTGGAGACCGGCATGTCCGCCCATCGGTGCCCGGCCTGGGCCGCGTTCCGGAGGCGCGTCAGCATGTCCGCAATCGGATCGGTCATCATTGTTCGGTTCTCGTCCTTTACCAGCTGGCCTTGCGGACACCGGGAATCTCGCCCTGGAGGGCCTTCTCCCGGAAGCAGATGCGGCAGAGCCCGAACTTCCGGATGAAGGCACGGGACCGCCCGCACCTTCCGCACCGGTTGTACTCACGCACGCCGTACTTCGCCTTCCGCTTCGTCTTCTCGATTAACGCCTTCCTCGCCATTCCGCCCCCGAACTCGGTTGGATGTCCGTCCAGTCTCTCTCGGCCTTCGCGCCCCGTCAGCTCGCCTTCGCCTGCGGCTCGATCGCCACCGGCGTCTCGCCCCTGAAGGGAAAGCCCAGCTCCCGAAGAAGCGCGTAGCCTTCGTCGTCCTTGTCCGTGGAGGTCACGATCGTGACGTCCATCCCGTGGACCTGCTCGACCTCGTCATATTCGATCTCGGGGAAGATGATCTGCTCCTTGATCCCGAGCGTGTAATTCCCCCGTCCGTCGAAGGACCTGGTCGGAATTCCCCGGAAGTCCCTGATCCTTGGGATGGTCGCGCTCACGAGGCGATCCAGAAACTCGTACATGCGCGCCCGACGGAGCGTCACGGTCACCCCCACGGGCATGCCCTCCCGGAGGGAGAAGCCGGCGATCGACTTCCGTGCACGCGTCACCACGGCCCTCTGGCCGGTGATCGCCGTGACCTCCTCCACGATCGAGTCGAGAAGCTTCTGGTTCCGGCTCGCCTCGCCGACTCCCACATTCACGACGACCTTCTGGACGTAGGGCACCTCGTGGAGGTTCGCGAACCCGAACTCCTCCATGAGCTTCGACCGGACACGTTCCCTGTAATGCTTGAGCAGTCTCGGTTGCATCGTCTTCTCCACCGCCTCCGTCACGGCCTGGGGATCGGGTTTCCGGTCTTCACCGCGATCCGCTCCTTCGTTCCGTCCTTGTCGATCTGGATCCGGACCCGGGAGGCTTCTCCGGAGTTGGGATCGATCAGCATGACGTTCGAGATGTCGATCGGCGCCTCGAAGGTGACGATCCCTCCCTCGGGATTGTCCTGGGTCGGACGCTGGTGCCGCTTGCGCATGTTGACCCCTTCGACCACCACCTTCCCCTCCGATGGATCGATGCGGAGGACCGTCCCTTCCATTTCGCGAAAGTTCCCGCGGATGACCTTCACGCGGTCGCCCTTCACGACGTAGCTCTTGCGCTTGGCGCGCCTCCGCCGGCGCGCGTCTTTCTTCGTCGCCATCACAGAACCTCGGGTGCCAGGGATACGATCTTCATATACCGCTTCTCCCGGAGCTCCCGTCCCACCGGCCCGAAGATCCGGGTCCCACGCGGCTCGCCCGCATCGCTGATGAGGACCGCGGCGTTCTCGTCAAAGCGGATGTAGGAGCCGTCCTTGCGACGCATCTCCTTGGCACTCCGCACGATCACCGCTCGAGCGATCTCGCCCTTCTTCACCCCGGAGTTCGGGATCGCTTGCTTTATCGTCACCACGATCACGTCTCCGACCCGGGCGTACCGGCGGCGGGAGCCTCCCAACACCCGAATGCAAAGCGCCCGCTTCGCCCCGGTGTTGTCCGCGATCTTGACTACGGATTCCTGCTGGATCATCGATCTTCCTCTCCGTCCCCTTTGGGGCTCACGCCCGTTCCGGCCGCTCCAGCAGCTCGATCACGCGCCATCTCTTAAGCTTCGATAGGGGCCGCGTTTCCTGAATGCGCACCACGTCTCCGACTCGGTACTCGTTCTCCTCGTCGTGGACATGGTACTTTTTCGACCGGATCATCGCCTTTCGGTAGAGGGGATGGGAGATGCGTCGATCGACGCGCACCACCACCGTCTTGTCCGCCCGGTCACTCACCACGGTTCCCCGCCGTTCCTTCCGGCGCTTGCGTTCCGCGGCCGCGGCCTCAGTGTCGCTCATCTCTGCTCCCGTCACGTCGGTCTCACTCACCCTTGCGCTTCCTCGAGCTCACGCTCGCGAAGAATCGTCTTCATCCGTGCGATCTCGCGACGGATCTGCTTCGGCAACTGGGGATTCTCGAGCTGCATCATCGCGCTCCGGAATCGGAGGCGGAAGAGCTCTTCCCGGAGCTCCACGATCCGCTCTTCGATTTCCTCGTCCCCCATCTCCCGGATGTCTTCCGCGGTCAGCATCGCTCAGCCTCCAAGCTCGTCATCACGAGCGACGAACTGGGTCTTGATGGGGAGCTTGGCGGACGCGAGTTGCATCGCACGCTGCGCGATCGCCTTCGGAACGCCCTCCATCTCGAACATGATCCGGCCCGGCTTCACGACGGCCACCCATCCCTCCGGATTTCCCTTTCCCTTCCCCATGCGGGTCTCCGCAGGCTTTCGGGTGACGGGCTTGTCGGGGAAGATCCGAATCCAGACCTTCCCGCCCCTCTTGATGTGGCGGGTCATCGCGATACGCGCGGCCTCGATCTGCCGATTCGTGATCCACGCCGGCTCGGAGGCGCGGAGACCGAATTCGCCGAAGGCGACGGTGTTTCCGCGCCGAGCCTTGCCCCGCATCCGGCCCTTGTGTCGCTTCCTGTATTTGACTCGCTTCGGCGAGAGCATGGTCCCCTATCCCTGTTCAGCTGTCGGTGGAGTAAGTGCGGCCCCGGCGCTCGTCCACGATCTCACCGAGAAAGATCCAGCACTTCACGCCAACCGTTCCATAGGTCGTCTTGGCTTCTACACTGGCGTAGTCGATGTCCGCCCGCAGCGTGTGCAGGGGGACGCGGCCGTCGTTGTATCCCTCGACCCGCGCGATCTCCGCCCCTCCGAGGCGCCCCCCACACTGGATCCGGATCCCCTCGGCCCCCGCGCGCTCCGCGGACTGGATGGCCCGCTTCATCGCCCGTCGGAAGGAGATCCGGTTCCGGATCTGGTGCGCCACGTTCTCGGCCACGAGTCGCGCGTCGAGCTCTGGTCGCTTCACCTCTTCGACATTCACGGAGACTTCGGAGTTGGTCAGCACCCCGAGCTCGTCTCGGAGCTTGTCGACCTCCGAGCCTCGCTTTCCGATCACCACCCCAGGTCGGGCCGTGTGAATCGTGACCACGATCTTCGAAGGCTTCCGCTCGATCCCGATCGAGGAGATGGCCGCGTGCGCCAGCCGCCGCTCGAGGTACCTGCGGATCGTCTCGTCCTCCTTCAGGAGGCGCGGAAAATCCTTCTCGGCGTACCACTGCGACTTCCAGTCCTTGAGGACGCCCAGCCTGAACCCGATCGGATGTGTCTTCTGTCCCATGTCCCGCTCACTCCCTGGTGTCGACCACGACGGTGATGTGACTGGTGCGGCGGCGAATCGGCGCGGCGCGCCCCATCGCGGCCGCCCGCCAACGGCGAAGCGTGGCCCCTTCATCCACAAAGACCTCCCGTATGAAAAGGTCGTCCACGTCCACCACCTCTCCCCGGTCCTCTCCCTTGTATTGCGCGTTGGCCACGGCAGAGCGAAGCGTCTTCTCCACCGGCTCCGCCGCCGCCTTCTTCGAGAACTGGAGCAGGGCGTACGCCTCGTTGACGGAGCGTCCGCGGATCTGATCGACCACGAGCCGCACCTTCCTCGGGCTCATCCTTACAAATCGCGCTATCGCCTTCGCTTCCATTCCGTTCGTCTCCACCGATGCCATCCGGTCCGATTCCCTTGATTTGCAGGCGCCGCGTCAGCGGGGCCGGGTGCGCTTGTCCGCCAGCTTTCCGCCGTGACCCCGGAAGAGCCGCGTGGGGGAGAACTCACCCAGCTTGTGGCCGACCATGTTCTCGGTGATGTACACGGGAACGAACTTGTTGCCGTTGTGCACCGCGATGGTGTGACCGACGAACTCCGGAGGGATCGTCGACGAGCGCGCCCAGCTCTTGATCACCTTCTTCTCGCCCTTGGCGTTCATCCCCTCCACCTTCAGGAGGAGCTTCTCGTCGATGTACGGCCCCTTCTTTACGCTACGCGGCATAGATCTCTTCCATGCTGAATGCGACGGCGGCGTGCGGCGGCCTCACCTGGTGGCCTTTCCACGTCTCCGCCCGCGGACGATGTCCTTGTTCGACTGTTTCTTGCTCTTCCGGGTCTTCACTCCTTCCGGCTTCCCCCATGGCGATACGGGGGGCCTGCCGCCCGAGGAGCGACCCTCTCCCCCACCGAGCGGGTGATCGACCGGGTTCATCGCCACTCCGCGGACGTGCGGTCGCTTCCCCTTCCACCGGGCCGCACCCGCCTTGCCGAGTGAGCGGAGCTCGTGATCCACGTTGCCGACCTGCCCGATTGTGGCCACGCATTCCTTCCGGAGTCGCCGGACCTCGGTGGACGGGAGGCGGACGCTTACGTAATCGCCTTCCTTGGCGACCACATGCACCCCGGATCCAGCGGAGCGGGCGAGCTGACCGCCCTTGCCGGGCTTCAACTCGACGTTGTGCACCACGGTCCCGAGCGGGATCCGCTGCAAGGGAAGCGCGTTGCCGACCACGATGTCCGCCTCGGGCCCCGAGACGATCTCGGCCCCCACCTTCAGATCCCGGGGCTGAAGAATGTAACGCTTCTCGCCGTCGGCGTATGTGATCAGGGCAATATTGGCCGTGCGGTTGGGATCGTACTCGATCTCGGCAACCCGACCAGGCACGCCGATCTTGTCGCGCTTGAAGTCGATCCTTCGGTAGCGCCGCTTGTGTCCCCCACCTCGCCGCCGGAGCGTCATCCGACCGTGATGGTTCCGTCCACCGGTCGCGTGCAACGGCTCCGTGAGGGAGCGCTCGGGTCCCTTGCGGGTGATCTCCGACCGGTCCAGGATCGTGCGAAAGCGCGTTCCCGGCGTCACCGGCTTGAATTTCTTGAGAGCCATGATCGCTCCTCAGCCCATCTCGTAGAGTTCGATATGGTCGCCCTCGGCGAGCTGGACCATAGCCTTCTTGAAGGCCGGTCGACGGCCCACCCGCGCCTGGCGGTTCAGCTGGCCGAGCAGACCCCGGCGAGCCTTTCCTACGTACCTCGCCGTCCTCACGCCCTCGACCACGACGTCCCAATGCGCCTCGACGGCCTCTGCGATTTGCGCCTTGTTGGCGTCCTTGTGGACGATGAAGGTGTAGACGTTGGCCTCTTCCTGCCCGAGGGTGGCCTTCTCCGTCACCACCGGCGCCAGAATCACGTCAAAGATGTCACGCATCGTCCCCCTCCTCCGGTTCGGCGACCTGCTCCGAGGCGTCGTCGGACGGCGCATCTGTCGCAGCGGCCGATTCCGCCTGCGCGGCTTCCGGTTCCGGCTTTGCAGTGTCCGGCTCCACCTTTGCAGCTTTCGCCGCCTCACTGGAGGCCGCCTTTCCGTCCTCCAGCGCGTCGAGCGCCGAGCGTTCGATGACCACGGTTCCTGCCCACAAGATGTCGTAGGTGGACTCCTCTCCGAACGGGCGCACCAGGATCTGCCCCACGTTGCGCGCGGAAAGAACCACGTTCTCCTTCACCCCGTCCGTGAGGATCAGGGTCTTCCCTTCCACCCCGATCGACTCCAGGTACGTGACCAGCTTGCGAGTCTTTGGTGCCTCGAACTCGAACCCGTCGACGAGGACCACCCGATCGTCGCCGGCCCGTGCGCTCAATGCGGAGCGGCGGGCAGCCGCCCGTACCTTCTTCGGAACCCGTTCACGCCAGGAGTGGGGCTGGGGAGGGAATGCGCGCCCGCCCCCGACCCACTGGGGAGAGCGAATCGATCCCTGCCGTGCCCGTCCGGTACCCTTCTGTCTCCACGGCTTGCGGCTCCCGCCGCTGACCGCCGCCCGGTTCTTGGCCGAACCCGTTCCCTGGCGCTGGTTGGCCAGGTGAGCCTTGACGACCTTGTGGAGGAGGGCTTCGTTGACGACGTGGTCGAAGAGGGAATCCGGAAGCGCCCGGGCTCGCCCTTTCTTTCCGTCGGCCTTGTAGTAGCTCGCCTTGGCCATGTCTTACGTCTTCGAGATGAAGAGGTAACTGTGTCGGGCCCCGGGCAGGCCACCCTTCACGAAAAGGAGGTTCCGCTCCGGGTCCACTTTCAGAATCCGTAGATTTCGGACCGTCGTCCGTGCGTTCCCCATCTGTCCGGGGAGCTTCTTGCCCTTGATGACCCGTGAGGGGTCCGTGCCCGGACCCATCGACCCCGGAGTCCTGGACATCGGGTGTCCGTGGGACGCGGGTCGGCCCGCGAACCCGTGACGCTTCACGACCCCCTGGAACCCCCGACCCTTGGAGGTCCCAACCACCTTGACCCGGTCGCCCGGCTCGAAGAGCGAGACGGTGAGCTCCTGGCCGAGCTCGAACTCCTCCTCGCCCCCGACCTTGAACTCACGCAGCACCCTGGGAGCGTAGTCGAGGCCCGCACCCGAGGCGTGGCCCAACTCCGCTCGAGAGCTCCGCCTGGCCTTCTTCCGGCCAAAGCCAAGCTGGATTGCCCGGTAGGATTCCATTTCCGGCCGCTTGATGTGAACCACCGGGCACGGACCCGCTTGGACGACGGTGACGGGAACCTCTTTCCCCTCGTCGTCGAACAGCCTGGTCATCCCGATCTTTCGTCCGATCAGTCCCGCCATCGTCCCCGTTCCTCTCTCACGCCCCCGGCCTCGCAGCTTCGGCTAGATCCGAAGCTCCGGCCTCCGGGGCGGGTCGTCAGTCCACCTTGATTTGAACGTCCACACCGGCCGGTAGATCCAGCTTCGTCAGGGCATCCACCGTGGCCGGTCGACTCTCTTCGATGTCGATCAGTCGCTTGTGCGTCCGGAGCTCGAACTGCTCGCGCGACTTCTTGTCGATGTGCGGTCCTTTCAGGACCGTCCACCTCTCACGCTTCGTGGGGAGCGGGATCGGTCCCTTGACCGAGGCTCCCGTCTTCTCCGCAGTGCGAACGATGTCGGATGCCGTCTGATCGACGATCCAGTGGTCGAATGCCTTCAATCGAATTCGGATCCTGCCGGCCATAGTCCTGTTCTCCGCTAGGTCAGTCGAGGATCTCGGTGACGACGCCCGCACCCACCGTGCGGCCGCCCTCCCGAATCGCGAACCTCAGCTCTTTCTCCATCGCGATCGGGCTGATCAACTCCACTTCCA
>SLCK01000108.1 GCA_007125845.1 Gemmatimonadota bacterium
AATCGCAGGGAGGTTCTTCGTGCTTGGCATGTACCTCGCTGTGAGACCCATCAACATCGTCCCCTTTCAGAAGTGAGGTTTTCGCATAACGTCCCAGCAGCGAACTGGGTCGCTAAGAGTCCGGCCTCGGTGAGCTTGGCGAACGGAGTTCGCTAAGTCTCAATTGGCAGTTCGCCAGCGTTCCTCCTTGACCTGCGACCACGGACCGTAGCCCCAGCCCCAGGGACCCTTCGCCGACCGTCGCTCCCCAGAGGCGCTGGAACCGAAAGAGACGGAAGACCTCACCGCAAGGCCCACGATCTCCATACCTTCATGTCGCTTCCTCGAAACTTGTCGACGCCTGGCCTGCATTCACCCGACGCACCACCGGCTGAGTCCCGAAGGTGTGTTGTGCGGTCGCTGTCGCCTGCTGTGGTTCCGTTCAGTATTCCGCGCATGTCCTGATTCATGCAAGGAAGGAGCGCTCAAGCGAGCCGGGACTACTGCGCCGTTACCGTGGCCGCCGGGGAAGAGTGTCCTCGCGGCAGGCCGGCAGGGAAGGGCGCGCCCTCACCAGCCCACCGGATCCCCCCAATTCCAGGTACTCCCGTCGCTCAGTCCCCGTGGGCGTCGAGGGGATTCTGGATGCGGGACAGGTCGCGGCGGCTCACCCGGGTGTAGATCTCGGTGGTGCGGGTGCTCGAGTGGCCCAGGAGCATCTGGATGTAGCGGAGGTCGGTTCCGGCCTCGAGGAGGTGGGTGGCGAAGGAATGCCGTAGGACGTGAGGGGTGACTTTCCGGGTGATACCGGCCTTCTTTGCGGCCCTCTGCACCGCTTTCTGGACGGTGCGGACGGTGAGCGGCCTTCGGGGGTCGACTCCGGGAAACAGCCATTGGGAGGGAGGGGTCATCCGCTGGTGCCTGCGCACGACCTTCAGGGCGCGCTGGGACAGCAGGGTGTAGCGATCCTTGCGGCCCTTTCCCTGCCGGATCCTGAGGAGTCCGCGCTCGGCCTCCAGGTCTTCCGGGCGGAGTCGCACCACCTCGCTCACCCTAAGCCCGCCGGAATAGAGGAGCATGAGGAGGGCGCTGTGGGCCGGATGGCGCGCTCCCCGGATGAGGGCTTCTACCTCGTCACTGCTGAGGATCGCGGGGAGCACCTTCTCCCGTCGAGATACGGGAATGCGGTCCAGTTCGGTCGGGCGGCCCAGCACTTTGTCGGTAAGGAACCGCAAGGCGTTCAGCGCCTGGCCCCGAACGGATCTGGACAGTCGGCGCTCGGCCACGAGGTGGAGGAGGTAGCCACGCACGTGGGCGGCGGTGGTCTCCTCCAGCGGGACCTGAGACCAGGTGGCGAAGCGCCGGATGTAACCGAAGTAGCCTTTCCGGGTCCGCGGGCTGTACCCGGCCAGAAGCAACTCTTCGCGGACTTCCTTGAGGACCGGCTCGTTCCGGATCTCCTTCAGCTCTCGAGCTTGCAGCGCCTCCAACTTAACGGCGTCGGTTCCGGGGAGGGGAGCATCAGCGGGAACGGGAGCGTCATCGGGCCGGGCGTCTCCTTTCGCAGCGACTTCGGGTTTCGGTTGGACGGCTTCCGCTTCCTCCGCAAGCGAAACCTCAGGGATCTCCTGGAGGTCTCGGGGGAGCTCGGGAAAGTGCCGGCGGAGAGTCTCGAGAGATCGAGCGGTTTCGGGGACGCGCCAGACCCCGATCCGGCGGTCCTACCTCCGATGCTTCAGCGCCCGGAGGAAGCTCAGACTGCGCGGATCCGGCGACGCCAGTCGCACGCAGAGCTCTCCCTTCGGGTCCCGCACCGCCTGAAGCCGGTCCGAGATCCGGGCCTGGGGAGGGAGTGCCGGCCATGCTGCCATGGAACGCTCCCGATCAGAGTCGCGGACTTCATCCTGGGGATGGTTCGGGTGCGTTTGGATAGTTGAAGGGGCCAAGTCCGGGCAGAATGCGGCTGGCGGGAGCTGGCCGGGGCTCGCCCGCCTTGGCCCGACCTACGGTTGCCTCAACACCGTGTCCCACACTATCCGTATCAGCCTCCGGACTGTCCGTGCGACCGATGGTGCACCCCTCCCGGGAGGTTGCGTGATCCCCGACTCACTGGGCGATGACCTGCCCGCATGAACAACGAGCCCACGCGATTCGTGGACCGTGAGACCGGTGAGATTGTTGTGGAGAAGGTCTTCGGTGGGAGTGGGCTCGACCGACTCTACGGGAGCCCGATCTCCCGCCTCCTGACCCACCACGTCCTGGCGCGGAGAGCGATCAACCGCCTGTACGGATGGATTCAGCGTCGGCGGGGAAGCCGCCGTCGAATCCCTCGCTTCGTCCGCACGCTCGACGTGAACGTGGATGAGATCGAGCTGCCGCTGGAGGCGTACGAGTCGATGGACCACTTCTTTACCCGCCGGCTGGGGCCCGAGGCGAGGCCGATCGATCCGACCCCGGACCACCTGATCTCCCCGGCGGATGGGCGCGCCCTGGTCTTTCCTGCCCTCGAGGGCACCCGGCTCCCGATCAAGGGGCGACGGGTCGAGCTGACCGAGCTCCTGGGCGGCGTGCCCGCCCGCCCCGCAACCAGCCCTACGGCCGGCACCGCGCCATACGCCAGCCACGGCCGCGCGTACGCGGACGGCAGCGCCCTGGTCGTGCGCCTCGCCCCGGCCGACTACCACCGGTTCCACTTCCCGGACGGTGGGATCGCCCACGAGTCCCGAACGAGCGGCCACCGGCTCCACTCCGTGCATCCCATTGCCCTGGACGCCGGCGCTCCCAGTTTTCTGAATAAGCGTACGGTGACGCTGCTCGAGAGCGAGCACTTCGGACCATTACTCCTCGTGGAGGTGGGTGCTCTCCTCGTCGGCAGGATCGTCCAGACCCACTCCCCGGGGACGGTCTCACGGGGCCAGGAGAAGGGCTACTTTTCCTTCGGCGGTTCGACCGTGATCCTTCTTGCGCGGCCCGGGGTGCTGACGTTCGACAGGGACCTGGTGGAGCATTCGCGGCGAGGTCTGGAGACGCGAGTGAAGTTCGGAACGCGGGTCGCCTCCGCCTGAGCGGAGAGTCTGGGCGTAGAGCCGAAACGTAGAGCCCGTGCGTAGAGACGGCCTTCTACGCCACGGCATTGACCACGAGGTCGCGATGGATCCACGTTTGCGCGATGACGTCGCACGGGGTCGCAGTCACGGTCCCGGCCCGGCCAGGGCTCGGGAGTCGCTCGTCCTGTCCCTCGGCGATGCCGCGACCCCCGATGGACGACTCGTCGGTGGGAAGGCCCGGGCGCTGGGCGAGCTGATCGGAGCGGGCGCGCGGGTTCCGCCGGGATTCGTCGTCACGGACGCCGCCCTCACCTGGTTCCTGGAGGAGCGGCGCCTCACCGCCCCCGGCCCGGCCGCCGATACGGAGGAGCTTCAGCGCTTCCGGGATCGACTCCGTGGGCTGGAGTTCCCGCGGGAGCTCGAGGACATCCTCACCTCCACCCATGAAGAGGCCTTCGAGCCAGGCACGGCCGTGGCCGTCCGCTCGAGCGCGGCCCGCGAGGATCTGGCGGGAGCGAGCTTCGCCGGCCAGTACGAGACGGTTCTCAACGTGCGCGACGGGACCGCGCTCCTGGACGCGATCAAGCGGTGCTGGGCATCGCTCTGGTCCTCGCGGGTTCGCGCATACGAGGGCACGGGTGCGACCGCCGGCCCCATGGCCGTAATCGTGCAGGAGATGGTCGACGCCGAGGCCTCGGGAGTGTGCTTTACCGTGAACCCGCTTTCGGGCCGGGAGGAGGAGATGCTCGTCGAGGCCGCCTTCGGCCTCGGGGAGGGCGTCGTCTCCGGGCGGGTCCATTCGGACCGCTACGTCGTGGGGGCGACGACGGGGGAGGTGCTCGAGCGCACCATCCAGTGCAAGCGGGCGAAGATCGTGTCGGGGCCGGAGGGCACGGTGGAGGTGCCCGTCGACCCGGAGGAGGCCGAGGCGTCGAGCCTCTCCGGCGACCGGCTCGCGGAGCTCGTCGAGGCGTGCCGGGCCATCCAGCTCCACTTCGGCCGGCCGATGGACGTCGAATGGGCCTTCGCCGGGGGAGAGCTCTTCATTCTCCAGGCGCGGCCCATCACGAGCATCGCCTTCACCCCGGAGCTCGGGGAGTGGACGACGGCCGACTTCCGGGACGGGGGTGTGGCGTCCGACGTATGCACGCCCTTCATGTGGTCGCTCTACGACGACGCGCTCTCGCGCTCGATGCCGAGCTACTTCAAGCGGCTTCGCCTCGTGCCCCCGGACCACGAGGCGGAGTGGGGCCGGATGTTCTTCGGGCGGCCGTACTGGAACCTGGGAGAGGTCAAGCGTGCTCTCGAGCGGGTTCCGGGCTACGACGAGGCCGCCTTCCACGCGGACCTCGGGGTCCGGGTCGACGCCGACTTCGAGCCCCGGACCACCCCGATCTCGCTCCGGGGCGTTGTCGCCGCGCTCCCGACGCTTCTCGCCCTCAAGCGCCTGTACCGGGAGGGGCTGGCGGCGAATCGAGCGTTCGTCGCCGGGGCGGAAGATCGCAGGCGCCCCTTCGATCTCGCTCCCGATCAGCTCCCCGCGCTCTCCGGCGACGTCTTCCGGGAGCGCTACCGCACCTTGATCTCGGAGCTCTATCTCGAGACCGAGACCACCTACTTCACCACGATCTACAACACGGCGAACGCGAAGCGCGATCTGGACGAGAGCCTGGGTCGGGTCGAGCGGGCGCTGGGCCGGAAGGTCGATGGGTCCGCCCTCCTGGCCGGACTGCGCGATCTCTCGCACCTGCGGGCGATGAAGGATCTGCGGAAGGTGGTGCGGGAGCTCCGGGCAACCGGGGCCGAGCTGGATGAGCCGACGGTGCGCGCCTTCGCGTGGCGCTGGCGCCACCGGGGCCGCAGGGAGCTGGACATCCAGGAGCCGCGGTGGGCGGAGGACCTGGAACATGTCTGCGCGCTGATGGAGAGGGCTCTGGAGGAGGACGACTCCGCTCACGACTCCGAGCACCAGGAGGAGGCGCTCCATCGCCGCTACCGGGAGACCCTGGAAGGAATCCTCGCCGACCTCCGCTGGCGTCCCTTCCTGCGCTTCGACCTGCGGCGCAAGCTGGAGCGCATGCGTCGCTATGCGTGGTGGCGCGAGGAGATGCGCGATCACTCCAGCTTCGCCTACTACCTCGTTCGGCTCTGGACGCTCGAGGCGGGGCGACGGCTGGTGGAGGCGGGGGCTCTCGAGAGAACGGAAGACGTCTGGTGCCTGCCGTGGAGGACGGTCGCCGATCTCCTGGAGGGACGGCTCCAGCCGTCCCGGGCCCGGGTCGAGGTGGCACGGGGGCGGGAGGCGTATCGGTCGTTTCGGAACTTCGACAATCCCGGTGAGATCGGGGTGCATTTCCGGCAAACGGATCCGAACGGGGGGTCGGATAGGGGACAGGGCTCGCTTCTCCAGGGCACGGCCTGCTCCAGCGGTGAGGTGTCCGGGCGGGCGCGTGTGCTGTCCAGTCTGGCCGAGGCCTCGAGGATCTCGAAGGGAGACATCCTGGTCACGTCCTTCACGGACCCGGGGTGGACGCCGCTCTTCTCGAGGATCGGCGGGGTGGTGACGGAGACGGGGGGCGTTCTCTCCCACGCTGCGGTGATCTCCCGGGAATACGGCGTTCCCGCCGTGCTCGGTGTGCGAGGGGCCACGGAGGCGATCGGCGACGGGGATCGCATTCGCGTGGACGGCGGCCGAGGGGTCGTGGAGATCGAGGTGCCGGCGGATTCCGGGGGTTGAAATCGGCGGATCGAGGCCGGAGACCGGCCTCAGCGGCCGAGCAGTTTCCGAACCCGCATCCACACGAGTCCCGCTCCCGAGCGGAGGAGGGCCACGGGGAGGGCGAGCCGGCCTCGGCGGGCGGGGTGGAGGCGCTCCTTCAGGTACCGCTCGCGGGCGAGTGCTCGCTGGCGCTTCCCGCTGGAGGTCTTGGGAATCGTCCGGGGCGCCACAAGCACGACGTGGTCCACCGCCACCGTCGACGCCTCCTGAACTTCGGTACGGATTGCCTCCACCAGGCGGCTGCGTGCCTCCTCGTCCCGCTCCCTGGTTTCGCACACGAGGACCACCCGTTCACGTCCCTCCTCCTCGTCGTATACGGGGAAGGCAA
>SLCK01000079.1 GCA_007125845.1 Gemmatimonadota bacterium
CTGCCCAGCAGGCGATTCCCGGTGTATCACGAATCCCGGTCGCCCTCCCGGGCCACCGACGGCGTGCCATCGGTCGCGACAGGAGAAGAAGAGGCCACCACCTGATCCCTCATGGTCGTGGCACGGAATGGGGAGCCTACCACTCGCTGCACAGCCTCAAAGTCTTCATCCGCTCCCTCCGGCGGTTCGGTGAATAGGCTCACGACGATGGTTGCGGCAAAGCCCATCGCGAATCCTGGGATCATTTCGTACAGATCGAAAAAGTGCTCCCTGATCCACATCACCCAGATCACGGTCGTCAGGAAGCCGGCGCTCATTCCAGCAATCGCCCCCGCTCGAGTCGTGCGTTTCCAGAACAGTGCGCAAAGGATCACGGGCGTGAACGCCGATGCCATCCCGGACCATGCGAAGAGCACGAACCAGAAGATGACTCTCGCCTCCTGGAGAGCCAACAGAAGAGCGGCGACGCCGAGCACCACAGTGACTGCCTTCCCCAACCTCGACAGCGTTCGCTCGCTGTAATCCACATTGAACACCTTCTGTACCACGTCCCGGATCACTGCCGAGGACACGAGGATCAACAATGAGTCTGTCGTCGACATCATCGCCGCCAGGAGGACGACCAGGAAGAGACCCGTGAAGACAGCAGGGAAAAGGGCTGAGCCGAGCACCGGGTAGATCGTCTCGGGATCGGCCAGTCCCGGGAATAGCGCGCGGCCGGCGATGCCCGTGAACACGGCACCCAAGCCAAACACTACGATCACGCTGACGGCAATGAGGCTGGCGTCCGTCACGCTCTGGCGATCCCGTCCCGATATGAAGCGGGTCACCAACTGCGGGGAGCCAAGGAATGCGAATCCGATCCCCACGAAGCTGAGTATGGCCGCGACCGCAGGGTATCCGAGCCCGAGCCCTCCGAAGATGTCGAGCAGAGCTGGATCCTGAGCATTCAGCGTAGCCCACATCTCGCTCCAGCCGCCCGCGGCAATGATTCCGACGATCGGAAGCGTCAACAAGCACCCGAACATGAGGATCCCGTTCAGGAGATCCGCATACGCCACTGCCTTGAAGCCCCCAACGGTCGTGTAATAGAGGATTACCGCAGCTCCAAGGAGGACGCCGACTTGGTAGCTGGTGCCCAGGAACTCCTCAAACGCTTTTCCGGACGCCGTGAGCTGAGCGGCCACATAGAACGCGCCCATTGAGAATATGATGAAGGCACTGATCCAGCGAAGGGTGTTCGTTCGGTCCTTGAAGCGATCCTCCAGAAAATCCGGAACTGTGATCGAATCATACCGGTCCGTGTACTCCTTGAACGGCCGCGCCACAAGCACCCAAGCCAGCGCGACGCCGATGACTTCACCGAATACGACCCATAGGGCGTGAATCCCAACAGCATAGGCCATACCCGTCAGCCCCAGGAGTAGCCACGCGCTCTCCCCGGTTGTGTTGTGACTGAACCCGATCACCCACGAAGGAAGCTTCTTCCCCGCTACATAATACCCGGCCACATCTGTGCCCGCCTTTCTCGCCCAAGCGGCTATCAACAATAGGACGATGAAGTACAGGACAACGATGCCGATGATAGTCGGCGAGTCGCCAAGATTCATTGACCCCTCCGATGCTCGGTGGAGGCTACGTTGCCTTTCGTCACGCGGGCATCTCGATCGGAGACGCGTTGACTCTTTCGGTCAGAGTCATTGTAGTGGGCGAAGAAGAAAGTCAGCACCAAAGAAAAAGGGATGACGATGGTCGCGACCAGGAGAAGCCATCCTGAAATCGGAAGTCCTCCATTCATTGCGTCCTTCCTTGCTGTAGTGCCCGGCACGGCCGTCAGAAGATCGCCGTGCGATTGAACGTCCTGTGCCCCGTGTGTCTTGTGAGCAGTACATGAAGTCAGTCTTGGCTCGCCGCGATCTCGCAGGCATGTTCCAGTCGGCTCAGCGCCTCAGCTGTCTCGTCCTCGGTGACGAGCATCGAGGGCCCCACGCGGACCACGTGTCCGTGCAGTCCTCCCACGCCAACCAGGACACCCGCTGCTCGAGCCGCCTCGAGCACTGCCAAGGCGCGTCCGGGATCGGGCTCCCGAGTGCGCCGATCGGTCACGATCTCCATGGCTTGCATCAGGCCCTTGCCGCGTACGTCTCCGATCCACTCATGCTTGTCGGCCAAGGTCAAGAACGCCCTTCTGACCTGTGCTCCCCGAACGGAAGATCGACCCGGAGTATCTTCAGCCTGCATGACATCAAGTGTGGCGGACGCGGCCGCCATCGATATCGGATTCCCTCCATAGGTGGAGATGGAATTGGCCGTCCACGCGTCCGCAATCTCCGCGCGAGCTAGCACAGCCCCCACCGGAAATCCATTTGCTATTCCCTTCGCCATGACCATGATGTCCGGGTCGACGGAGTCGTGCTCGCAGGCAAACCACCGCTCGCCCGTGCGCCCAAAAGCGGTCTGAACCTCGTCGCAAACGAATAGGCCACCGTAGCTCCTGATCACTTCCGCTGCCCGGTTCAGGTAACCGGGCGGAGGAACGACAAAACCGCCCACACCTTGAATCGGTTCAACGATCAGTGCCGCAGGTCGCCCCGACGTGGTCGTTTCGATGGTCTCGACCAGGTCGTCAATGAAGAAATTGACCTGATCCTCCTCCGTGGCGTCTGGTCCCAACGGAGACCGATAGACATATGGACTGCGAGCATGGCAGATCCCTGCCACCGAGGTAGGGAGAGGCCGCCAGCCTGCATGCGCCGACAAGTTCGTGGCAAGAATGCTTCGGCCAGAGTAAGCGTAGCGAAGCGCAACAACTTCGCTCCTTCCTGTGAAGAGCTGCGCTGCCATGATGGCAGTCTCGTTCGCCTCCGTACCGCTGTTGGTGAACGCGGCCCGGGTTAATCCGTCGGGAGCGAGAGAGATGAGTGTCTCTGCGACTTCAAGCTGGTTCTCGGTGATGTACAAGGCGGAGGTATGCCCCAAGCGACGCATCTGGTCCTCCACTCGTGCGATCACAGCTTCATTGCAGTGCCCCACAGAGGTTGTGAGAATACCTGCAAAGAAATCAAGGTACTCCCGCCCGGTGTCATCCTTAACCCAGACCCCCTTCCCACTCGTCAGAGTGAGCGGGTCGCTGTAGTACGGCTTCACCCACGGAAACAGCCGCTCCTTCTGTGTCTGCGCGGAGCTTGGAGCCGACTCCGTTTGGGCCGGTGCCTGAGAAGATCCGGTTGCCACGTGACCCCCTTACATTTGAGACGTTCGAGTTGATATGCTGCCTATACGTGGGTCCTGATCTCCCCACGTACGGGCCGAGGATCTTGAGTGTGTCGGGAGTCCGTCACGGCAGTCCCAATGCGACCCACTCAGCTGGAGATGAAAAGTTTCCGACGAATTGAGACACGGAGGGCCTGAAGTTGTGTGCGGTTCCGCTCCGGCAGAGCTAATCTGGAGGAGGCCCTTGCCGAGGAGAGGAACGATGAAGAATCGTCGAACGTTCACGGCCCGCCAGCGGGTGCAGATCGTGCTGCAGGGGCTCGATGGGGATACGTCGGTCGCGGAGGTCTGCCGCCGTCACCAGATCAGCGCCACGCTTTACTACCGGTGGCGGGACCAGCTCTTCGAGAACGCGGATCGCCTGTTCGAGAAGAAGGGCAAGCGATCGGCGGAACTCGAGGGGCTGGAAGCCGAGAACCGTCGGCTCAAGGAGGTGATCGCCGAGGTCACGGCGGAGAACCTGGATCTAGAAAAAACGCCTGGAGCCTGGAGGACCACGCCACCCTTTTGAGGCACCCCGAGCTGCGGCAGACGGACCTGCGCTACGTGAAGGTCGAAGGTCGGACGTACTACCTGCTGGTCTTCCTGGACGTGTTCAGTCGGTTCATCCCTTACTGGGAGCTGCTTCGCTCGATGGATAGGGAGACGGTCTCGCTGGCGGCGCTCACGGCCCTGGAGACCCTGGCCGAGGAAGACCGAGCCCGGGTGACGATCCAGAGCAACACCGGGAGCGCGTTCATAAGCGGCGATTTTGCCCGCGTGCTCCGGGAAAACGGGGTCGGCCACACCCGGATCCACCCCCAAACACCGGAGCAGAATGAGTTCGTGGAGCGAGCCCTTCGGACTCACGGGGAGCCGCTTCACGAGGACGAACTCTCCTCACGCCAGCAGGCGGAAGCGGCCATGCATGAGATCGTCCGGTGGTACAACCACGACCGGCTCCACAGCGGAATCGGATACGTCACGCCGGCCGCCATGCACTTCGGAGAGGCGGAGCGGATCCACCAGGAGCGCCGGACCCAGCTCGCAGCGGCCCGGCATCGCAGGAAGGAGGACAACCTGAAACTGCGGCAGCTCTCCCTGGCGCTCGCCGCCCTCGCGGAGACCCGGAGCCCGCAGACAACTGCAAACCCCCGGTCGTCTCAATCCGTGTGAAACATTTCAAGGCCGCCATCGCAGCCCGAATGATTGGAGAAAGCACGAAGGCCTCCTTGAGGGAGAGGAGTTGGATCGTCGTCATTCTTTGTATGAGGCCGCCCCAAGGGAGCGATGTGGATACGCTGGCGCTAAACCTGAGGCCCGTCGATCGGAGGCGTCGCGCGCCCCCCTGCATCAACCGATGATCGGCAAGCTAGCGCCTGGGTAGCACCAAGGCCAGCGATTCGGATCGGTGAGGAGAGGCATTCCAGCGTGAAGCATAAGCTCTATCATGAGTTGGCGTCGTGGTGGCCGTTGCTGTCTGCCCCCGAGGACTACGCGGAGGAGGCGGACTTCTACGCTCGGCTTCTCATGGACTCGTGCGAATACACTCCGCGTTCACTTCTTGAATTAGGCAGCGGCGGCGGAAACAATGCATGGCATCTGAAAAGGAGCTTCGAGCTCACCTTGCTGGATCCCTCGAGGGAGATGCTTGCGGTGAGTCGAAGCCTCAACCCCGAGTGTGAGCATCTCGAAGGAGACATGAGGACTTTTCGACTGGGTCGGGTGTTCGACGCGGTGTTCGTCCATGATGCAATCATGTACATGACGACGCGGGAGGAGCTGAGGAAGGCGGTGGAAACAGCCTACGTGCATACGAAGCCTGGTGGCGCGGCGGTATTCGCCCCTGATCATGTGAGGGAAACGTTCGGACCGTCGACACGATCGGGAGGAGTGGACGGTAAACATCGTGGCATGCGATACCTGGAATGGACGTGGGACCCGGACCCAGAGGATGATGTCTACACGGTAGATTACGCCTATCTCTTGCGTGGCGAGGACGGGTCAGTGCGGGTTGAACACGATCGACATATCGAAGGGTTGTTTTCCAGGGAGGCGTGGATGGGCCTGATGTCTGAGACGGGCTTTTCGCCCGAGCGAGTCTCATTCGACCATTCCGGAATGGCTGGGGTCGAGCTTGATGTGTTCGTGGGGAAGAAGCCCGGTGCGTGAACGCAGGTGAACCCTACGCGGCCTCAAGAGCACGTCGGGATGGGTGGTGATCCCTGCGTACCGTCGCTCCCAACTCAGCACAGCGTTGTCGAAATCGGCGGCCGTCGTTCGACGCATATGTGAAGGGGCCGAAAAGGGATCGCCCGGACGAGCGATTCGGACCCGGCCCGATACACGCCTGAAGCCCAGAGGAGCTCCACGATGCGATTCATGATGCTGGTGATCCCCAAAGGATACGAGGACGCCGCGCCCGGCACCACGCCCGACGCCGAGGGTGTGGAGAGGATGATGGCCTACAACGAGGAGCTGCAGAAGGCGGGCGTGTTGCTCGCTCTCGACGGACTCCACCCACCGTCCATGGGCTTTCGCGTGAGCTATTCCGGAGGGAAGCCCACTGTGACGGACGGTCCGTTCGCGGAGGCGAAGGAGGTCGTGGGTGGCTACTGGATCATCGACGTGGCTTCCCGTGAAGAGGCGGTGGAGTGGGCCAGGAAGGCGCCCATGGGTGACAATGAGATCATCGAGGTCCGTCAGGTGCAGGAGTTCGACGACTTCCCCGAAGACGTGCAGGAGAAAGTGGGCGACTTCGAGCTGGGCGACCCGGCCACCCGGAGCCGCGCAAAGGGGGTGTCCTGATGAAGTACCTCTGCCTGGGCTACTACGCCCCCGACGCCTTCGACTCCATGACCGACGAAGAGAGGAAGGCGCTCGGTGAGCGGTGCCGGCCCCACGACGAGAAGTTCAACGGGACGGGGAAGGTCCTCGACGTGGCCTCTCTCCAGCATCGCCACGGAGCGCATGTCCGTCCGGGACCGGACGGTCCGTCGGTCACGGACGGGCCGTTCGCCGAGGCCAAGGAGGTGGTGGGATCGTTCTTTCTCATCGAGGCGGACAGCCTGGAGGAGGCGACGGAGATCGCCTCGCTGCACCCGGCCGCCCAGATCGGCTGGGAGCTCGGCTTCTCCATGGAGGTCCGGCCGGTGGAAACGGTGTGGGTGAAGGACGGGAACTACGTCGGGCCTCGCGAACCGGCATGACTGCGGAGGACCGCGACACGGACCCCGAGGTCGTGTCCGGTGAGGAGGGCACCGTCGACGTCGCTGTCCGGCGCACGGTCGAGGCGGTGTGGCGCATGGAGTCGGCCCGCATCGTCGCCGGGCTGGCCCGAGTGGTCGGGGACGTCGGTCACGCGGAGGACTTTGCGCAGGACGCGCTGGTGGCCGCCCTGGAGCAATGGAGCGAGTCGGGCGTCCCGGACAACCCGGGCGCCTGGCTCGCCACAGTGGCGCGCCGGAAGGCCATCGACCGTGTGCGACACCGGAAGCTGGCGGACCGGAAGCATCAGGAGATCGGCGGTGAGCTTCAGGCCACAGGCTCCGTCGAGGAGCCCGACGAGCGCCTGGGCGAGCCCATCGAGGACGAGGTGCTGCGGCTGGTCTTCATCTGCTGTCACCCCGTGCTCTCCACCGAGGCGAGGGTGGCCCTCACGCTCCGGCTGGTAGGTGGCCTCTCCACCGAGGAGATCGCGCGCGCGTTCCTCGTCCCCTCCCCCACCCTCGGGCAGCGAATTGCGCGCGCCAAGCGAACGCTGCGCGAGGCGAACATCCCGTTCGAGCTCCCTCCCCAGCGGGATCTGCCGGAACGACTCGCCTCGGTGCTCGAGGTCATCTACCTGGTCTTCAACGAGGGGTACGCCGCCACCTCGGGAAGGGATTGGATCCGGCCGGAGCTCTGCCGGGACGCCCTCAGGCTGGGGCGTGTGCTCGCCGGCCTGGCGTCCCACGAGCCGGAGGTGCATGGGCTGGTGGCGCTCATGGAGTTGCAGGCCTCTCGACTGTCGGCACGGGTGGGCCCGGATGGCGAGGCGATTCTGCTCATGGACCAGGACCGGGCGCGCTGGGACCGGCTGCACATCGGGCGCGGAATCGAGGCCCTCGACCGTGCCCAGCAGCTCGGGGGCGGGTTTGGTCCCTACGCCCTCCAGGCGGCCATCGCGGCCTGCCACGCCCGGTCGGCCTCCGAGGACGACACCGACTGGGAGCGCATCGCCGCGCTCTACGACGCGCTCTCCCAACTCATGCCGTCGCCCATCGTCGAGCTGAATCGGGCGGTGGCCGTCGGCCGGGCGTTCGGCCCAGATGCCGGCCTCGAGTTGATCGCGAGGCTCGAAGGCGAGAAGTCGCTCGAACGCTACCACCTCCTCCCGGCGGTCCGCGGCGACCTTCTCGAGCGGGCGGGTCGCGTGCAGGAAGCGCGAGCCGCCTTCGCGCTCGCGGCGTCGATGACCGAGAACGAGCGGGAGCGGGCCGTGCTCCTCAAGCGCGCGCGGTCGGTGTCGGCCTAGCCTGGAGGCGATCAGCAATCCGGGCGGCTCGGGTGCGGGAGGCGCCTCGACCGTCCTGGCAGGTGCATGGCGAATCGCTTCATCAAAGACGTCTGCAAGGGTGAGGAACCCATCTCAGTGCCGGCTCCGCTCCAGTGGGATGAGCGCCGTTTCCGCATTGTGACGAATCTGCAGTACGAGAGACTCCGCACCCTGCGGAACGACAAACCGAACGACCCCGTCTTCGGCGCTGTGGCCCGCGACAACCTTGTTGAGATTGCTCACAGGTGCTCGTGGCACGTCGTCCACAAACAGGCGGAAGGAGGCGTCCCAGAAGTTCTGAGCATGGGACGAATGACTCGTCATCCGCACCGCAATCGACAAAGCGAAGCTCTGGGGACTCTGCGGTTCCAGTTGCACATCGAGAAGCGAATACCGCGCTTGACCTAGTGATATTTGGCTCATGGAGGGAACGAGAGCCGGCGCTGCGCGATCACTCGACAGTGTTGGTGAGCGTGTCTCAGGCGTGAGCCCGCCTCCCTCGCTGCGCAGGGATTCACTCGCTTCTGCCGCGATCTCGGGTGAGTAGCCTCTCAGCCACCCGGCCTGATGCACGGCGAGAAGGAAACCCGACACTGCCGTGATCAATGCGGCCACGGCAGTGAGGACACCGGGGATCGTGTGCCACCACGAAGGCGCCCTGGATCCGTGACTCATTGGATCCTCCCGCTGTCAAAGGGTCAGTGCAACTCTGCCGCGCGGGCACAAGCTTCGGTATGGAATCGAAGCGACAGATCGCGGCCGAGAAAGCCAGCAACAGTGCGGGCCCACGCGTTGCAGCGGACGCTGCGCGGCTGGTCGCGTGAAGTATTCACCCGGCGGACGATCCGCGCCAGCGTCACGCGGTCTGTCAGGCAGAGCTCAGGGGAGACTTGACCTTGCCACAAATGCGAGGGTATGATCTTACGTCATACCAACTGGGAGACGTGTGATGCCGAAGAGAAAAGTCGCCGTGACGCTTGATTCCGAGATCCTCGGGGAGCTTGATGAATTGATCGCCCAGCGGCGGTTTCCGAATCGAAGCCAGGCAATCGAGGCTGCCGTCGCCGAGAAGCTGGAGCGGTTGACCCGCACGCGCCTGGCTCGGGAGGCCGCGAAGCTCAATCGTGACGAGGAGAAGGCATTTGCCGAGGAAGGCATGGATTCCGAGCTCGCCTCGTGGCCCGAATACTGAGAGGCGAGGTTCGTTGGGCCGACTTGAACCTCGCTCGTGGCCACGAGCAAGCAGGCCACCGTCCGGTGCTTATCCTGAGTCACGACGTATTCAATGAACGATCAGGAACGGTGATCGCTGTCGCCCTCACGAGCCAGCGGCCCCGAGCAGGATTTCCCCTGACCTTGGAATCCAACGCGACAGGGCTTCCCAAGGAATCCTGGATCAAGATCAGCCAGATCCGGACGTTATCCGTAGAACGAATCGGGCGACCTCTCGCTCGGGCCTCAGACGAGGAGGTCGCTCGCGTCGTCGAGGGCCTGAACGAGATCCTCGGTGGCTGAACGCACGACGGTCTCGCGATGGCCGTGCCATACCGGTCCAATGAGTGCCGAAGCAGCACGTGATCAGCCGCCGCCCGCTTCTCGATCATCTCCAGACCGTCCAGCAAGTGGCCCGGCTCCAAGCAGCGCACTGGCCTCCCGCCACATGGAAGTCAAGCGCTCGCCGCATCCGCCTGGCCTCGAAACCAGTCGAGTCGGACAGGCATCGCGGAAGCTATCGATCAAGCGGGGTGAGGACAGATCGAATCCATGTCGAGAACTCACGCTCAGTGAGAGACCCGTCAGCGACTCGAAGGGTGATGTCGACGACCTGCGGTTCGGGGGCCTCGATCTCATGTCCGTTGAGGATGAGGAACATGTTTGCGGTGATGAATCCGATCCGCTTATTCCCATCGAAGAAGGGGTGATTCTTGATGAGGCCAAAGCCGTAGGCCGCTGCGAGGTCGGCGAGGTCAGAGTCCGAGTCGTACCTCCATCGATGTTGGGGGCGAGCGATTGCAGAGTCCAAAAGGCCTTCATCCCGGAGTCCAGGTTGTCCGCCGTGGGTCCGGATCTGGTCGGCATGCGCCGCCTCGATGGCGGCACGTGGGACCCAGCCCGGCTCCCCGAGGGATGAGGTCACTTGGCGAGTTCGCGCAAGGCGTTTCGGTACTTGTTGGCGGTACGCTTGTAGGCGGCCATGGCCTTCTGGAACTCTGGGTCGTAGGGCGTGAGGAGGACGCCTTCATCCGTTTCGACCACAAAGAGCTCGTCGCCTTCCTGGACATGTAGGCGCTCAGCGATGTCTTTGGGAAGTGTGGCGCCGACCGAGCCGCCCATTTTCCGGAGGGTGACTTTACGCTGCATCATTCGACTCCTTCAAGCAGGGGAGTAGACATCACCCTGAATTGTAGCACAGAAGTGCTACCAGAACAACGAGGCGAAGCTGTTCCTTGGTGAGTCACGTATCCAGCGAGAGGACGGGGCAGACCCCGGCAGGTCCAAGCCTTTGTTGGCTGGCTCCCTCAGGTGCTCAGGATCTCCGCCTGAGTCGTTCCCCCTCATGCCCTTCGAAGTTGGCATCCTGGGTCCAGAACACGGCACGGTGTGCCCGGTCGGTTGCAAGCACGATGCTGTCGGCGAGGGCGAGCTTCATGGCGACAGCCAACTCCGCAGCGTCCAACGCCAGGCAATCGTCGAGGTCTATGACCGTCCCCTGGCGCATTGCGGCGACGATGTCTAGTGCCTGGTCCCTACCCAGGTGGCGAAGCAGGTGTCGGTACACCTCAAGCAGGCTCAACGTCGGAATGAGGAGGGCTTCCTCATTCTCAATGGGTTCGCGAAAGAAAGCCGCGTTCGGACCTCCGGAGAGGTACTCGATCCAACCGCTGGAATCGACGACGTTCACAGGCGGTCCGGCTCGCGTTCCACAGGTGGCAATTCAGGGCACTTCCCCCGGAACGACTGAATCGGCTCCACGGGAACGAGCTCCGCCCGATTCCCATTGGCGAACGCTTCGACCTTCTGACCAGGGCGGATCTCCAGCTTCCGGGCGCGGTCAGGCTGTTTCCCACCTCCAAGGGGAGCGTCGGTGAGGTCTCCGGGCAGGAAACGACACGTACAATTTTACGATACCACCCCTCCCGAGACCCTCCCCCCCCCTCAACCGCCCCGGTACTGCACCGCCTCGGCCAGGTGCACCTCTCCGATCCCCTCCGATCCCTCGAGGTCCGCGATCGTGCGCGCCACCTTGAGAACCCGGTGAATCGCCCGGGGTGAGAGCCCGAGCCGGTCCGCGGCATCCTGGAGCAGGCGGGCACTCGCCCGGTCCGGACGGCACCAACGCTCGATCCCGGCCGGCGGAAGCGCCGCGTTCCAGTACGCGGCTTCTGTGCGGGTGGTCGCGCGATCCGGAGCCGTTCCGACGGCGCCGCCTCGCCCGATCCGGTCCGTCCCGGACGCGCTGTCCTGGTTCCGGTCCGTGCACCACCGCTCACGCTGCACGGTGCGCGCCCGGGTGACCCGCCCCCGCACGTCGCTCGACGACTCCCCTGCCGGCCTGTCCATCAGCTCCCGGTAGCGAACCACCGGCACCTCCACATGCAGGTCGATGCGGTCGAGGAGGGGCCCGGAGATCCGGGAACGGTACCGGTTGACCTGACTCGGATCGCAGGTGCAGGGCCGGCGGGGATCCCCCAGGTGCCCGCAGGGGCAGGGGTTCATCGAGGCCACGAAGGTGAAGCGGGCGGGAAAGCGCACCCGGTAGCGCGCACGCACGAGCGACATCCACCCGTCCTCGAGCGGCTGCCTCAGCGTCTCCAGCACGGAGCGGGAGAACTCGGGCAGCTCGTCGAGGAAGAGGACGCCGTGGTGCGCGAGGCTCACCTCGCCGGGCTTCGGGGGACTCCCCCCGCCGACGAGCCCCGCGGCGGAGACGGTGTGGTGAGGGGTGCGAAAGGGCCTGTGGTGCAGGAGCCCCTGGCCCGAAGGCAGAAGCCCCGCGACCGAGTGGATCGTGGTCGCCTCGAGCGCATCCTGGTGGGTCAGGGGCGGCAGGATCCCCGGAAGCCGGCGCGCCAGCATCGTCTTCCCGGAACCCGGCGGCCCGCGCAGGAGGAGATTGTGCCCTCCCGCAGCGGCCACCTCGAGCGCCCGCTTCACGCCGCGGTGGCCGCGGACCTCGGCGAGGTCAGCTCCGTCCGGCGGATCCCCACGCAGGAGCTCGTCGACGCCGACCTGCACGGAGGCCAGCCGCGCCGACCCCTGGAGGTGTCCCACCACCTCCGCCAGCGTCTCCGCTCCGATCACCTCCAGCCCTCCCCCTCCCGCCGCGGCCTCCGCCGCATTCGCATTGGGAACGACGAGGGACCCGATCCCGCTTCTCCGGCAGGCCGCCGCCACCGGGAGGGTGCCGCGCACCGGTCGCAGCTCCCCGTTCAGCCCGAGCTCTCCCAGGAAGGCGTGCCCCTCGATCGCGGTGGCGGAGAGGTGACCCGAGCCGGCGAGAAGCCCGAGGGCAAGAGGGAGATCGAAGCCGCTCCCCTCCTTCTTCACGTCGGCGGGGGAGAGGTTCACGGTGATCCGGCGGGGAGGGAGGCTGTACCCGGCGTTGTGGAGAGCGGCCCGGACGCGGTCCTTGCCTTCCCGCACCGCGCTCTGGGGGAGGCCGACCACGGAGAGGGAGGGCAGCCCCGAAGTGACGCTCACCTCGACCCGCACGAGAACGCAGTCGACCCCCACGACCACCCCCGAAAGCACCGTTGCCAGCACCGCGACCCTCCTCTCCCTCGATTCCCGATCGAACGTCGTCCGAGAGGAGAAGGCTGCCGGGATCGGCGGGCGCCGACATGGCGCGCCGGGGCCAGGTGCGAGGTCAGCGAGGTACGGGTCTGGTTGGCCGGGTTGTCCTCGACGGCTGGGATAGGGCGGGAAGCGACGACGCCCTCACGGCACCGGGGTCACGCGGAAGGGATTCGGGACGTCCCTGCCCCAGCAGTAGAGCTCGAGCTCGTCTGTGATCCCGCAGCCGTGGAAGGTCCCAGGCGCGAGGGCGAGCCACCTCCGATCCAGGTAGAGGGGCGTGGGCCGACGCGCGCTCCCGGGGATGCCTCCCCCTCCGGTTCCGGTCTGCTGATCCGCATTGTTGCCCCAGCAGAGTCCGCCACCGTCCTGGGTGATAGCGCAACCGACACTCCCTCCAACGGCGATTTCGGAGAGGTGGGCTTCCGTTTCGACTCGTCGCGGCTCTTGTGGTTCGGCCGAGCTGGGACTGGTGCCCAGTTGTGCGACGTAGTTGGCCCCCCAGCAGTAGCCGTCTCCCTCGGACGTCACGGCGCAAGTGTGGCGTCCGCCTGCCTCGATCTGCGTGAATCGGAGCGTCTCCGAGACCAGGGTCGGTTCCCGTCGGACCCCGTCGATGTCCTCTCCGAGCTGTCCCCACTCGCCCGCCCCCCAGCAGTACGCCCGACCCTCCGGACCGAGCCCGCAGGTATGTGCAGCACCCGCAGTGAGCTGCGTCATCGGGATCTCGGTCGAGACTCGCGCCGGGACGGCCTCGTCAGCGGCGGACCCCGTTCCAAGCTGCCCCTCGGCGTTCGAGCCCCAGCAGTATGTCTCGCCCTCCGCGGTGCGGGCGCAGGTGTGCGTACCTCCTGCGCGGACCTGCACGAAGCGGAGATCCCCAGCCACCGGGGTAGGGGTCGCGTGGTCCGCGCCGGTCCCCGTGCCGAGCTGGCCGTACCCGTTCCATCCCCAACAGTAGACCTCCCCTGCCCCGGTCAGAGCGCAGGTGTGAGGTGCGGAAAGATAAAGATATTGGCGCCGGGCCGACGACGCAGTGATGGAGTCGAACCCGATATCGCCGTCGACGCGCTGGGGCCTGTCCTGGTGGGCTCGGTACCCGATTCCGAGCTCCCCGTACCCGTTCCACCCCCAACAGTGAGCCACCCCCACTGAGGTGAGGGCGCAGGTGTGGCGAACTCCGGACGTGACTGTGACGAAATCCCCTTCGCTGGCGACGACCTCCACATCGACTGCGACGTCCACCCGCTCGTCCTCGACAAGCCATGCCCTGACGGTCGTGGGTCCGTACTCGTCCCCGACCCGCCAGAGGAGCTCAGCGCGCCCCGTCGCGTCGGTGCGGAACCTGTTCGGGTCCTCTTCATCCCAGCTTCCCCGGTCGACGCCCAGGACCTCCGACCCCTCGGCGCCCGGGTCGACTTCAAACTCCCGAATGGATGTGGGGCTGAGCGTCAGCGGCCCACCCTCCTCGTCCAGGAGGCGGACCTTCACGGGCCGTTGCGCCCCCGGGCTCGAGCGTGCGGGTTCGGGAGCGGTGGTCTCGACCTGAAACTCGGGATCCGGCTCCGGCTCCACGTCCGTGGGGCCGGACGCCTCGCACGCCGCCAGGCCGACCGCGACGACGCACGTGACCCCGTCCCGAAATCGTCGCAGCGGCCGGAATGTTCTCATCAAGCTCTGCACCCGATACCTCAGTCGACCGAATCCTACGGGCAAGTGCCCGCCTTGTTGCAAGGGCTGATCACGAACATGTCGTCACTTCCCTCAGCACCGGCGGACTCGACCGTGACCTGCAGGGTGAAATCGGGCTCTTGATCCGACACCAGGAGCTGGACTTGTTCGGATGTTCCGACCTGGACCCATGGACCGTCTCCCCACGAATAGTGAAACTGTCGTTCCCAAATGAATTCGTACTGCTCGAAATCACCGCCGTCGGGATTTGAATGCCACGTGTGTGTCGTCGCTCTCGGTGCCCACGGCCCGTCGATGCTTGCTGAAGGTATCCTCGGCGTGAACGCCAACAGGTTCGCAGTTTGATCGTAGGGACTGGTTAGCGTCAATTCACCTTCCGTTGCCATATCAATGATGAAATCGCTCACTTGGGAGCCGCTGGACAATGGATTGTCCTCAAGATAGATGGCCGCTATCCCT
Source organism: Gemmatimonadota bacterium (assembly GCA_007125845.1). Lineage (GTDB taxonomy): Bacteria > Gemmatimonadota > Gemmatimonadetes > Longimicrobiales > Gaopeijiaceae > SLCK01. The sequence continues at coordinate 14,735 of SLCK01000079.1, forward strand.
GAAACGAGTGGGGCCGCATACGAAGTGGCACTCACCACCGTGTCCTTGGAGGTATCTGATCCTGTGTCGTCGTACCCTGCGGTCTCGATGCCTGCCCCGGGTGCGAACAGATCCACGCATGCCCCGTAATTGCTTGCCGTCGGTAGGTGAAACGGAGCCCAGGGCTCGTCGTCGATAGTCGAGGCAGCTACAGTGATCGCGGCTGCAGCAGATGCTGGGAAGTAATTGCAGGCATCCGCTCCGTCATTGCCAGCCGCCCCGATGACCGGTCCGACATTATCGACGAGCGAGTCTGTGGCATTCTCAAGCAAGGTGAGGATCGAATCAGAGACAGTCCAGTGGGGAACCTGAAGGCTTATGTTGATCACGGCAGGATCGACAGACGGATGCTCGTCTGCGATCCATTCAAGCCCTTCGAGAAGAAAGCTGGAGTTCACCAGGGTCCCCTGACAATTGAGCACCCGGACGCTGTGGAGAAGTGTCTCTGGGGCGACGCTGTATGTATTCCCTCCTGCGACGCCTGCCACCCGAGTCCCGTGACCATTGCAATCCTCGCCATCTTGGCCGTCTTGGTACTCGTCGAAGAAGCTCCCGGTCTGCACTCGGCCCGGTTGGAATTCGTCATGATCAGACCAAATTCCAGAGTCGACAATGTACATGCGCACGCCAGTTCCCGCCGCAAAAGGCTCGAAGTGTTGGTCGAACGGCCACTTGCGTTGATTGATTCGCCAGTGGTTCCAGTGGTCCGAATGGTGACCGGAGAAAAGCGGAACGGCGGAAGGCTCCGCCGCCACGTCGAAGATCACTCGATTCGGGATCACCCAAAGTACGTCAGGGGCCTCGTCGACTCTTGTCACCGTCTGAGCGTCAGGGATTGTGCCGGAGAATCCAGTGAAGATGTGGTGAAACACCCTTCGCACTTCGGCATCCGAGTCTGCTAGTAGAGCAGCCGTGCGCGATGTTGGATCCGACACGGCACCGTCACGATACACTACGATATAGTCATCCGGAATTATCTCATACCCATTGGCTGGGGCCTCACCGAGAGAAGGGTAGATCTGGTTAGCACTCGGATCGGGCGATGGGTTGGTGGGATCCAAGAGATCGGTTTCGGCCTCGCAACCGACAACCAAGAGGAGAGGAATGAGCAATGTGCAGGACAGGCGCCTACTTGCAACACGCAGCTTCGAGATGGAACAGGAATTCAGGGGAGCGAATGCATGTAGAGGGGGGGGGGGGGCACATCTCGCATCGGGAATACCTCCTTCGGCGCGCAGATGGCTCGCTGCTCTGATCACGACCATCTCCCATCACCCCCACCCAGACCCACGTCTTCAGCCAGCGAAGCCAAGTGAATGGGGTTAACAATCTACGAGGGCCGATTGCTCAGAGTCAAATTGTGCTGTTACAGTGTCCGCCTCCTATGGACCGGGAAACGCCGGGCGGATTCCCCCCGTCGATGAGAGCCGCGGCGGAGACGGTGTAATGAGGGCCGTGGAAGGGCCTGTGATGCACTAGCACCTGGCCGGGAGGCAGGAACCCCCCGCGACCGAATGGATCGTGGTCGCCTCGAGCGCTTCGCGGTGGCTCAGGGGGGGACAGGATGCCCGGAAGTCAGCGCGCCAGCATCGGCGGGCGCCGACATGGCGCGCCGGGGCCAAGCGCGAGGGCGAGCCACCTCCGATCCAGGTAGAGGGGCGTGGGCCGACGCGCTCTCCCGGGGATGCCTCCCCTGGACCTACCCCGAGTCGGTGGACGGGTGAACGCTTGGGGGGAGGGGGAGAGTTTTCCACGGGCTGCGAGGCGAGCCCTCCCCACCGCTCCCCGCAGCAGCGTGTGGAAAACTCGGCGGCTCGGCCGCCCTTCGAGATCATGCGGCACGCGCATGCTGCCTCTCGTATCGGACCGGCGACTGGTAGCCCAGGGCAGAGTGACGCCGGTGCGGGTTGTACCACGCCTCGATGAACCGGAATATGGCCATCCGCGCCTCCGCCTGCATGCGAAACGAGCGCCGGTCGATGAGTTCACATTCGAGCGTGGCGAACCAGCTCTCGCAGAGTGCGTTATCAAGCGCGTCCCCGACCGAGCCCGTCGAGGGCCGAACCCCCATCTCCTTGCACCGACGCCCGAAGGCCAGGGCCGTGTACTGCCCAGGTTCAAGGCGTCGAGTACCAGGTCCGTGCGCAGGTGCGTGGCCATCGACCACCCGACCACCCGCCGGCTCCACGCGTCCAAGACGACGGCCAGGTACACGAACCCCGCCCAGGTCGGCACGTACGTGATGTCGGCCACCCACAGCTCGTCGGGACCGCTGGCCGTGAAGTCCCGCTCCACCAGATCCGGCGCGGGCCGTGCGTCCGGATCTCGCCGGGTCGTGTTGCGCCGCCCCCGGCGGCTGACGCCCTCGAGCTCGGCCTCTCGCATCAGCCGCGCCACCCGGTTCAGGCTCGCCTCGAACCCACGGTCCCTCAGCTCCTCGTGGATCCGCGGCGCTCCGTACGTCCCGTCGCTCCACTCGTGGATCGAGCGGATCTCCTCCAAGAGCTCTGCGTTGGCCACCGCCCTCGGCGACGGCCCCCGCTTCTTCCATGCGTAATACCCGCTGGGGGAAACGCCCAGCACGCGGCACATCACGCGCACAGGGTAGTGCGCCTGGTGATCTCTCACGAACTCGAACCCTTCGACGGAATCGAGCCGGTCTCCCGAGCGAACCAGGCCGTTGCTTTTGCCAGGATCTCTCGCTCCTGCTTCACCTGGCGCAGCTCACGCCGGAGACGCCGCAGTTCCTCGCGCTCGTCTTTCGTCAGCCCATCGTCGCGCATCCCCTCGTCTCGGTCCGCCTGCTGCACCCATGTGCGAATCGTGTTCTCCGTGGGCTCGAACTCCTCCGCGAGCTCCGCGATCGTTCGTCCGGCTCTCACCAGCTCGACCATCTGCCGCCGGAACTCCGGCGGGTACGGCGGTCTCGTCCTCGGCATCGTGACACCTCCTTTACCTCAGTGTGAAGGTGTCCACCGAAACGGGGCAACTCCAAGGACTGATCACGAACATGTCGTCACTTCCCTCAGCACCGGCGGACTCGACGTTGACCTGCAGAGTGAAATCGGGCTCATGATCCGACACCAGGAGTCGGACCTGTTCGGAAGTCTCGACGCCGAGCGGATTCCAGAGAAACAGATGGCACAAGCAGGAGGTGCCGCATGCGGTTCAATGGAGCGCGAACCACGACCACTCCGAACGGCTGCTCCACGAGCGGCTGTTGAAATTCCAGGTTCTTGTCCATCGTGACGAGCGCTTCGGATTGACGGCCCGCACGCGGCTGGCCATCTTATTGGTAAGATCCACACAAGGAGCAGCCATGGTCCGCCCCGCTACGACAAAGCTGTCCTCAAGGGGACAAGTCGTCATCCCAGAAGAGATCCGTACTCGCCTCGGCCTCGAACCGGGGGTGCGCTTCGTCGTCGTCGGCGAAGGCGATGTCGTCGTACTCAAGGCTCTCAAGCCACCTCGTCCCGAGGAATTCAAGGAGCTTCTCGATCAGGTTCAAGAAGCCGCACGCAAAGCCGGGATCACTCCTGAGGACCTAGAACGCGCCCTGCGGGAAGTCCGAGCTGAGAAGTGAGGGCGGTCCTCGATACGAATGTCGTAGCCTCCGGCCTCTTCTTCGGCGGTGTACCGCGTGCCATCCTCGATCTGATTGCAGACGGAGCCTTCGAGCTCGTCCTTTGTCCCGCGATTTTCGATGAGTACCAGCGCACCTACGACCGTCTCGCCACAGGAAACCCCGAACTCGAAGGTCGGCAGCCCCTGATCGATCTACTCGCTTACGGTATTGTTCTTCCCGACCCTGAGTTGCAGCCAACCATCACGCAAGATCCCGACGACGATAAATTCCTGCTTTGCGCCCGCGATGCCCGGGCCGTCGTCGTCTCGGGGGACCGTCACCTCCTCGATGCTTCCGGATGGAGCGGGGTTCAAGTTCTCACTCCTCGGCTCTTCCTCGACCAATTCCCCGGCAAGGACACATAACGCCCTGGCGCTAACCTGCGCGCCCGCAAATCAGGCAAACCCCGGCGGCCGCCTCCGATGATGATCCGTGGCCTCCTGATAGGCGCGGGCCAGGCGCATCGCCTCGGCGTCCTTCCACAGCCCCCCCACGAAGGAGATGCTGACGGGCGTGCCGTTCTCCTGGAACCCGTGGGGCAGGACCACGACGGGGTGTCCGGACAGGTTGGTGGCCAGCAGGAGGTTCGAGGCGTAGGACGGGGTGACGACGATGTCCAGCTCGCCCCACGCCCGGGCCAGCTCCGCGATCAGCAGGGTACGGATCCGGTTGGCCTGGATGTACTCGACGGCGGGGATGAAACGGGAGGTGCGAAAGAGGTTCGGCCAGTTGCCCGCACCCTGGCGCGTGAGGAGGGCGTCCTGCCCGCTCCGGGTCAGGTAGTCGAAGGAAGCCGCGGACTCCGCGCTCAGGATGATCCGGAGCGCCGAGATCGGAAGCTCGTCGGGAAGCTCGACCGGCTCCAGCTCCACGCCGAGACCCTCGAGGACCGTCAGGACTTCCCGGTCCCGCTCCCGCTCCTCTCCGTCCCCGTTGAAGCCGGTCTCCAGATACCCCACCCGGAGCCCGGAGAGGCCCGATCCCCCGTCCCACGCCTCCCCGTCCCAGACGAACGCCGCCTCCCGCACGGTGCGATCCAGCCCGTCGGGCCCCTGGATCGCGGCCAGTACGAGGGCGCAGTCCTCCACGTGGCGGCATAGCGGTCCGAGCTTGTCCATGCTCCAGGAAAGGGGCATC
>SLCK01000087.1 GCA_007125845.1 Gemmatimonadota bacterium
CTCCACGAGAGGCGCGAGCGCGTCCCACACGGTCCGGGCCATCCGGTCGTGACCTTCCGCGGTAGGATGGATTCCGTCGGGCTGGTTGAGCTCGCGGATTCCCGCGACTCCCTCGAGCAGGAAGGGCCCGGCCTCTACCCGGGGGTCCGCCCCAACTGCCCGATATGCGTCTCGGAATTCCTCGGTGTAGCTCCTGCCGAGGTTCGGGGGGGCCTCCATCGCAAGGAGGAGGATAGGGGCGTTCGGCACGGCCGTCGCGATGCGGTCGACGATCCGGCCCAGGTTCCGTTCCAGCTCGACCGGATCGAGTCCCCTGAGTCCGTCATTCGCTCCAATCTCGAGGACGAAGATCCCGGCGGGCTGGGAGGCGATCCAGTCGATTCGTCCGAGGGCTCCGGCGCTCGTTTCGCCACTCAGCCCGGCATTCACCACGCGCAGCGGCAGCCCGATCGAATCGGCGATCGCCTGAATCCTTCCCGGGTAGGCCTGCGCGGGATCGGAGAGGCCATATCCTTCGGTGAGGCTCGTTCCGATGAAGACCACGGTCGACGCTGGTGTTGGTCCGGATGAAGTCTCCTCGTACGAAGAACCTTCGACGGCCGGCGACGGTACGACCTCGGATTGTTGGCCGACGTCGCACCCGGGAAGGAGAGCGATCAGCATGGACCCCACGAGAGACCCGATCATCCGGGCGGAGGCGCTGGTCAAGCGGTATCGTACCGCCGGCCGCGAGCTCACTGTCCTCTCCGGAGTGGAGCTGTCGGTTCGGCACGGCGAGTTCGTCGCCATCGTGGGTCCCTCCGGAAGCGGGAAGAGCACGCTCCTGGCTCTCCTGGCCGGCCTCGAGCTCCCGAGCTCGGGTCGGGTCGTCGTGGACGGACATGACCTCGGGACTCTTACCGAGGACGAGTGCGCCGGGTTTCGGGCGACTCGTATGGGATTGGTATTCCAGACCTTCCACCTCCTGCCGACCCTTTCCGCCCTGGAGAACGTTCTGATTCCCCTCGAGTTGCAAGGACGGCCCCACCCGGAACGGAGGGATCGTGCGCTGGCCCTTCTCGATCGAGTGGGGCTCGGGGACCGCATCGACCACCTCCCCGGCGAGCTCTCCGGGGGCGAGCAGCAGCGGGTCGGTCTGGCCCGCGCCTTTGCCGGTTCTCCGGCGATCCTCCTGGCGGATGAACCCACCGGAAATCTCGACCAGGCAACCGGGCGAGAGGTGGCCGGTCTGCTGGAGGAGTTGAACCGCGAACGGAGCACCACGCTCCTCCTCGTCACCCACGATCCCGCCCTGGCGGATCGGGCGGAGCGAGTGATCGAGATGGAGGGAGGCAAGGTGCGGAATCCGCTCCCCGAGGGTGAGGGCGTGAGATGAGGCCACCCTTCTCCCTCCTTCTCGCCTGGCGAGACGGTCGGAGGGAGCTTTCCCGACACGTTCTTCATGTCCTCGCCCTCTCGGTGGGTGTGGCGGCGATGGTTGCGCTGACTTCCCTGCGGGCCGACGTGGAGGACGGTATCCGGGGTGAGGGGCGAGCCCTACTGGGCGCGGACGTCAGGCTCTCTAGCAGCACACCCTTTTCGGGAGCGGTCGATGCGGTGGTGGATTCGCTGCGGGTGGAAGGGGTGGAGACGGCGTCCTCGATCACCTTTGGTACCCTGGTCTCCGTTCCCGGTGCGGAGGTCTCCCGTTTCCTGCAGGTCCTGAGTCCCTCCGCCGCGTACCCGCTCTACGGGAACCCGTTCACCACGCCGCCGGAACGGTGGCGATCGCTCGAGGCCGGGTCCGCGTTCGTCGATCCCGAGGTCCTCGATCAGCTGGGGATCGAGATCGGAGACGATCTCGTCGTCGGCGGGCGAGCGGTGAGGGTGGTGGCCACGGTGCAGGGGTTGCCAGTGGAGACCGGGTTCCGGTCCGCGCTCGGGGCGGGCCTGTACCTGGCCGGGGATGATGTGGAGGCGGCCGGCCTCCTCGAGACCGGAAGCGTCGGTCAGTGGCGCTTGGATCTACGGCTTCCCGAGGAGCTCGACGAACAAGGCGTGGCCGAGCAGCTGCGGGCTCGCTTGCTGGCGGAGCCGGTGGGGATCACGTCGGCGACAGAGCGGGCGGAAGGTCTGATCGAGGGGTTGGGATTCTTCTCGGCCTTCCTGGGGCTTCTGGGTTTCACCGCGCTCGTTCTCGGGGCGATCGGGGTCGCCAGCTCGTCCTTCGCCCATCTCGAGTCGAAGATTCGGACTGCGGGGATCCTGCGGAGCCTGGGAGCCCGCCAGGCGACAGTATTCCGTGGTTTCCTCCTGCAGGCAGCGGGGCTCGCGCTGCTCGGAAGTGGGATCGGAGTCGCAGGCGGACTCCTGCTCCAGTGGAGGGGAGGGGAGCTCCTGGAACCTCTCCTGGGATTGAATCTGGTCTGGGAACTCCGTTGGGGAAGCCTCCTTGCGGGGTTCGCCGTGGGCGTCTGGTTCGCCCTGCTTTCGGCGGCGGTTCCCCTGGCCGGGCTCAGGGGAGTTGCTCCTTCCGGAGTGCTCAGGAGGTTCGAGGAGGGCAGCCCTGGCGAGGGAGGGGCCGGACATGCGCGGGCGATTCCGGCCGCCCTCGCAGCGGGCAGCGTCCTGCTCGGCGCGATCTGGGCCGCTCCCAGCGTCCAGGCGGGACTCTGGTACGCATCGGGCTTCGCGGTGACGTGTGCATGTCTCCTCGGAACCGCCCGACTCCTGGTAGGTTCCGTGCGGAGGCTCCTCCCCGTGGCAGCACCCTTTCCAGTTCGTCACGGCCTCGCCAGTCTCTTCCGCCCCAGCAACCAGACGGGCACCGTCGTGTTGGCCGTCGGGATGGGCATCTCCTTTCTGGCGGCGATCACGATCGTCGAGGCCAGCCTGGCCGAGCGGATCGCTCTCGAGGAGCTCGGGGCCGGGCCCAACATCCTCCTCTTCGAGATCCGGGGGGATCAGAGGGATGCCGTGTCCGACCTGATGGCGGAGTTTACGCCCGGCGACGTGCAGTTCGTGCCGATCGTGCCGGCCCGGATGGCGGCGGTGAGCGGTCGGTCGGTGGAGGAGATCGGACGGGATCCCGATCTCCAGGTTCCCGGTTGGACTCTTCGGAGGCTGTATCGGAACACCTATCGGGAGGACCTGGGAGAGGCGGAGGAGCTGGTGCGGGGGGAGTGGTGGGATGCGGAAGGCGGCGATGCGTTGGCAAGGATCTCGATCGAGGAGGAGTTGTCCCGTGAGCTGGGAATCTCCCTCGGAGACACCATCGAGTGGGATGTCCAGGGCGTGCGGGTCGCCAGTCGGGTTTCCAGCGTTCGAAGGGTGGACTGGGGCCGGTTCGAGCCGAACTTCTTCGTCGTCTTCGAGCCGGGCTTCCTGGAGGAGGCACCCCAGACCTATCTCGTCGGGGCTCGCGTCGAAGCTCCCGCTGATCGGGCCGCTCTGCAGAACCGGGTCGCCCGGTCGCTGCCCGGGGTAGCGGTCCTCGACTTCACGAGGATCCGTGAGGTGGTCGAGGGGGTGCTGGCGCGAGTGGGCCAGGGGGCGCGCGGGCTGTTGCTCGTCACGCTCCTCGCCGGGGCGCTGGTGCTCGCGGGGGTGAGCTCGGCGATGCGCGGACGTAAGCTCCGCGACGCCGCGCTTCTCCGGGCGCTCGGCGCGAAGCGCGCCGTGGTGCTGGCTTCCTTCGCCAGCGAACAGATTCTCCTCGCACTCGTCACGGTGACCGCAGGCCTGCTCATGGGCACGTTCTCGGCAGCGGTTCTCCTCCAGGTCCACCTCGATCTCCCGGTGGCGATTCCCCTCGGGCGGCTCGCCGCCCTTGGCACCGTGGGGAGCCTCGTGGTCGTCGGGCTGGGGGTGGCGGGAGCGGGAGGGTTGTTCTCGCACCCTCCCCTCGCCCTTCTGCGCCGTCTCAGGTCCTGACACGAGATCAGATCGTGAGACGCGGAATGAGGGTGGTGCAGCCACGCACTTTCAGATCCTCGGATCTCCTGCCATCCTTCAGATTGGAATCGTCCGGCGAACTTCGCCGACAAGTTCGGAGGTCCTGGGCCCGAGAGTCGGTCGGGACAACCTGCCGGATCGCCGACACCCTTCCCGATGAAGTGGAGCTCGGAAGATGCAGAGCCTGAAGTTCTCCCTGACCTGGGCAACATGGCAGTTCCTCGCCGTGCTCCTGCTCCTGCTTGCTCCCTCCCAGCTCTGGCTCGGAGAGCCCGTCTGGGCGATTGAGCCCGATCGTGCTGCGCAGCTCCTGGGGCTCCCGGTCGCCTACCTCGTGGCGGTCTTCGTGACCGCCCTTGTCTTCCTGGCTCGGCGAGGTGTTCGTGCCCCCGTGGTGCTCGGTGTCTTCGCCACGGCGCTGGCCGGATACCTGCTCTTCCTACTCCTGGTCGACGCCTGGTATTCGCGGGGAGTGCTCCTCTTCGGGTCGAGTGTGTTTCTCGGGCTCGCGCTGCTGCCGTTTCTCCACCGGAGGCTCCTGGTGCCGGGCACTCTTCTCCTCGTGCCGGCCGCTCTGGTATTGGGTGGCTTGGGCATTGCCACCTCCATGTCCGAGAGAGGGGAGACCGATGTGCTTCCGGAGAGGTCCGTCACGCGATCGTCTCTCTACCACACCCTCGAGATCGACTACTTGCGGCATGTCGAGCCCACGATCGACGGTGGGGGGATCGATCGACTCGGCGACGACTTCCTGCTGGTGACGGGGGAGGGTGATTTCTTTCGGTACGCCTTCGTCGGCGACTCCCTGGTCGCGGATCGGCTCCCACTCCAGGTGCCGATCAACCGATCCGAGTTCTCCGAGGCGGCGGACGAAGACATCGTCACGGAGTGGTTCCGCGTTGCTGGGCTCCTGACGCAGGAGGTCGAGGGCGGGATCCGCGCCGTGGTATCCCACCATGTCTGGCATGGGGATCAAAGCTGCTACGCGCTCCGCTTTTCCGACATCGTGTTCGATCCCGATGAGATCCTGGCTGGGACGAGAGAAGCGAGCGGGTGGCGCACCTTGCACGAGACTCGTCCCTGTCTGCCGATCAGGGACCGCGGGAATCGATTCGCCGGTCTGGAGGCGGGCGGGCGAATCGCTCCGCTTGGCGACACGGCCCTGATCGTCTCGGTTGGAGACCACGAATTCGACGGGTGGAACTCGGACGAGGCCCTCGCCCAGGACCCTGAATCGGACTACGGAAAGACGCTGATCCTCCCCCTCGACGGCAGCGACCCCTGGCTGTTCACCCTCGGACATCGCAATCCCCAGGGGCTCCATGTGGCACCCAACGGCGAGATCTGGTTGAGCGAGCACGGTCCCAGACACGGGGACGAGCTCAATCGACTCGTGGAGGGAGGCAACTACGGATGGCCGTACGAGACGCACGGAACCGAGTACGGCGAGCTGAGCTGGCCCCTGAGCGGCCTCGTCGGGCCGGAAGATGGTTTCGTCGGGCCGGAGCATGCCTGGGTCCCGTCGATCGCGCCGTCGAACCTCATCTCGCTCGAGGAGGGGGGCTTTCCGGCCTGGGAAGACGACCTCATCCTGTCGTCTTTGCAGGCGCAATCGCTCTTCCGGATTCGTCTGGACGAGGGGCGGGTCGTGTACGCCGAGTCGATCCTCGTGGGCCGGCGGGTACGGGATCTCGTCGAGGGGCGTGATGGACGCATTCTTCTGTGGGGCGACGGCGGCTGGCTCGCCAGCGTCACCGTGTCTCCGGACTCCGCGGAGGAGAGCCTCGTCCGCCTCTGCACGGCATGTCATTCCGTGGAGGGGGGAGAGGGGCACGGGCTGGGTCCAAACCTGGCGGGCGTCTTCGGGGCGGAGGTCGGATCCCGGAGCGGATTCGCTTACTCCGAGGCCCTTTCGGCTCTGGGTGGTGTGTGGACGGAGGAGAGGCTCGACGCGTTCCTCCGCGATCCCGTTGGCTTCGCCCCCGGGACCACGATGATCGTGGCCGGGGTCGAGGATGATGAGGAGCGCCGATTCCTGGTGGAGTACCTCAGAGACCTCGGCGACTAGCGTGATGAGTCAGA
>SLCK01000045.1 GCA_007125845.1 Gemmatimonadota bacterium
CTTCATGTAGTCGCGGTTCAGATCCAGGCCCCAGAGATTGCCGCGTTGTGGCGAAGGCTCGTTGGAAAAGCCGTCCGGATTGATCTGCGGAACCACCAGAATCGTGAGGCCGTCCAGAGCACGGTTGATTGGAGAGCCGGGCGTGGCAAGCTCACGGGTCAGGATCAGGAGCGATTCCCGAAGGGTACGCTCGGGTCCGTGGACGCCGGCGGCGAGCACCAGAATGGGTTTGTTCAGCGACCACGCCTCCCAGGGCTGGGTGATGGCCGGTCGCGAAAAGATCGCATATGGCAGCTCGCGCCCCTCATGGCTCTGGCCGTACGTGCCGAGCCGCATCTCCGTGCTCGATGCCTGCACGGCCTGCAGGAAGACCATCATGCTGTCGTAGGCCGTGTACTCTGTGAAGCGCGAGTTCTCCGCCTGGGTCTGGTGGGCCTGTTGGCCGGCGGCTTCGCCGAATCCGGTCAAGGCGAGCACCAGCGCGAGCGTCCAGGCGCCGCTGGAGCGAGCTCCCGGGCGTGCCCTGGTCAGGAGGTTGAACATTCGTACGTCCCCGGTTCAGTGGGCGTGCGCCCGCCCCTTCTTCAACAACCTTCTCGATTTCGTTCCCTGATCAAAGCTGAGCGAGCCGAGGGCGAGGAACAAGTGCGCTGGTGGGAAAGGACAAACGGAACCCGCAACAGCCGATTCCCCGGGAACCTACCAACCCACCTCGGGTTCGACACACCGCTGTGCCGGGGCGCTCGTTCTGGGATTTCCAACTCGTACGGTCGCCGATCCTCGTCACGAGTCGGGCTCGGGGCTTCCCCTTCCTGTGGAGCCGGTCCGGAGAAAGGAGACGCGTTCCAGCGGTGACGATCCCCCGTCCCCACCCTCTCTTCGTCGTCTTCACGCTCTGGTTGCTGGTCTTCTCGGCCAGCAGCCAGACCATGATCATCGCTCCGATCCTCCCCCTCGTCGGGGACTCACTTGGCATTCGCGAGGCCCTCCTCGGCACCCTGGTGTCCGCCTATTCCTTGATGGTGGGCCTGTTCGCCGTGATTTCCGGGCCCTTCTCGGATCGATTGGGACGGCGGTCGATTCTTCTCGGCGGTACCGGAATCATGACCCTGGCGCTCGCCCTTCACGGGCTGGTCGGGGGCTACGCTTCCTTCATGGCGGTCCGGATCATGGCCGGGATCGGGGGAGGAATCCTGAGCGGAGCGGCGGTCTCGTACGTAGGGGATTACTTCCCCTACGCCCGGAGGGGGTGGGCTACCGGATGGATCATGAGCGGCTCTGCCGCGGGTCAGATCGTCGGGATCCCTCTGGGGGTGGTCCTCGCGGGGGCGTTGGGATTCCGAATGCCCTTCTACCTCTTCGCCGTCACGATGGCAGCGACGTTCGTGCTCGTACTCCTGAGGCTTCCCCAGCCCGATGTGAAGAGGAAGGCCCAGCCTGTGACGCTGGGGCGGGCGGCACGCGACTACTGGGACATGCTCAGGCAGCCGGAGATCACCGCGGCGGCCGCCGCGTTCTTCCTCATGTTTCTCGGTGTGTCGTTCTACGTGATCTACCTCCCGACCTGGCTGGAGAGGGAGGTCGGCGTGACCGCGAACCAGATCGCCCTCCTATTTCTGGTGGGAGGTGTGGCGAATGTGATCGTGGGACCGCAGGCCGGCCGGATCTCCGATCAGGTGGGGAGAAAGGGGATCATCCTTCTATCGTGCGTCGGCCTTTCGATCGCGATGGTTCTGACCACCCTGGTGATCGATCGGGCAATTGTCGCCTATCCATACTTCTTCGTGGTGATGGCGCTCGTCGCCATGCGAATCGGGCCCTTCTCGGCCCTCCTTACGGCGCTCGTCCCGGATGATCGTCGGGGCTCGCTCATGTGCCTCGCCGTCGCGCTCGGGCAGGTCGGATTCGCTGCCGGTGGCACGCTCGCGGGTGTTCTCTACGCCTCCGCGGGGTACTGGGCCACCACCGTGCTCGGCGCCGTTTCCGTGCTCGGGATGGGCCTCACCGTCTGGTACCGGGTGCCGGAGCCGGTCCGCGAGGCTCCCGCCACCAGCACGGCCGACCCGACACCAGAAGGTGGGTTCGGGGTATCGGAAGGCATGTCGACTCCACCTGAATGAGCTCCCTTGGCGCACGTTTCCCGGCCGGGCCGGGGGCCTCACTCGTTCTGGAATGGAGGCCGCGTCCCTTCTCCCAGCCCCGGCCTCCTCATTAGAATACGGTCCGTGGACCCACCCGATCGGAGGATCCCTTGGCCAGCAAGCCGCACCTTGAGTTCGAGCGCGACATGGTGGAGCTGCAGGAGCAGATCGAACGGCTCCTCGCGCTCGCCGAGAAGCGGGGCATAGACGTGTCCGGTGAGCTCGGGGAGCTGCGGACCAAGCTCGCTCGCCTCCGAGCCGACACCTTCCAGAATCTCTCCCCGCTCGAGCAGGTGCAGGTGGCTCGGCACCCTATGCGCCCCTATACGCATGATTACCTGGTCCGGGCCTTCACGGACTGGATCGAGTTGCATGGAGACCGCTCCTACAGGGATGATGCAGCGATCGTCGGGGGATGGGCTCGATTGGACGCGAATCCAGTCATGGTCGTCGGCCATCAGAAGGGCAGGGACATGAAGGAGAACCTGCACCGCAACTTCGGCATGCCCCATCCGGAGGGATACCGAAAGGCCCTGCGGTTGATGCGAATGGCCGAGAAGTTCGGGAGGCCGGTGATCACCCTGATCGACACTCCCGGCGCTTACCCCGGGATCGGTGCCGAGAAGCGTGGACAGGCCGAGGCCATCGCAATGAATCTTAGAGAGATGGCCCGTCTGCGCGTGCCCATCGTCTCGGTCGTGATCGGGGAGGGGGGGTCGGGGGGAGCGCTCGCCCTCGGGGTGGCCGACCGAATCCTGATGATGGAGCATTCGGTGTACTCCGTCATATCGCCCGAGGGATGCGCGGCGATCCTCTGGCGTTCCGCCGAGAACCGGGGTGAGGCGGCGAAGGCGCTGAAGCTCACGTCGACGGATCTGCTCGGACTCGGAGTCGCCGACGAGGTCGTCCCCGAGCCGGCGGGCGGGGCGCACACCGATTGGGATGCTGCAGCCGAGGCACTGGGCTCGGTGTTGGCGCGCCACGTTGCGGAGCTCCGGGGGATGGACGCCCAGGAGCGGCGGGAGGCGCGTTGGCGGAAGTTCGAGGCGATCGGGGCTTGGCGAGAGTCGGAAAGCTGAACACCGGGACGGGGGTTTCATCATGAGCGCCTTCGCGGAGGTCGGGTTCAAGGGAAGTCGCAAGGATTACTTCACGATCGAGGATCTCGGTGTGCCGGTCGGACGTCACGTGATCGTAGAGGCTGACCGGGGAGAGGACCTGGGTGAGGTCCTGGCGCTCGGAACGATTGCCGAGCGGAAGTGCTCGGCTTCGGGAGGGTGTGGCACGCCCGTACCGGAAAGGCAGGTCCTCCGGCCGGCGCGCGATGCCGAGGTGGGCCGTCTCCGGAGCCTCCGTGAGGACGAGAGCCGGGTTCGATCCGTGACCCGGGAGAAGGTTGAGAAGCACAAGCTGAAGATGAAGGTGACGGAGGCCGAGTGGCAGTTCGATCGGAAGAAGCTCACCATCTACTTCACTGCCGAGCGGCGGGTCGACTTCCGCAGCCTCGTGCGCGATCTTGCGCGCACATTCCGGACCCGGATCGAGCTCCGGCAGATCGGAGTGCGAGACGAGTCGGCCCTGCTCGGCGGGGTCGGTCGCTGCGGACGAGAGCTGTGCTGCTCCACCTGGCTGCCGGAGCTCAAGCCCGTCTCCCTCCAGCTCGCGAAGGATCAGAACCTTTCGCTCAATCCCTCTCAGATCTCCGGCTGCTGTGGCCGGCTCATGTGTTGTCTGATGTACGAGCACGACACCTATGTGCAGGCGCGAAGGCGCTTCCCCCGGGAGGGGAAGAACCTCCAGACCTCGCGAGGCATGGAGCGCGTGGTGTCCGTCGACATCTGGGGAGAGAAGGTGGTTCTCAAGGGGGACGACGGGGAGCGCAGGGTCCTCGCCCTCGAGGCTCTCAGGGAGGAAGTGCAGGAAGCCGGGGGAGGCCCGCGCTGATCGGCTCCACTTTCCCTTCTTCAACAACCTTGTAGACCACCAGCCCATCCCTCGGAGCCCGCCCCGTGAGCGATTTGCCAAGGACGTACCTCACGACGCCCATATACTACGCGACCGGCGAGCCGCACATCGGCCACGCCTACACCTCCTTCCTCGCGGATACCCTGGCCCGATACCATCGGCAGACCGGGGCCAGCGTTCTCTTTCTCACCGGGACGGACGAGCACGGTCAGAAGATCCAGGAGGAGGCGACCCGGAGGGGTGTCGAGCCCCAGAAGCTCTGCGACGAGATGGCGGCGCGGTTCAGGCAGGCCTGGGCCGAGCTCGACATCGAGTACGACCGGTTCATCCGAACCACCGAGGAGGAGCACCGCCAGGTCGTGCGCAGCTTTCTGCGCCGGCTTCATCGGAGGGATCTGATCTACAGGGACACGTACCAGGGCTGGTATTGTGTCCACGAGGAGCGCTACTGGACCGAGAAGGACCTCACTCCGGAGGGAAACTGTCCAGATTGCAATCGTCCAGTCCGGGAGATCGAAGAGCAGAACTACTTCTTCCGGATGAGCCGGTACCAGGAGGAACTGATTCGGCACATCGAATCCAATGCGGACTGGATCGTGCCGGAAGTGAGGAGGAACGAAGTCCTGGGGTTCCTGCAGAACCCACTTTCCGACCTCTCGATCTCGAGGCCTCGGACACGGCTCCGGTGGGGAATCCCCCTGCCCTTTGACGAGGATCACGTCACGTACGTGTGGGTCGACGCTCTGATCAACTACCTGACGGCGTCCGGAGCCATCCGACCCGACCGCCCCGAGGGCGACGAAGGGTTCGATGACGTGTCCGGTTCGTGGTGGCCCGCGGATCTGCACCTGATCGGGAAAGACATCCTCACCACGCATGCGGTCTACTGGCCCACCCTCCTCCTTGGGGCCGGCCTTCCCCTTCCCCGACGCATCCTTGCCCACGGATGGTGGACCGTTGGCCGGGACAAGATGTCGAAGTCGCTGGGAAACGTGGTCGATCCGCTTGCCTTGAGAGAGCAGTTCGGGACCGATGCCGTCCGCTGGTATCTGATGCGCGAGATGCCCACGGGCGGGGACGCGTCGTACACTCCGGAGCGATTCCTCATCCGCTACGACGAGTTGGCCAACGTGCTGGGCAACCTGGCCAGTCGGGCGCTGTCGATGATCGGCCGCTACCGGGAGGGCGTCCTGCCGCAAGCGGCCGGTGTGGGGCTGGAGGACGAGATTCGCGAGACGCTCGCCAGCTTCCACCAATCGATGGAATCGCTCCGGCTTCACGAGGCGCTCGGGGCGGCGATGGACCTTGCCCGGGTGGCCAATGGGTACGTCGAGGCCACGGAACCCTGGGCGCTTGCGAAGAATCCGGAGCGAGCGGACGAGCTGAACGAGGTCCTGAGCACGTTACATCGTACTCTCGGCGTGCTCGCGGCCCTCCTCTTCCCGGTGATGCCGGGTAAGATGCGGGAGCTGGCGGCTGCGCTCGGCCTGGAGGGCGTTCCCTCCCTCGAGGAGTCTGTGAGGTCGACACCGCTTGCGCCTCGGGTCTCCGCGGGCCTGAGGCTTTTTCCGAAGGCCGACAAGGTCGCGGCGGACGCCGGCGGGGCATAGGGAGTCAGCCAATTGACACCCCGGAAATGCGTCTCATAGCTTGGAGCGCGATCTCCGGTCCACCTCCGGCCGGAACGTCGCACCCCGGAAGGGTAGAGATATGAAAAATGAGGCCCTTTGCACCTACCATTCGCCGGAGGGAAGTGGGTTCCCAGCCCTCCCGCTCGGGGAACTTCTTTTGAGAGCCCACCGAACATGTCGGTAACCGCGCTTCTCACCACCCTGCTACTGTCGGCTCCAGGGCCCGCCCAGGAATCGTCCGGGCTCTACCCCGACGAGGTACTGAGCCCGCCCGGGGGGCCGGAGGTCGTGGTGTTCCGGGACGTTTCTCCGGAGGTGGTCTCCCTCCGCCTTTCCGTGCATCTGGAAGAGGTTCCCGGTGAGGGGGGGGCAGGGGAGTTGATCCGGATCCAGGCCGAGGATCGGATGAGGACGATCGCGAACCGGATCGGAGCGAAGGCCGAGGTCCACCGGACACCGAGAGTCCTCGTCTACCAGGTGACGGGAGCCGCGGCCGATCTGGACTTTCTCGGCTGGGTCCTGCGTGAAGGGTTGAAGCCGCCGGCCCACGAGGACTTCGAGGCCGCAAGGCGGCTGCTGCGGGTGGAGGGCGACCGGGCGGCCGAGACACCTCAGGGCTTGCTATCGCTTCGCCTTCACCGGGCGCTCGCTCCCGGGGTGCCGCCTCGGTACGGTTCTCAGGACGAGCTCGACCGAATGACTCCTTCACGGCTCGTAGGGATCTGGGAGCGGAGCCACAGGCGAGACGGTGCACGTCTGGTGGTGGCCGGCCGGATTCCCGCCGAGCTCGTTCTCGCGCTCACGGTGGATCTCCGCCTGCCCTCGGGAGAGCCGAAGGCCGGTCCGCCCGAGCCAGAGGAGGTTCGTGCTTCGCCTACGAGTCCGGAGGTGATTCGCCACTGGACCGCCGCGGCATATCCGATCTCGGAATGGGACGACGCGGTTGGACTGGTGGTCGGGAGCTGGCTCGGCGAGGTGGTCAGGACCGAGGAAGGAGACTTTGAGCTCGGTGCCGACATATGGGACGTGGGCGGACGTCGTGCGCTCGTGGTGTCCGGGGCCGCTTACAG
Source organism: Gemmatimonadota bacterium (assembly GCA_007125845.1). Classification (GTDB taxonomy): domain Bacteria; phylum Gemmatimonadota; class Gemmatimonadetes; order Longimicrobiales; family Gaopeijiaceae; genus SLCK01. The sequence continues at coordinate 6,808 of SLCK01000045.1, forward strand.
CCGCAGCCGCCAGCCGATGATGAATCGAACGAATGCTCTCCTGGGCGATGCGGCGGCCGCGCTGACGGAAGATACGGTGCGCCGAATCAGGGAGGACCTTCGGACCGAGCTTCTCGCCTCGACTCAAAGTGCGTGGGGTCTGGCTGAGCTTGCCGGCCAGGCCTGGGATGCAGGGCATGGGCCCGAAGGGTTGGCCCGCCTCCTCGACGCACTCGAGCACGTCAATTACGGGGAGGTGCGACGACTGTTGGAGGCCACGGCCGCTGCCACCCCGATACGGGAGCAACTCGATCCATGAATCTCCTCTTCCTTGTTCTCGCTGGTCTTCTCGCCGCGGATGGCGGTGACGTCTCCGGCGTGGTCCTGGGGGAGTATCGCGAGGTCGTGGTCGTTCCCGATTCTGGTGGGCAGATGGTCGCCGTCGCCGTGAGGTTTCCGGCCGGGTCCGCGGAGGACCCCATTGGCCAGGAGGGTGCAGCTTTCGCCTTGGGGCGTTTGCTCGAGGTGGAGGCCGGGGCGGCCCTGGCGCCCCTGGGTGCCCGAATCTCGGTGGACGTCAGGCCGGACGAGTTTCTGGTGACGATCACCTCTCGGGCGGATCGTTGGCGGGAGGCAGCGGAGATATGGATCGCCCACCTGCACGATGGGGCTCTGTCCGCCGCCGCCTTCGAACAGGTTCAATCCCATGCGTTGGAGCAGCTCCGATTCGAGGAAGGCGCCCCGGTCCGGGGATTCGAGCGGGAGCGGGCGACACTTCTTCGGGGCGCTTCGCATCGGGCTGCTCGTCCCGTCGGCGGGAGCACCAGCTCAGTGGGATCGTTGACCTTCGGCGAGTTGGAGGGGTTTCGCTCCGACCATCTGGTTCGCTCGGCAGCGACGGTCGCAGTGGTGGGACCGGTAGATGAGGGTGAGGTGTCCGCGGTCCTTCCGGGTCCCTTGCGGAAGGTCGCGTTGGACGGCAGATGGATCGACCCGGAGCCGGAAGCGGAGTCTCGACCCGAGCCTGTGATCCCCGAGAACGGCAATGACGACGGTGTGGAGGGGGATTCGGAGAGGGTGGAGGAAACGTCGGCGCCCCGGACGGCTGCCGAGCATCCTCCCGCTCCCAGGATGGCGCTGTTTCGATCTTCAGAAGCCGGTGCGATGGGGCTACCGACCACACCAGCAGGTCCCCCGGCGTGGAGCCAGGGGGACCGCACCGTGGTGGATCGTGACCTTACGAGCACCTGGATCGCCGTCGCCTTTCCCTTTCCTCTGGGCACGTCGCCGGTACTCCTCGAGTTTCTCGCCCATCTGGCGCTGGAGGAGCTTACCCCTTCGCCTCCGGATCCCGGTCTGTACGAGGCCGAAGTCTCGGTGGAGTGGGTGAGTCGGGCACCGGTACTGCTGGTGTCTGCAAGCGTGGATCCGCGGATCACCACCCGTTGGGAGGATCGGCTGGTCGGGGTGATGGAGACGCTCGAAGTCGGGGCTCCCACGGGGGCCTTCTTCGAGCTGACTCGGCGCCGTTTCCGCTCCGGGCTCTTCCTCGAGCTGTCCGTGCCGGAGGCGCGAGCCCGCTGGGTGACCCGCCAGTCCGTTTTGGAGGGAGGGGCGGTTTCAAGTCTGGAGCGAGAAGTGTGGAGTTTCGATCCGGAGGGCGTTTCCGAAGCAGCTGCGACAGCGGGGCCGCCCAGGGTTCTCCTCTTCGGGCCCAGGCAGATGATGGATCGGTGAACAAGCGGCTCCGGGCCGGGGCCGACCCGGGCGCCGTTGCCGGGGATGCCTTGATGCAGCGCAGGGGGGAGTGGTACCTTGCCGAAGCTTTCCACGACCACAACGGGGGAGAGGTTCCGATGAAGCGTAGCAAGTTCTGGAGTGCGGCACTGGTCCTGTTGACCGCCGCCGCGTGTGGGCCGGGAGAGGTGGTTGTGACCGCCGAATTGGATCGAATGGACCCGCAGACGGGAGAGGTCGCGCTGCAGCCGGTACAGAACATGAGGGTCGACCTCGTGCCGTACGATCGGGACCAGATTTTCGACTCGCTCAGCGCGGCGGCGGCGTCTCCGGAGCCCCAAATGCCTCAGGAGCTCGTCATCGCACGTGACTCGATCATCGTAGCCCAGCAGGAATGGAGGGCGGCCGAGTCCGAGTGGCTCGCGCTTCGGGAGCGCCTCCAGGAGATCTCGGAGGAGATGGATCAGTTCAGCCCGGCCGAGTCCCGTTACGCAGAGCTCTTCGCCGAGTTCGATCAGCTCGAGGTGCAGTACCTCGATGCCGAAGACCGGAGGAACGAGGCCTTCCAGGAGTTCGATCGTCTCCAGCAGGAGACATTCGCGGAGTTGGAGCAGCACCAGGCTCTGGTCGGGGCCTGGGAAGACGACGCGTTCGCGGACTTTTCGATTGCGGCCGCAGAGCGGTCCGGCGGCCGGGACGTGGTGGTGGATACGACCGATGCCACGGGGCGGACGGTCCTCCGTCCCGATCCGGGAGAGTGGTGGGTTTACGCCAGACAGCAGCTCGCTACCGAGGAGTTCTACTGGAACGTGCCGATTCAGGTGGACCGGGGAGACCCGGTCGAGGTGCGCTTGACGCGTGAGAATGCGGAGGTCCGGCCGGTGTTCTAATCCGGTCGTATTCTTGCATCGGACGGGTGCGCCCCGGGAACCTTTGAGTTCCCGGGGCGTTTTCTCGACTGGGGAGGTTGTCGCTTGGGAGCTCCCATGGAGCTCGCGCCTTCCATTCACTTCGCCCAGGTGAGGAGTCGTTGATGGTCCAGGACAGCCGGCACGCGTCGCCACATCTCTCGGTGGATCCCGAGGGGATGGCCCGTATCGTCTTCGATGCGCCCGACCGGTCTGCAAACGTCTTGACGGAACAAGTGATGGGGTGGCTGGCAGACCTCATCGGCGAGGTTCGTGAAGAGATCGACAAGGGGCGGGTACGGGGGCTGCTCGTGGCGAGCGGGAAGTCGGGGACCTTCATCGTGGGAGCGGACATCGACGCTCTCGCAGCGATCGAGGATCCGGACGAGGGTGTGCGCGCGGCCCGCACCGGACAGGCGGTGTACCGCGAGATCGAGCGGCTTCCGGTGCCCACGGTCTGTGCGGTCGATGGGGTGTGCATGGGTGGAGGAACAGAGCTTGCCCTTGCGTGCCGCTACCGCCTCGCCTCGGATCATCCGAAGACCCGGTTCGCTCTCCCTGAGGTGCAGCTGGGAATCCTCCCCGCATGGGGTGGAACGACTCGGCTCCCGAGGTTGCTCGGCCTGCAGGCCGCCCTCGACCTCCTGCTGACGGGGAAATCGGTCGATCCCCGGAAGGCCAGGAGAATCGGTCTGGTCGAGGACGTCCTGCCTCACGAGGGGTTTCTCGACCGGGCGTCGGACTTCCTGCTCGACCGGGTTCAGAAGGGTCCGGTGGCATCGGGTGCCCGGCGAGGCCTCGGCACTCGCCTCCTCGAAGACACAGCCCCGGGCCGCAAGGTCATTCTGAGTGCCGCACGCCGCAAGGTGTTGGAGCGGACGGGCGGGAACTACCCGGCACCGCTCAGGATCCTGGAGGTGCTTCGCTACTCTCTGGGTCGCCCGGTGGAGCGTGCTTTCGAGATGGAGGCGACCGCGGCCGGGGAGCTGCTGGTCTCGCCGGTATCGAAGAACCTCGTGCACGTCTTCCGCCTCCGCGAGCGGGCGAGGAAGGGAACCGGGGTCGATCGGGAGGTCGAAGCGAAGCGGGTCGATCGGATCGGAGTGGTCGGCGCCGGCGTGATGGGGGGCGGTATCGCGCAGCTCGCCGCTTCCCACGGCATCGGCGTGAGGATCAAGGACGTGCAGCACGAGCCGATTTCCCACGCGCTTCGGCACGCGGAGAAGCTTTTCGAAAAGGCGGTGGACCGGGGCAAGCTGGACGAGCGCGAGGCGAGTCAGGCCAAGGAACGGATCTCCGGAGGGCTGGACTACTCGGGATTTGGGCAGGTCGACTTGGTTGTCGAGGCGGTGGTCGAGCGGATGGACGTGAAGCGCAGCGTCTTCGGGGAGCTCGAGCGAGAGACCCCGGTACATTGTGTTCTGGCCTCGAACACCTCCAGCCTCTCGATCACCGAGCTCGCCAGGGACCTGGAGCGCCCGGGGCGGACGCTCGGGATGCACTACTTCAATCCGGTCCACAAGATGCCGCTTGTCGAGGTCGTGCGGGGCGAGGAGACCCGGGACGAGGCTGTCGCCACGGTCTACGCTCTGGCACTGCGCATGGGTAAGGTGCCCGTCGTCGTAAAGGACGGGCCCGGCTTCCTGGTCAATCGCGTACTCGGACCCTACCTCAATGAGGCGGGCTATCTCCTGGCCGAGGGCGTGCCGGTAGAAGAGATCGATGGAGCGGCAAAGGAGTTCGGCATGCCCATGGGGCCGCTCCGCCTCATCGACGAAGTCGGTGTCGATGTGATGCGTCACGCAGGGGACGTGCTCCACGCGGCTTTCGGCGAACGTCTGGAGCCCGCACCGCCTCTCGTCGCGCTGGGGGAATCGGACCGGCTCGGCCGAAAGGGAGGCAAGGGCTTCTATCGCTTCGAGAACGACCGGGAGGTCGGGGTGGATCCCACCGTGTACGATCTCCTTGGCACCACCGTGCCGGAGCGGAGGCGGAATCCCCTGGAAGTGGAGATCTGGGCCAGACTTCTCCTCCCGATGATCAACGAGGCGGCGCATCTCCTCTCCGAAGGGATCGCGACATCCGCGGCCGACGTCGATCTGGCGATGGTGATGGGAACCGGATTCCCTCCTTTTCGGGGAGGTCTTCTGCGCTACGCGGACGAGGTCCATCCCCGGGTGCTCGTGGAGCGACTGGAGCAATATCGAGAAACGCTTGGTGAAAGATTTGCGCCCGCGTCCGGCCTGGAACGCCTGGCGCGAGAGGACCAGGGCTTCTATCGCGCCTACCCTGCCGAGGAAGGATGACCCCGGACTCCCCGGGCGCCCCGATCCGGGCGCTGCGAGAGAGTCCCGAGTCGGCGGCGTGACGATCCACATCCACTATCATCGTCCGCCGGATCGAACGGAGGTTTTCGTTCAGCGCTTGATCCACGATGACGGCAAGGTGAAGGTGACCTTTGCCGAGGGGCTTCGCTTGGAAGAACCCCTGGTCCTGGGGGGGCGCTCCGCGCTGGAAGACGGGTCGGACGCCGTCTGGTTCACCTTCCCGGGCGCGTGGCACGACATCGGAAGGTTCCACACTGCGGACGGACGGCTGACCGGGATCTATGCGAACGTCCTCACACCCTGCATCTTCGAGCCCGGAGGGACCTGGTTCACCACCGACCTCTTCCTCGACCTCTGGATCCCGGTGGAGGTGTGGCAGGGGCGCCGCAGCGGGCTGGAGCCGAAGCTCCTGGACGAGGACGAGCTCGACCAGGCTGAACGTCGGGGCTGGGTGGCCAGGCCGGTTGCGGAAAGGGCGAGGGAGGAGGCCCGGCGCCTGGTAGCAGCGGCGCGAGCCGGGCTCTGGCCCCCGGCAGCGGTCGAGCGCTGGTCGCGCGAAAAGGCACGCGCTGCGGACTTCTCTTCGCTTACTCCCTGAGAAGCTGGGCCGAACAGAGCCGGGAGAGATCCAGGTGCAGGCTCCGGAGGACGGCCGGCTCCTCCTGAAGGAGGTCGATCAGTCGCTCGTAGCGTTCCGGCGCGTCCGCGGGGACACGGACATCCTCGTGGTGATAACTGCCCTCGTCGACGAAGAGGAGCCGGACCGTCACCGTAGGCTCGCTCAAGAAGCGTCCTCCTCGCCGAGCGCCGAATCGACCACCGCCCGGATCCCGTCGATCGACCAGTCCTGGACTCGGACGGCGTTTCCCGTCCCCGTGTCCACAAGAACGGACGGAGTTCCCTGGACCCCCAACTGTTCCCCGAGCATCCGGTTCGCTGTGACCACATCGGCGTGACGGTCGCTGCGGAGGCACGATTGGAAGGCGCTCCGGTCGAGGCCGATCTCCTCGGAGTATCTCACGAAATCTCCCAGCGGATCCGACTGTGAGGCCCAACTGGGCTGGGTCTGGAAGAGGCGATCATGGTAGTCCCAGTAGCGATCCTGGTCGCCCGCACACCGGGCCGCCCGCGCCGCGAGGAAGGCATGGGCATGGATGTCGGAGAGGGGAAAGTCGTAAAAGACGAACCGGGCGCTTCCCTGCTCGACGTAGGTCATCTCCAGGAACGGCTTGGTCTGCTGGAAGAAGGCCTGGCATCCCGGACACTGGTAATCGGCAAACTCCATGATCGTGATCTCGGCGTTCGGATCTCCACGCTCGACGCCCTGAGCGACCGCCAGTAGCTCCTGCGGTGTGGCGAACTCCAGAGCCACGGGCTGCCTGGCGGCATCGTCGAGGATGGAGGACACCAGGTTCCACCCCACTACGAGTAGCGCGAGGAGTCCGACCCCTCCCAGGAGCCAGTACAAGTTGTTCGAAGACTTCGTCTGGGCGGCCGCTCTCGACTCCCTCCGCCGCTCTGCTCTCTTGGACAAGCTCACTCTCCGTGATGTTCGTGCCGCACGCTCGGGCGACCGACCAGGGGTCGCGGTCGCGGGCAGCTTTCAGTGCACCAATGCCTCGATCGATCTGTCGAGGTCTCCAAGGTCTTCCAATACCACATCCGCCCCGGTCCGATCCAGTTCCTCCCGGTCGAACCTACCGGTAGCCACGGCGATGGTCCGTGCACCGTACCACTTTCCGCAGTCCACGTCTCTCGGAGTGTCTCCTACCACTACCACCTGGGTGGCCCGGAAGTCCACCCCCAATGCCGCCGCGGCCCGCTCCACCGCAATCCGGGGGAGCTCACGACGCTGCTCGTGGTCGGACCCGTACGCCCCAACCGGGAAGGTGGGCTCGAGACCCGCCGATTCGAGCTTCAACGCCGCGCCGCGCGCCAGGTTTCCCGTCAGGAGACCGAGGGCCACCGATTCGGTCGCGCGAAGGTTCCCCAGGAGCTCGACCACGCCCGGCAGGGGCGTCAGAGGCGACTCCGGCAGGAGGGATTGCATCTGTGAAAGATAACGCCCCCACAGTTGCGGGAATCCGTCGTCGATCACCTCCGGCGCGAGCCCCGCAGCCGTCAACAGCTCCCGGGCGATTTGCGGGTCGGTCTTTCCGGAAAACTCCCAGCGCTCGATGGGTCCGGCTGTGCCGAACACTTCGAGGAGGGCGCTGTGGAAGGCCTGCTTGGCGGGCCCGCCAGAGACGAGGGTGCCGTCGATGTCGAAAAGGAGGAGTCTGCGCATGTCTGGGGTCATTCCGGTCGAGGACGCACGCTTCTCAAGATGGCGGTCTCGAGAGCCTCGCGTGCCGCCACTCCCAGGGCAAGGGTGTCGCGGGTCGATTGCGGAGCGGTGTCCTCCGCCGTGGAGCCGGCAAAGACCACGTCCCCATCGAAGGGGGTGTGGCTCGGCGAAATCCGGCGGGCTACCGCGGTGGTTGCGAGTCGCGCAATCCGAACCAGGCCTTCGGCGTCGACCGGGGCATCGGTGAGCACGACTCCGAGGGTCGTGTTTTCTCCGGTTTGGAAGCCGGTTCGGTCTCGATTCCCGGGTGCGGTCGATTCGAGCAGGGCCCTCGTCGCGTCCTCCTCGCTTCCGTCGCGACCGACGACGCGGCCTCTGGAATCCACGACGTTTCCAATGGCGTTCGTGACGACCAGCGCCCCCAGGGTCCACTGCGTCCACCGTACCGACGCCGAGCCCACTCCTCCCGCAGAGGCCCGCTCGACGCCTTCGAGCTTGCCGACCGTGGCCCCTGCGCCGGCTCCGACGCGCCCTTCCGGGACCGGGTCCGAGCTCGCCTTCTGGCAGGCGACCCATCCCTGCTCGGGGCCTGGTCTAGGACGGTCCGGAGCCAAGTCGAACAGGACCGCGGCGGGCACGATTGGCACGGGACCGATCGAAGTCGAGTGACCGCGGCCGTGATCTTCCAGCCACCGCATAACCCCGTCCGCTGCCGCGAGACCGAAGGCGGAGCCACCCGTCAGAAGCAGGGCATCGACCCGGCTCGTCACATGTCCGTCCCGGAGGGTTGCAAGTTCCCGGGTCCCGGTGGCAAGCCCCCGAAGGTCAGCCCGGACACGCATCCCGCCGAGGAGCACCGTGCAGCCACTTCGGCCCCCCTCCACCTCCGCGTGCCCCACCTCGACGCCCGGGACGTCGGTGATGGTGTCCGGGCGGCCGCTCACAGGAGCTCTCCGAGGAGAGAAGGCTCCAGGTTGCCGCCGCTCACCACGCACACGACTCGCTCCCCTGGTTCGGGCAGCGCCCCCTCGCGGAGCCCGGCCAGCGCTGCGGCGCCAGACGGTTCGACCACCAGCTTGTGGGTGTGCAGAAGAAACCGCGTTGCGTCGAGAATCGCGGAGTCGGAAACGGTCACCACATCGTCGAAGAGCTCGACCACGTGATGAAAGGTGAGGGCACCGGGTCGAACCGGGGCAAGCCCATCGGCGATCGTATCGGTTCGCTCGAGGGTGACGGGCCGGCCGGCATCGATGGAGGCGCGCATCGACGCGGCCCCTTCCGGCTCCACTCCTACGATCCGGATGCCGGGTCGAAACGCCCGTAGCGCGACCGCCGAACCGGCCCCGAGCCCACCGCCCCCGATCGGCACGATCCATGTATCCAGCTCCGGCCAGTCCTCGAGAGCCTCCAGGGCACAGGTGCCCTGCCCCGCGATGATCAGGGGGTGGTCGAAGGGAGGGACGAGCTCGAAGCCTTCCGCGGCCGCGATGGCCTCCGCCCTGGCCTGCCGCTCCAGGGAGGTTGTGCCCTCCAGCACGATCGACGCGCCCAATCGCTCTGCCCCGCGTCGCTTGCCAGCCGGAACGGTGACGGGCATCACGATCACCGCGGGCAGATGGTGCAGACGAGCCGCCAGGGCAACGGCCTGCCCGTGGTTCCCCGAGGAGAAGGTGACGACCCCTTTCCGAGGTCGCTCGGAGCGAGCGCCGGCGAGGAAGTTCAGAGCCCCGCGAAGCTTGAACGAGCCCGCCTGTTGGAGCGACTCCAGCTTAAGGCGAACGTCTCGTCCGGATTCTCGACCGAGCGGTTCCGAGGCAAGGAGCGGAGTGCGGACCACATGCCCGGAGATTCGGTCCGCCGCCCTCCGTACCTCATCGGGGCGCACCAACTCGAGCTTGCCGACCCCGCCGTCGCGCACTCCCGGAAGCCTCCCCGCCCCAGGGGATCCGGGAGTGGAGCTCATTCGTCTTCGATCCCGGCCTCGCTGTCCGCGCCCACCGCGACCTCACCTTCTCTCTCGAGCGCTCCGTTGGGGTCTTCGTCCATGTCCTCTTCGGGAATCACCCGTGCGAGATCGACGATCCGATCCTGGTCGTCCAGGCTGACGAGGCGAACACCCTGCGTAGCCCGTCCGATGATCCGGATCTCCTCCGCCGACTGGCGATTCACGACCCCATTGCGAGTGATCAGCATCAGCTCGTCGCCCGGTACCACCGACTTGATGGCGATGACACGCCCGGTACGCTTGGACAGCTTCATGTTGATCACGCCCTTGCCGCCCCGCTTCTGCAAGCGATACGCATCCACCTCCGTGCGCTTTCCCATCCCTCCTTCCGTCACGACGAGGAGTGTGGACTCGGGTCGGACGACCACCATCCCGACCACGGCGTCGTCCTCGTTGAGCGATATGCCCTTCACCCCGGCGGTCGCTCTACCGATCGGTCGACAGTCCCTCTCGTGGAAGCGGATCGCCATGCCTCTTCTGGTGGCGAGAATGATCTCGTTGTCCCCGGTGGTGATCTGAACGTCGATCAGCTCGTCCCCGTCCCGCACATTGATGGCATTCAGCCCCACCGTCCTGACGTTGCCGTAATGGGAGAGGGCGGTCTTCTTGACCAACCCATGTCGAGTGGAGAAGAGGAGATAGCGGTCGTCGCTGAACTCCCGCACGGGCACCACGGAGGCGATCCTCGTGTCGGATTCGATGTTGAGGAGGTTTACGATCGGCTTTCCCCTGGAGAGACGGCTCCCCTGCGGGATCTGCCAGACCTTCAACCAGTGGCATTGACCGTCCCGGGTGAAGATCATCAGGACGTCGTGGGTGGAAGCCACGAAGAGGTGCTCGACCCAGTCCTCCTCCTTCGTATTCATTCCCCGCAGCCCCCGTCCTCCCCGGCGCTGGGCGCGGTACGTCGAGATCGGAATCCGCTTGACGTATCCCTGGCGACTGAGCGTCAGGACCATCTCCTCGTCGGCGATGAGGTCTTCCATCTCCAGGTCGGAGTGCTCGCCCAGGATCTCGGTACGGCGGCCGTCACCGTACTTCTCGGCGAGCTCCTCGAGCTCTTCCCGGATCACCTGCAACCGGAGCTCCCGGCTTGCAAGAAGCGCTTCGAGCTCCTCGATGCGAGCCCGGATCTCGGCAAGCTCCTCCTCGAGCTTGCCGAGCTCGAGCCCCGTCAGACGCGCCAGGCGCATGTTGAGGATGGCTTCTGCCTGTTTCTCGGACAGGTCGAAGGACTCGCGCAGGCGGCGGGCGGCAATTTCGGTGTCGTCCGAGCCCCGGATGATCCGAATCACCTCGTCGATATTGTCGACGGCGACCTTGAGACCCTCGAGGATGTGCTCCCGGTCCTTGGCCTTGCCGAGCTCGAACTCGCTCCGACGGACCACCACCACGTGCCGATGGTCGATGAAATGCAGGAGCATCTGCCGGAGATTCATCACCCGGGGCACGCCGTCCACGAGCGCGAGGAGGATCGTCCCGAAGGTGCTCTGCATCTGCGTGTGCTTGTAGAGCTGGTTCAGGACGACCTGGGGAATCGCGTCCCGCTTCAACTCCACGACGATCCGCATCCCTTCGCGGTCGGATTCGTCGCGGAGGGCGGAGATGTCGGTGATCTTCTTCTCCCGAACGAGTCCCGCGATCTGCTCGATCAGGCGGGTCTTGTTCACCATGAAGGGGATCTCACCGATGACGATCCTCTCTCCTCCGTTGTCCATCTCCTCGACCTCCGCCCGCGCACGCATCACCACGCGTCCGCGCCCGGTCCGGTAAGCATCGCGAATCCCGTCCTTCCCGCAAATGAAGCCGCCCGTCGGGAAGTCCGGACCCTTGACCAGGCGTTCGAGCTCTTCCTGAGGAAGGTCCGGATCGTCGATCAGCGCGCCGACTGCCGCGGTGATCTCTGTCAGGTTGTGGGGCGGGATGTTGGTCGCCATCCCGACGGCGATGCCCGAAGAGCCATTGACGAGGAGGTTCGGAAACCTGGACGGGAGTACCGTCGGCTCGTCGATCCGCCCGTCGAAGTTGGGTACGAAATCGACGGTCTCCTTCTCGATGTCCTGGAGCATCTCCATCGCGATCGGCGTCATCCGAGCTTCGGTGTACCGATAGGCCGCAGCGGAGTCCCCGTCGATGGATCCGAAGTTTCCCTGACCGTCGACCAGGGGGTAGCGGAGGGAGAAATCCTGGACCATCCTGACCATGGAATCGTAAACCGCCGAGTCTCCATGCGGGTGAAACTTTCCCAGGACCTCTCCGACGACCGAGGCGCTCTTCTTGTACCCTCTGCCCGGGCCCAGGCCGAGCCCGTGCATAGCGTAGAGAATTCTGCGATGGACGGGCTTGAGTCCGTCCCTCACATCCGGGAGAGCCCTCTGGACGATGACGCTCATGGAGTAGTCGATGAACGACTCCCGCATCTCGTCCTCGAGAAGGCGGGACAGAACCTTCTGCCCGTTGTCCTCTTCCATAGATCAGCCTGTGCGGTGTGGTTGGGATTCCTGCCGAGCGCAGGAGTCGGAGCGGGGGGTGCGCGGGCCAGGGAGTCGAGTTGAACAAACTCGGCTCCGGGCCTGCGCGGCTCGCGAGGGAGGAAAGATCGTCCCAATGGGGAAGCGATGTCGACTCTCGCGCAATCATTCAAAAATAATGAAAATGGAGGTGCTGTAGCAACCGTGGGAATCGCCCCTGTGGGCGATTCCCACGGTTGCTGCGGGGGGGAGATTTCAGAGAAGTCCCTCTGTATGGTGCGGTGCCTGGGGAGCGGACCGGCTGAAGAGGGGGGACATTCGGCCCAGCATCATTATTTGGACTAATAGTGGGACAGCTTGACATTACCTGTGGTCATTGTAACTTGCGTGCTATGTCTTTTGCCACGCTCAGGATCTTCTGCGACGTTGCGCAGCAGGGGAACTTCTCGAGGGGGGCGGAGCTGAACGGAATCACCCAATCGGCTGCCTCCCAGCGGATCCGTGCCCTCGAAGAGGAGCTCGGCGTCGAGTTGATCGATCGATCGACCCGGCCGTGCGGGCTTACCCCTTGGGGGAAAGTGTACTATGAGGGGTGTCGAGAGATCCTCGATCGCTACGAGAGGCTCGAGCGAGAGGTTGCCGGCGCGGTGGGCCCCCTGCGGGGACGGGTGGACGTGGCTTCGATCTACTCCGCGGATGTCGCACACCTGAACGAGGTTCGCGAGAGCTTTCGCGAGGCAAATCCGCAGGCGCGCGTCCGCATCCACTACTTGCAGCCCAACGCGGTGCGGGACTGGGTCCGAGACGAGAAGTGCGATCTGGGAATCCTCTCCTACCCGGACCGTTGGCCGGAGTTGTCGGCGATCCCGCTCCGGAACGAGGAGATGGTCGCCGTCTTCCGTGTGGGACATCGTCTGTCCGCGTTTTCGCAGTTGGGGCCGGGTGACCTGGCGGAGGAGCGGCTGATTGGCTTCGACGCGGGTCTCAGGATCTCGCGGGAGATCCGCTCGTACCTTCGTCGGCACGGGGTTCAGCCGACGGTGGAGAGCTCTTTCGACAACATCGACACGATCAAGACCGCAGTTTCGGAGACGGACGGAATTGGGATCCTCCCCCAGCGCACGGTTCGGGTGGAGGTGGAGCGGGGCGTTCTGGCAACGGCCGAGCTCCGTCCGCCACTCTTTCGACCGCTCGCGATCGTGCACCGGAGGGAAAGGGCCCTCTCTCCTCTCGCGGAAGGGTGGGTCCGTCATCTGAGGCAAAACGATCTACCGGTCGAATCCCCCTCGCGTGGAATCGCCGCGGAACGACCGGCAATATAGAGCGACCCGCAGGGACCCTGGAGCGACCCGCAGCGCTGGCCGCGGATGGCCGCGGCCGAATCTGATATTCAAAGCTTGTTCGGCAATTGTCCGGCTTCGCGGCCGGGCCGCGGGCGAGCGACCGAAAGATACAAGGAGAATTGCCTTATGGCCCGTTCCGGTATTCCGGAGGCCAGTGGTCTCTACGACCCCAGGTACGAGAAGGACGCCTGCGGCGTCGCGCTCGTGGCCGACGTTCGGGGACGCAGGTCACACGAGATCGTCTCTGACGCGCTGACTGCGCTGATTCGAATGTCCCACCGGTCCGCATCGGGACCGGAGGAGAACACCGGGGACGGTGCGGGCGTCCTCCTCTCGCTTCCCCACGAGTTCATGAGAAAGGTGGCGGGGAAGGAGTTGGGGATCGAGCTGCCGGAGCCCGGACGCTATGGGGTGGGAATGATCTTCTTTCCCCGTTCCGAGGAGGATCGCGAACGCTGTCGGGAGATTCTCACGGGATACGTGGAGGCGCAGGGACAGGAGATTCTCGGGTGGCGGCGGGTTCCGACGGTCAATGAATCCCTGGGTCGGGGAGCCCTTGCCGGCGAGCCGGTCGTGGAACAGCTCTTCGTCGGGGCCGCTCCGGAGCTCGGGCAAGAAGACTTCGAGCGCCAGCTCTACCTCATCCGGAAGCAGGCGTATCACCGCATCCGTGGCTCCGGGCTGGACGAGGTCGAGAGCTATGCCGTGTGCAGTCTCTCCTCCCGGGTGATCGTCTACAAGGGACAGCTCACTCCCGAGCAAGTTCCGGCCTACTATCCCGACCTGGGAGATCCGGAGCTGGTGAGCCAGATGGCTCTCGTCCACGCCCGCTTCAGCACGAACACCTTTCCCAGTTGGTCGCGCGCGCAGCCAATGCGCTTCCTGTGCCACAACGGGGAGATCAACACGCTCCAGGGCAACGTGAACTGGATGCGGGCTCGCCAGGGCCTGCTGCGGAGCGAGCGCTTCGGCCCCGAGCTCGAGAAGCTCTTCCCGATCATCGACCCGGAGACCTCCGACTCGGGGATCCTCGACAACGTCATGGAGCTGCTCGTCACGGCGGGACGGAGTGCGCCGGAGGCGCTCATGATGATGATTCCGGAGGCCTGGGAGAACGATGAGACCGTATCCGAGACGAGGCGAGCCTTCTACGAGTACCACGCGTCGCTCATGGAGCCGTGGGACGGGCCCGCGGGGGTGCTCTTCACGGACGGTCGCTGGGCAGGAGCCGTCCTCGATCGCAATGGACTCCGTCCGTGCCGCTACTGGGTCACCCACGATGACCGGGTGATCCTTTCGAGCGAGGTCGGTGTGCTCGATCTGGAGCCCAGCACGGTGAAGCGAAAAGGGCGACTCCAGCCCGGACGCATGTTCCTCGTGGACATGAAGGAAGGGAGGATCGTCGAGAACGACGAGATCAAGGAGAGGATCGCCACGTCCCGTCCTTACGGCGAGTGGACCGAGCGGAGGATGCTGCGGCTCGAGACATTGCCGTCCCAAGCTCCGGTAGAGCGCCCGGAGGCCGACGCGCGGCTCTCCGCGATGAGGATGTTCGGGTATACCGACGAGCACCTCCGGTTTATCCTCCACCCGCTGGTGGAGAAGGCTCGGGACCCGACCGGCTCGATGGGGAACGACGCTGCGCTCGCCTTCCTCTCCGAGCGGCCGCGACTCCTCTATGACTACTTCAAGCAGCTTTTCGCGCAGGTGACGAATCCGCCGATCGATTCCACGCGGGAGGAGTCGGTCATGTCCCTTTCGATTCCGATCGGACCCGAGGGCAATCTCCTCGAGACCACCGAGGCGCAGGCGGAGCGGATCTGGCTCGAGCAGCCCATCCTTTCCAACGCCGAGCTGGCCAAGCTGGTCGGCATCGAAGAGCGGGGATGGCGCACTGCGAAGATCGATATGACGTATCCCCGCGAGCTGGGAGAAGACGGTCTGGAGGAGACTCTGGACCGCATCTGCAGGGAGGCCTCCGAGGCGATCGCGGAAGGCTACCGCCTGATCGTCCTCTCGGATCGCCGGGCCGGTAGGGAGCGGGTGCCCCTGAGCGCCCTGCTCGCCGTGGGAGCCGTGCACCAGCACCTGGTACGCACTGCGGAGCGCACGAAGATCGGAATCCTCCTTGAAACGGGTGAACCCAGGGAAGTCCATCACTTCTGCACCCTCCTCGGCTACGGTGCAGATGGCGTGAACCCCTACATGGCTTTTGCCGCCCTGCGCGAGCTTGACAGGAGGGGTGATTTCCAGGGGGGCTGGTCCGACGATCAGCTCGTCTCCCGTTACCGCAAGGCGGTGGGCAAGGGGATGCTCAAGGTGATGGCAAAGATGGGAATTGCCACCCTGGCGAGCTACCGCGGGGCGCAGATATTCGAGGCAGTGGGGCTGGGGTCCGAGGTTATGAACCGCTGTTTCGCGGGGACTGCGAGTCGCATCGGCGGGGCCGATTTCCGGGATCTGGCGAAGGAGGAGATCCGTCGGCATGACCTGGCGTGGTTCGATCCCCCCGACGTGCGTGAGTCCTCATTGCCGAATCCGGGAGAGTACCACTGGCGTCCCGGTGGCGAACGGCGGATGTGGAACCCGGATACCGTCGCATCCGCGAGGATTGCCTCGATCAAGGGAGATCCGGGGAGCTACGCCGAGTTCGCGCGACAGGCGAACGACGAGGCCCAGAGCCGGTGCACGATCCGGAGCCTGTTTCGAATTCGGGAGAGCGAGGACCGGGCCGTGCCCCTCGAGGAGGTGGAGCCCGCGTCCGAGATCGTGAAGCGCTTCACGACCGGAGCAATGAGCTTCGGTGCGCTCTCGAAGGAGGCTCACGAGACCCTGGCGGTCGCCATGAACCGGATCGGCGCGAAATCGAACAGTGGCGAGGGTGGAGAGGATCCGGAGCGGTATCGATCCCTGCCCAACGGGGACTCGAGGCGTTCTGCGATCAAGCAGGTCGCTTCGGGCCGCTTCGGGGTGAGCCTCGACTACCTCATCGAGGCGGATCAGCTCCAGATCAAGATGGCCCAGGGCGCGAAGCCCGGGGAGGGAGGGGAGTTGCCCGGCCGGAAGGTGTCGGAGGACATCGCACGCGTGCGGAACACCACCCCCGGGGTGATGCTCATCTCGCCGCCTCCGCACCACGACATTTATTCGATCGAGGACCTGGCGCAGCTCATCTACGACCTCAAGAACGCCAATCCGCGCGCCGCGGTGAGCGTCAAGTTGGTGTCGGCGGTCGGAGTAGGGACGGTGGCGGCGGGGGTCGCGAAGGCGAAGGCCGATCACATTCTCATTTCCGGACACGACGGCGGGACCGGTGCTTCGCCGCTGACCAGCATCAAGCACGCCGGGCTTCCATGGGAGCTCGGGCTCGCCGACGTGCATCAGACTCTTGTGCTGAACGACCTCCGCAGCCGGGTGATGGTGGAGGTAGACGGACAGTTGAAGACGGGCCGCGACGTGGTGCTCGGGGCCTTCCTGGGTGCGGAGGAGTTCGGGTTCTCGACCGCTCCCCTTATCGCCATGGGCTGCATCATGATGAGGAAGTGCCACCTCAACACGTGCCCGGTGGGAGTCACGACCCAGGATCCGGAGCTGCGCGCCCGCTTCACCGGCGAGCCGGAGCATGTCATCAACTACCTCTTCATGGTCGCCGAGGAAGTCCGTGGGATTCTGTCCCGGGTAGGGGTCCGCACCGTGGACGAGATCATCGGGAGAACCGACCTGATCGACGTCGCCGTACCCCCCGAGTCCGGCACCCTGTCGAAGCTGGACTTCTCCAGGATCCTCACGCCAGCGAAGCCGTCCCGCCCCGGGATGGCCGTCCGCAAGAACGAGCCGCAGCAACATGGGATCGAAGATGTGCTCGACCGGGAGCTCATCCGCCGGGCCGAGGGGGTGATCGAAGGAAGGGGGTCGGTGGTGATCGAGCTTCCGGTCCGAAACGTGGATCGCACCGTCGGCACACTCCTGAGCCAGGAGGTGGTGCGGCGGCACGGAAGGGATGGCCTCGAGGAGGACAGCATCCGCATCCGCCTCTGTGGATCGGCGGGGCAGAGCCTCGGGGCCTGGTTGGCCCGTGGAGTCAGCATCGAGCTGGAAGGGGACGCCAACGACTATGTCGGCAAGGGCCTCTCCGGAGGCCGCCTCGTGGTACGGCCATCGCCGGACGCCACCTTCCCCGCCGAAGAGAACGTGATCATCGGAAACGTCGCCCTCTACGGCGCCACCAGTGGCGAGGCGTACTTCTCCGGGCAGGCCGGTGAGCGCTTTTGCGTGCGGAACTCCGGGGCCTCGGCAGTCGTTGAGGGAGTGGGAGACCATGGATGCGAATACATGACCGGAGGACGCGCCGTCATCCTCGGCCCCACCGGCCGAAACTTCGCTGCCGGCATGAGCGGAGGGTTCGCCTACGTCTGGGATCCCTCAGGAGCGTTCCCGGGGAGGTGCAATCAGGAGCTCGTTCAGTTGGAGCGATTCAGGTCCGACCTCCAGGAGGCGGAAAGCGAGGAGGAGAAGATCGTCCGCTCGCTGATCGAGCGGCATTACCGCTACACCGGATCCAAGCGCGCCGGAGCGATCCTGAAGGATTGGGACAGCCGCGTCATGGAGTTCGTGCGGGTGGTGCCCACCGAGTACCAGAGGGTGCTCGACGCCCGGAAGGCGGCCGAATCCGAGCGCCGCCGGACCCAACCAGCCCGCCCGTCGGCTCGCCGTTTGCCCGTCGCTTGAGGCTTGAGGAAAGAGACTGCATGAACAAGGATAGAGGCTTCCTCGAACGAGATCGAAAGGACATTCCGGAGCGGGATCTCCTGGAGCGGATCGAGGACTATAGCGAGATCTACGAGGGCGAGTCGGAAGAGGAGCTGCGAGCCCAGGGCGAGCGCTGTATGGATTGCGGTGTTCCCTTCTGTCAGGCGGATCCAGGGTGCCCTATCGACAACCTCATTCCCGAGTGGAATGATCTTGTCTTTCGGGGGCGGTGGCGGGAGGCGTACGAGCGCCTGGCTCGGACGAACAACTTTCCGGAGTGGACGGGACGCATCTGCCCGGCGCCCTGCGAGGACGCCTGCGTGCTCGGCATCACGAGCCCGCCCGTAACGATCAAGAGGATCGAGCGCGCGATCATCGATCGAGCTTTCGAGGAGGGCTGGGTCGGACCCCATCCGCCCGAGGTTCGCACCGGGAAACGAGTGGCCATCATCGGGAGCGGACCCGCGGGCCTCACGGCCGCCGATCAGCTCAATCGGGCCGGCCACAGCGTGACGGTGTTCGAGCGCGACGACCGCATCGGCGGTCTGCTCATGTACGGAGTTCCGAACCCCAAGCTCGAGAAGGAGCTCGTGCAGAGGCGGGTGGATCTCCTCGCCGAGGAGGGGATCGAGTTCGTGGTGAACACGAACGTCGGGGTAGACGTGGATGCCCGGGCGCTCAGGGAGGAGTACGATGCGATCCTGCTCGCGTGCGGAGCGCTCGAGCACCGGGACCTGGACATTCCCGGGCGCAACCTCGAGGGCGTGCATCTGGCGATGAACTACCTCGCGGGCGTGACCAGGAGCCTCCTCGACTCTAGCTTCCGGGACGGGCGATACATCGATGCGAAGGGCAAGGACGTTATCGTCATCGGTGGGGGCGACACGGGCGCAGACTGCATCGCCACCGCCCTGCGGCAGGACTGTCGATCGCTCCTCAACATCACTCGCCGGGAGCAGGAGCCGGCCGATCGGGATCCGGCGCATCCATGGCCCGGACCTCCGGGGCGGTACTACATGGACTACTCCCACTCCGAGGGCGAAGCGGTCTTCGGACGGGATCCGCGAGAGTACGGAGTCCTCCCGCTCGAGTTCGTCGGGGACACCGACGGAAAGCTGAAGGGGATTCGGATCGAGCGTCTGGAGTGGCACCGAAACGGGGATGAGCCGCCCAGGATGCATCGCACCGGCCAGGTCGAGGTCCTCTCGGCAGACCTGGTCTTCCTGTCGATTGGCTTCGTGGGCCACGACGCGCCGGAAGTGGTCCGGCAACTCTCGCTTGCGGGGGAGACCGGACTCGTGCCCGCCGAGTGGGGACGCTTCACCACCCCGGTGGAAGGGGTCTACGTGGCCGGAGACATGCGCAGGGGAGCTTCGCTGATCGTCTGGGCGATCGCCGAGGGGCGGGGCGCCGCGCGCGAGATCGATCGATACCTGATGGGCTCCTCACAGCTCGAGGCTCCCATGCCCGCACCAGGCACGGCGGAGGGCTTCCGGCTTCCGGTCGGGGCGGCCCCTTCTCCAACGACCGTTTAGAGCGCGGTCGTCGTCCCTTCGAGGAGAGGGCGCAGGAACCTGCCCGTGACCGAGTCCGGGTTGTCGGATACGGTTTCCGGGGTGCCCGACGCGACGATCCGTCCGCCACGGCTTCCCGCGCCGGGACCCATGTCGATCATCCAGTCGGCGACAGCAATCAGCTCAAGGTTGTGTTCGATCACCACAACCGTGTTTCCGGCGTCCACCAGACGCTGTAGGACCTCGGCCAGCTTCCGCACGTCGGCTCCTGAAAGCCCGGTAGTGGGCTCGTCGAGGAGATAGAGCTTCCTTCCCTTGGTGCCTGCCGCTCCGGCCAGCTCCCGGGCGATCTTGAGACGTTGCGCCTCCCCACCCGACAGCGTGGTCGCGGCCTGACCCAGCCGAAGGTATCCCAGCCCGACCTCTTGCAGCCTCCAGAGCGTTTGTCCGAGCCGGTCCTCTCGCAGGAAGAAGCGAATTGCCTCGTCCACGGTGAGCTGCAGCACGTCAGCGATCGATCGACCCGATACGCGCACCTCGAGCACTTCGTCCTTGAATCGGCTGCCCCGGCACGTGTCGCATGGAACGTAGACGTCCGCCATGAACACCATCTCGACCTCGACGTGACCGGCTCCTTTGCACGCCTCGCAGCGACCTCCCGGGACGTTGAAGGAGAAGTGCCGAGCCTCGTAGCCTCGTTGCCGGGAGAGCGGCTGCTCGGCGAAGATTCTGCGCACGTCGTCCCACGCCTTGATGTAGGTGACCGGGTTCGAACGGGGCGTTCGCCCGATGGGCGACTGGTCCACCAGCACGACCTGATCAAGGAGTCCAAGACCCTCGACGGTACGATAGCTCCCGACGGTCTCTCCGAGGTGCTCCTTCGCGGAGGTCTCACCGCCGCCCAGCTCCCGTTCCAGGGCCCGGTAGAGAATGTCGTGGACGAGGGTCGATTTCCCCGAACCCGACACGCCAGTAACCATGACCAGCACGCCGAGAGGGACCTCCAGATCCACGTCGGTCACATTGTGCAGCCGTGCCCCGAGCACCCGCAGACTCGGCCCGTCGGAAGGCCGGCGGCGGGCCGGAAGGCGTTCCTCCAGTTCGCCGGCGAGGAACCGTCCGGTGACCGTGTCGGCGCTACGCAACTCGGAGGGCCGGCCCTCGAAGACGATCTCCCCGCCCCTTTCCCCGGAGGCTGGACCGAGCTCCACGACATGGTCCGCCGATGCGATCGCCCTGGAATCGTGCTCGACCACGAGGACTGTGTTTCCCCGGTCCCGCAGCCGTCCCAGGAGCCCCAGGAGCGCGTCGGTGTCTCTGGGGTGCAGCCCGATCGAAGGCTCATCCAGGACGTAGATTGCGTCGACCAGCCGCGATCCGAGCGAGTTCGCGAGGTTGATCCGCTGCGCCTCTCCCCCCGAGAGTGTCCGAGTCTGACGGCTCAGGGAGAGGTACCCGAGCCCGACGTCCACGAGAAACGAGACCCGGGCCCGGAGCTCCCGAAGGATTGTTTCCGCGATTGCCTCCTCGGCGCCGGAGAGCTCCAGCTCCGCGACCCAGGGCGCAAGCTCCTCGAGTGGGACCTCACAGATCTCCGCGATGGTTCGTCCCGTAACCTTGACGTTCAGAGCTTCAGGACGAACACGTGCCCCTCCGCACCGGCGGCACGGGCGGGGGCTCTGGTACTGGCGCAGAAAGACTCGAATGTACTGTTTGTAGCGCTTCTTCTCGCGTGACCGGAGGAAGGGAAGCACACCCTGGAATCCTTCGTCCTCACTGAGGCGGCCTTTCCCAGGCTCGGCGCCGTGAACGACCGCCGCCTGGAACTCTTCGGGGAGCTCGGACCAGGGAACGTGCATCGAGACATCGCGTTGCTCCGCGAAGCGCCGCAGGCGGGCGCGCTCCCGCTTGTATCGGGGCTTCGACCAGGGGTCGACCGCCCCCTCGTCGAGCGATTTCGCGGGATTCGGGAGGATCAGCTTTTCGTCGTACTCCAGCGTGGCCCCGAACCCGGTGCATTCCGGGCAGGAGCCGTAGGGGGAGTTGAAGGAGAAGAACTGGGGCGAGGGATCGGGGAACTCGAGCTCGGGGTGGTCGGGGCACCGAAAGCGCTCGGTGAAGACGATCCGTTCCGGGTGTGTCCCGGCGTCGTCCTCAGGGAGGATCACCAGGGCCTCCCCCTCCCCTTCCCGGAAGGCGGTTCCGAGCGAATCCGCAAGACGCTCCCTCCCGGCTTCGTCGGCCTTGAGCCGGTCGACCACGACCAGGAGCTCCTCCACCTCTCCGAGATCGAAGGCATTCCCCTCCTCCCTTTCGGAGCTCCCTCCGCCCAGGTCCACATGCTCCCCGTCCGCCAGGAGCCGGACGAAGCCGAGGGCTCTGAGGTTCGCCACGAGGGTCCCGTGGTCGGCTCTGCGGCTTCTGGGGAGGGGAAAGGCCACCATGAATCGGGTTCCCGCAGGCAGCTCGAACACTCGGTCGGTGGCGCTCGATACCGTATCCGGGATCACGCGACGCGCGCACTCCGGGCAGTAGGTGCGACCGACGCGGGCGAAGAGGAGACGGAGGTAGTCGTACACCTCCGTGGCCGTGCCCACGGTCGAACGGCTCGACTTCGTGGGGTTGCGCTGCTCGATCGCCACCGAGGGTGAGATTCCCTCGATGGAGTCCACATCGGGCTTCTCCATCCGGTCCAGGAACTGCTTCGCGTACGTGGACAGGGATTCCACGTACCGCCGCTGACCCTCGGCGAAGATCGTGTCCAGGGCAAGGGAAGACTTGCCCGAGCCGGACGGACCGGTGATGACCGTGAGCGTCTCGCGCGGAAGATCGAGATCCAGATTCTTCAGGTTGTGTTGTCGAGCGCCGCGGACGCGAATGTGGGTGTCCATGCTCGGGGGTAGCTCGCCGACTTCGCTTCGAGTAGCGTGAGGGGAGAGTCCGGTCGAACGGGAACCATACCCACCGTGGGGGGCGAGGGGTCCGCGAACCTTCGATGGGGCGGATGTGACATGAAGAGAATGTCCGAACCTGCCCGGCGTACGGAAGTCAGTGGGGCGCCGTGTCTGCCCCAGGGGGCGCCGCGAGCCGCCGCGGGAGCCGTACTCGTGCTTCTCTTCGCGGCGGGGTGTGCGCGAGTGAGCGCGCCGGTCCCTCCGCCGCCGGCACCGGACGTGGGGTGGTCGACCGAGGGGATCGCTTCCTGGTACGGGCAGCCCTTCCACGGACGGCTGACCGCTTCCGGGGAGCGTTACGACATGGACGCGATGACGGCGGCCCACCGGACCCTTCCGTTCGGGACGGTCCTGCGAGTCCAGAATCTGGAGTCCGGCCGGAGCACGGTGCTGCGCATCAACGACCGCGGACCCTTTGTGGGAGATCGGGTTCTGGACGTCTCGCGTCGGGGGGCTCGCGAGCTCGGCATGATCGAATCCGGACTCGCACGCGTCCGGATGACGGTGGTGGAAGTGCCGGGCGAGAACGCCTGCTGGGAGGTCCAGGCGGCCGCATTCCGGGACCGAGCGAACGCCCTTGGAAAAGCCGCAGACCTGGAGGCAGCGGGGCACAGGGTGCGTGTGGAGTCGAGCCCGGGAGACCTCCACGTGGTCCGGATCGGGCCGGTCGCCTCGAGGGGGACGGCCGAGCGATTGGCCGACCACCACGACGGCCTCCTTCTCGGGTGCGGCTCGCCGGGCTGACGGTCCGGCCCGGGTGCGGTGAGGGAACCCCGGACTCCGCGTGACGTACGCTCTGGAACCGAGTCACCGGTCCGAGGCGACCCGTTCGCCTGCAACGAAGGAGCGCTGGAATGAAGGAGAGAGTTGCGCGCGAGCGCTTCCGTTTTCTGTTCGTGATGGGTGCGGTCGGAGCGGCCTTACTGGCGCCCTTGTCCCCCGCCCAGGCTCAGAGTTACGGCACCGATGACCCGGTACTCCGGGAGATCTGGGCCGAGGGAAGTGAGAACTCGCAGGTCTACGAGCTCGCCCGGAACCTGATGGACGTGATAGGGCCTAGGGTGACGGGGACCCCGGGGCTCGATCGGGCGCACCTCTGGCTGGAGGAGCGCTACGGGGAATGGGGCGTCGAGGTCGAGCAGCAGGAGTACGGGACGTGGCAGGGGTGGGAGTCCGGACTCACGCGTGTCGATCTCCTGGAACCTCGAAGGAGCTCGCTGCGTGCCCACACGCTCGCGTGGAGCGGAGGCACCGAAGGGCCGCAAGAGGGCCGCGTCGTGATCCTTCCCGACGCCTCCACTCCCGCCGAATTCAGGGAATGGCTTGAATCGGACGTCCCGGGAGCGTTCGTCTTGGCCTCCTTTCCCCAGCCGACCTGTCGGCCGGACGAGTATTGGGAGCGCCACGGTACCCAGGCTTCGGTGCAGGCGATGCGTGACGACCGGGAGACGAGTCGGGAAGAGTGGCAGTCGCGCGTGGCGGCTTCCACCGTGAATCCCCAGTTCCTTCCGGCCTTTCTGGAACAGGCGGGAGCGGCGGGAGTGCTCACCTCCACCTGGGCCGAGTCGTGGGGCACGAACAGGATCTTCCTCTCCCAGACGCGGGACATCCCGTCCGTGGACCTGGAGTGTGAAGACTACGGCCTCCTCGCCCGCCTTGCCGAGCACGGACATGAGCCTGAGATCCGGATCGACGTCGAGGCCGAGTTCCTGGGCGAGACCCCGACGTACAACACGGTCGGAAGGATCGAGGGAAGCGAACGTCCCGACGAATACGTTCTCCTCTCCGCGCATCTCGATACCTGGGGAGGAGCGACGGGGGCCACCGACAACGGTACCGGTACGGTCATCATGATGGAGGCCATGCGAATTCTGCGAGAAGTGTATCCGAACCCGAGGAGGACGATCCTGGCGGGCCACTGGGGAGGGGAGGAGCAGGGGCTGAACGGCTCGGCCGCGTTCGCCGAAGACAATCCGCACGTCCTGGAAGGGCTCCAGATCCTCATGAACCAGGACAACGGGACGGGCAGGATCACAGAGATCGACATGCAGGGATTCCTGCATGCCGGCTCCTACTTCGGGCGCTGGCTGGCCGCCGTGCCCGACGAGTTGTCGGGGCGAATCGACCTCGGCATACCCGGATTGCCCGACGACGGGAGGAGCGATCACGCCTCCTTCGTCTGCCATGGAATGCCGGCGTTCCGCCTGGGCTCCCACGAGTGGGACTACCGGGACTACACCTGGCATACCACGCGGGACACCTTCGACAAGATCTCCTTCGAAGAGGTCAGGGAGAACGCGATCCTGACCGCGATGCTCGCCTATCTCGCCTCGGAGGAGCCCGAGCTGATGCCGCGGGACCGGCGAGACCTCCCCGGAGTGGATGGGGAAGGGATGGCGTGGCCGACGTGCAGGGACCCGATGCGGGCGATGCCTTTCTGAGCCTCCAGCGGGTTCAGTCCTCGAGGCCCGACCGGAGGAGCTCACGAGCCCGTTCCGGGTCGGCCTTGCCACTCGTACGTCCCATCACCCGCCCTATGAAGAAGCCGAGGAGCCCGGTCTTTCCGGCCCGGTATTCGGCCACTTTGTCCGGATGGTCCGAGAGCACCTCGGCGACCACCGGTTCCAGGGCCCTCAGATCCCGAATCTGGCGCAGGTCGAGCTCATCCACGATCTCGCCCGGGGAGCCTCCCTCCTCGGCGAGCTGTTCGAGCGCTCTCGTGCCGCCACTGCTCGAGATCGTGCCCTCCGCGACCAGGTCGATGAGCTCCGCGAGCTCCTGGGGGCCGAAGGGGAGCTCACTGAGGTTGCTGGATCCCTGAACCCGGGGAACCTCGTGGATGAGCCAGTTGGCCACCGGTCCCGCCACCTCGGCCGGAGTCCGCGGGGGCTGCTGCGACTCGTCTCTCCCGGCGGTCCGTGCATGCACGGCCTGAACGAAGAACTCCATCACCGACTCGTCGCGGGCCAGGATCTCGGCGTCCGTCTCCGTCAGCCCGAAGCGGGAGGAGAGGCTGGCTGCTCTCTCGCGGACCTCGGGGGAGAGCTCGGGGCGGCGTCCACCTCCCTCCGGAGCGGGCCGCTCCACGTCGGACGGTCGGAGGCTTTCGGACTCTTCGGCCCGTCGCCTCCGTTCGGGACGGGGGGGCTGTTTGGCTGTCGCTCTTGCCCAGGTATCCCTCAGGGTGACGATCCGATTGAAGACGGGCCGGTCCTTCCGGTCGTCTGCCGGATCCCTCCAGAAGTACCCGATCCTTTCGAACTGATAGCGGAGGTCGCGGGCGTCGGAGAGGACGGACGGCTCAACGCGCGCTTCCTGGAGGACTTCGACCGACGCCGGGTTGAGGAAGTCGCGAAACTCCCCTCCCTGCGCCCGAGCCGCGGCATCGGCGTCCGGGACTCTGAAGAGCCGGTCGTAGAGCCGCACTTCGCACTCGACGGCGTCCTTCTCCGAGACCCACTGAATCGTCCCCTTCACTTTGCGTCCCTTGGGAGAGCCACCGCCCCAGGTTTCGGGATCGTAGCGGCACCGGAGCTCCACAACCTCCCCCTCTTCGTCCCTGACGACCTCTTCGCAACGGATGACGCAGGCGTAGCGGAGGCGCACCTCCCCACCCGGCACCAGGCGCTTGAAGCCAGGGGGCGGAGGTTCGGCGAAATCGCTTCGGTCGATCAGCAAATGGCCGGAGAAGGGTACGCTTCGGCTTCCAGCAGCGTCGACGTCCCTGGGGAAGTAGGGCGCATCAATCTCCTCGGTGCGCTCCTCGGGCCAATTCGTGAGCGTGACCCGCAGGGGCCGCAGGACACCCAACACCCGAGGGGCCGTGCGGTTCAGGTCGTCCCGGATCGCATACTCCAGCTTTCCCATGTCGACCCGCGAGTCGGCTTTTGCGACCCCGATCATCTCGCAGAAGGAGCGAATCGCGGAGGGCGTGAATCCCCTGCGACGGAGTCCCGCGAGCGTCGGCATTCTGGGATCGTCCCAGCCAGACACGTCGCCTTCCTCCACGAGCCGGAGCAGCTTCCGCTTGCTCATCACCGTGTAGTCGAGATTCAGGCGTGCGAACTCGTACTGGTGGGGTCGGGCCGGGACCGAGGTGTTCTCGACGACCCAGTCGTAGAGCTCCCGGTTGTTCGCGAACTCCAGGGTGCACAGGGAGTGGGTCACGCCCTCGATCGCATCGCCCAGGGGATGCGCGAAATCGTAGAGGGGGTATACGCACCACTCGCGTCCGGTGCGGTAGTGGTGGGCGTGCCGGATGCGGAAGAGCACGGGGTCGCGCATCAACATGTTGCTCGCGCCCATATCGATCCTCGCGCGCAGCACATGTTCGCCGTCCTCGAAGTCACCCGCCCGCATGCGGCGGAACAGATCCAGGTTCTCCTCGACGGTCCGGTTTCGGTAGGGACTCTCGATTCCCGGCCTGGTCACCGTGCCTCTTCCTTCGCGGATCTCCTCTTCGGCCTGGGAGTCGACGTAGGCGAGTCCCTTCTCGATCAACTCCTCGCCGAACCCGAAAAGCCTTGCGAAGTAGTCGGACGCGAAGTAGAGGTGCTCTCCCCATTGGTAGCCCAGCCAGCGCACGTCCTCCTGGATGGCCTCCACATAGCGGAGGTCCTCGGTGGTCGGGTTGGTGTCGTCGAAGCGGAGATGGCACCGTGCGCCCGCGTACTCATCGGCCAGGCCGAAGTTGAGAACGATCGACTTCGCGTGGCCGATGTGGAGGAACCCGTTGGGCTCCGGGGGGAAACGCGTGACCGGTCCTCCCGTCAGCCTGCCCGCGGCGAGGTCCCCGTCGATCTGTTGACGAATGAAGTCCCGCCCGGTGGCGGGACGGTCGCTCGATTCCACGTGGCTCATCAGGGTCGGGAGGTTCGGCGGAATGGATCGGTGCAGGCCATAACCTAGATCCGGGTGGCACGGTCTGGAAGGGCCGGGACCCGAGAACGTCCGCTCGCTCTCGGGGTAGAGCGCTCCCGCACGGCCTTCCTGGCTTTCCGGATTCTGCACGTCTTTTCGGAATCCGCAGCTATGCGCGGAGGCCCGTTCCCCATCCAGGAGTCGGTCTGCGGCTCCGACAACCTAGTCGAGGGTCCATGAAGGTCCTGGTCATCGGAGCAAATGGAAATACGGGCCGTCGGATCGTGAAGCTTCTGTCATCGGGACAGCACGAACCGGTGGCGATGATCCGAAGCGCAGAGCAGGCGGCCACGTTCGACGCGCTCGGCGTGTCCAGCGTCGTCGGGGACCTCGAGGAGCCGCTCGATCCGGCCCTCGAAGGATGCGACGCCGTCATCTTCGCCGCCGGCTCGGGATCCCTTACGGGACCCGGGAAGACGTTGGCGGTCGACCGCGACGGTGCCGTCCGGAGCATCGCCGCGGTGGAGGCCGCCGGCATTCGACGGTACGTGATGCTCAGCTCGATGCGCGCGGACCCTAACAGCGAGGGGTACGAGATCTCCCATTACTACCGTGCCAAGGGTATAGCCGACCGACACCTGGCCCGCTCCGATCTGGACTTTTCGATCGTGAGGCCGGGTCGACTCACCGACGCCGAGGGTACCGGCAGGATCGATCTCGCCACCGCTCTCGGCAGACGAGGTGAATTGACCCGCGACGATCTCGCTCGGGTGCTGGTGCGGTGCCTCGACGAGCCGGCCACGATCGGTCGCACCTTCGAGGTGTTGAACGGGGCGACCCGGATCGACGAAGCCCTCGCTCGCCTCGGGGGTGTGTAGGATCGGCGGCCTCGTTGACCTGTCTGGCCTTCCCCTCTACCTTCCACGCCATGGAAAGCACGCTGCGGAGCCATCCTCACTCCCACCACGCTCATCGGTCCCGGACGGGTCCGGTGGAGGTCGGTGTGCGCGCCTGAGACCTGGCGCTCCGCAGTCGATCGATCGCCGCGACCCGTCCCGTTTCCGGACGGGTCGCGGTTTTTTTTGGTGGTCCACTTCACAGGGAGAAAAGCGGGTTCGATGAGAATCGCGATCCCCAACAAGGGCCGACTTTCGGAGAGCGCCCTCGATCTCTTCGAGCGGGCCGGACTCAAGGCGGAGTTCCGGGCCGAGCGAGCCCTCGTCGCCAAGCTCGGCTCTCATTTCCAGGCCATCTTCGTTCGGGCGCAGGACATTCCCGAATTCGTGGCCGACGGCGCGGCCGAGCTCGGCATCACCGGGAGGGATCTGGTGGAAGAGGCCAGTCGGCCAGAGATCATCGAGCTCCTCGACCTGGAGTTCGGGCGCTGTCGCCTGGTGGTGGCGGTCAAGGAGGAGAGCTCCGCCACCGAGCCGGCGGATCTGCCCGAGGGGACGAGGGTCGCTACGTCCTTTCCGGGGTGCGCGCGGCGCTACTTCGAATCGTTGGGCACTTCGATCCGGATCGTGCCGGTCTCCGGAGCCGCGGAGATCGCCCCACTCCTGGGCGTGGCGGACGTGATCGTCGACCTGACGTCCACGGGCTCCACCCTGCGGGT
The DNA here is from genome assembly GCA_007125845.1 of Gemmatimonadota bacterium. Taxonomy (GTDB): domain Bacteria; phylum Gemmatimonadota; class Gemmatimonadetes; order Longimicrobiales; family Gaopeijiaceae; genus SLCK01. The sequence goes on from SLCK01000045.1 coordinate 35,557, forward strand.
GAACGGGCTCCGGGAGGTCGGGACGATCCTCGAGTCGAGCGCGCTCCTGATTGCCAATCGTGAGGCGTTGGCGGAGGAAGAGGCCGGGCGGGCCGGAGAGGGACTCGTGGCCGCCGTGGGGTCGGTGTTGCGGGCGCGGGAGAAGCGTTACCTGATGTCCAACGTGCCACGGGACCGCCTCGAGGAGCTCCGCTCCGTCCTTCCTGGGATCTCCGGGCCGACGGTCGTGGACGTGCTCGACAAGGGGGCGTGGGTGGCCGCCCACGCGGTAGTCGACGCCGACGCCGTCTATGAGATCATAGGACGTCTGAAGGAGCTCGGTGCCGAAGGCATCCTCGTGACCCGCATCGAGCGCCTCATGCCCTGAGGCGCCCGATTCCCGGAGGCGCTCCTGTGCCAGGTAGGGGACGGGACGGGCGAATGCATCGGAGGTGGTTGATTTCGTGTACGAGGAACACGGGAGCCGACAAGGAAGATGGACGCTGAGCTGAAGATTGCGGTCGACGGCAGAGTGGGGGAGCTGAGTCGGAAGGAGCGACGGCTCCTGCTGGAGCGACGTCCTCCCCGGGAGGAGGAGCTCCGCGATGCCGTGGGGGGAATCCTCGAGACGGTGCGAGATCGGGGGGACGAGGCCCTGCGGGAGATGGCTCGGGAGCTCGACGACGTGGAGTTGGACGGGCTGGAGGTGCCCCGTGAGCGTTGGGATGAGGCGCTCCACTCCCTCGATCCGCAGATTGTCCGGGCGTTGGAGCGTGCGGCGGGCAACATCCGCCGCTTCCATGAGGCTCAGCTCCCGCAGGAGGTCGTCCTGGAGGTCGAGCCTGGGGTTCGGGTGGGCCGGCGCGCCGTACCTCTCTCCGTGGTCGGGGTCTATGCTCCGGGAGGGCTCGCGGCCTACCCCTCCTCGGTCCTCATGGGCGTGGTGCCGGCCCGCGCGGCCGGCGTTCGGGAGGTGATCGTCTGCTCTCCTCCCGGATCCTCGGGAGCCCCGCCACCCGAGGTGTTGGCGGCGTGCGCGATTGCGGGCGCTCACCGTCTCTTTGCGCTCGGGGGCGCGGGTGCGGTGGCCGCCCTCGCGTACGGAACCGAGTCCGTTCCTCGAGTGGATGCGGTGGTTGGGCCGGGAAACCGTTGGGTGACCGAGGCCAAGCGCCAGGTGGCAGGGGAGATCCGAATCGATTCTCCGGCGGGCCCTTCGGAGGTGCTGGTCGTGGCCGGTCCCGAAGCGGATCCGGAGCGGGTGGCTGGTGAGCTCGTCGCCCAGGCGGAGCACGATCCGGATGCGCCGGTTGCCGCCGTCACCTGGGATTCGGGGCTCCTGGACCAGGTGCGCGCGGAGCTCACCAGACAGGTGGCCACGACTCCCCGGCGAGAGGTCGTCGAGGTCGCGCTGGAGGCGTACGGTGCCCTCCTGTTGGCCGACGATCGGCGCGAGGCCCTGGAGTTCGCGCAGGACTACGCCGCCGAGCATCTGGCGCTCTTCACAGGGGAGCCCCGGGAGGACCTGGAAACGCAGTCTACGGCGGGAACGGTCTTCCTGGGAGAGGATTCTACGGTGGCGTTCGGCGACTACCTGACCGGAGCCAATCATGTGCTTCCGACCTCCGGGCGGGCCCGATCGTTCTCGGGTCTCTCGGTCATGGAGTTCCTCCGCTTCTTCACCTGGCAGGAGATCAGCCCTGCGGGGGCCGCAGGCCTCGCCGAAGACGTCGAGCTCCTCGCCAAGGCCGAGGGACTCCCCGCGCACGCCGCCGCCGCGCGGGCGCGGGCGACGGGGGCGACCGGCGGAGAGGGTTCCCGATGAGCCCGTTTCCCAGGGAGACGCTCCGCCCCCTCGTTCCGTACAGTCCCGACCGGCGACCGATCGAGGTGGACCTCTCCGACAACACGAATCGGTGGGGACCGCATCCGGCCGCACTGGAGGTGGTGCAGAACGCCAACGGCGAGGCACTCGGTCGATATCCTTCGGTGTATGGAGATTCGCTGAAGGAGGCGATCGCGCGGAGATTCCAGGTGCCCGTGGAGAGTGTGTCCACGGGGTGCGGGTCGGACGATCTCCTGGATTCGGCCTTCCGGGCCGCCGGCGACGCGGGAGAGTCGGTGCGCTACGTGACCCCGACTTTCTCCATGATCGAGATCTTCGGACGCATGAACGGCCTCGAGCCCGCAGCTCTCTCTCCCGAGGAGGCGAGAGAGCCCGAGGCTCTCCTCATGGACGCCCCGGCCCTGGTGTACCTGTGTCGCCCGAACAACCCGACCGGCGACGTCGCCCCGCGAGGCTGGGTCGAAAGGCTCATCGAGGCGGGGGGATCTGGCGGACCGGTCATCCTGATCGATGAGGCCTATGCGGACTTCACCGACGACGACTTCCTTGCGGCGGCCGCGGAATCGGAGAGGACTATCGTGCTCCGGACCTTCTCCAAGGCGTACGGCCTGGCCGGGCTCAGGGTGGGGTTTGCCGTCGGAGCCGCGGAGGTGATCCGGGAGGTGGAGAAGGCGCGCGGGCCTTACAAGGTCAATCGCCTGGGGGAAGCTGCGGCGATCGCTGCCCTGGCGGACGTCGAAGAGTGGGTCCCCCGGATCGTGGCGGAAGTGCGCGCTGGCCGGGAGTTCCTCCTCGATGCGCTGGTGGAGCGCGGATTTGCACCACTTCCGTCGGGCGCGAACTTCATTCTCCTCCCACTGGGGACGAAAGACGCCGCCGGAATCACGGCCACCTTCCGGGAAGAAGGGGTCGCCGTGCGGCCCTTCCCCGGACTCGAGGGTATCGGTGACGCGATCCGGATATCGATCGGGCCACGGCCGGAGCTGGACCGCTTTCTGAAGGCACTCGACAAGGTTTCGATATGACGCATGTGGCTCTCTTCGATTACGGGGCCGGCAACCTCCACTCCTTGAAGAAGGGGCTGGAGGCGGGCGGCGCCCGGGTGACGATCACGACGGATTGGGACGAGGCGCTCGACCGGGACGCCCTCGTCCTCCCCGGAGTGGGGTCCTTCGGTGCGGCGGTGCAGGGGCTTGGAAAGGCGGGGCCCAGGGTGCGGAGAGCTCTTGAGGGGGGGCTGCCATGTCTCGGCATCTGTCTCGGGATGCAGCTTCTCTTTCCGGTCAGTGAGGAGGCGGGCGGGGAGGGCGTGGGCTTGATTCCCGGGCGGGTCCGCCGGGTCCGGGCGCGGACGGTCCCCCAGATCGGCTGGAACGATGTGGACGTCACGGCGGATCCGATCCTGGAGGGGGTCGGCGGAGAGCTCACCGCCTACTACGCGAATTCCTTCGTGTGCGAGGTGGACGAGGCACTGGAGGACGAAGTCGTTGTGGCACGTTCGACATACGAGGACGATACCTTTGCGGCGGCGGTTCGAATGGGCCGGACCTGGGGACTCCAGTTCCATCCGGAGAAGAGCTCGCGGCCCGGCCTCCGGATCCTCGCGAACTTCATCGAGGAGGTGACGCGGTGATCGCGGTTCCCGCGGTGGACCTGAAGGACGGCCGATGCGTTCAGCTCGTGGGCGGACGCCCCGAGGAGGCGCGGGTCACCCTGCCCGACCCCGTGGGGGTGGCGCAGGATTGGAGGGAGCGCGGATTCCGGGTCCTGCACGTCGTGGATCTGGACGCGGCCCTGGGACGGGGAGGCAACCTGGACCTGGTAGCCAGGCTCGTGCGGGAGGCCCCGGGTGAGGTGCAGGTGGGAGGGGGCGTCCGGGACGGCGAGAGGGCGCGTACTCTCCTGGAGCTGGGCGTCGACCGGGTGATCGTCGGTACCCGCGCCGTGGACGATCGGGACTGGCTCGTGAGGCTGGCCGAGAGCCACCCGGATCGTATCGTGGTCGCTGCCGACATCCGGGACGGTCGAATCCTGCGCAAGGGGTGGACCGAGTCCACCGAGCTCGAGATTGCGAGCTTCCTGGAGGACATGCGGGAGGTGCCTCTGGCTGGAATCCTGTGCACGGACGTGGGACGGGAAGGTCAGGTTCGTGGAATCGACCGGAATGGGGTCGAGGCGGTGCTCGCCGCCGCTCGTCATCCCGTGTGGATTTCAGGTGGGGTGACGACCATTGAGGAATTGCGGTTCCTGCGGGACGCCGGTGCGATGGGCGCGGTGCTGGGAATGGCTCTCTATACGGGAGCCCTGGACGCGGACTCGGTTGCGGAGGAGTTCGGAGGATGAGTCGAATCGAGCGGGAGACGAAGGAGTCGAAAATCGAGGTGGAGGTCCGCGTCGGCACGGGGGAGGCGAATGTGTCCACCGGGGACGGATTCCTCGATCACATGCTTGAGACCCTCGCACGCTATGCCGGTCTCGATCTGGAGGTGGCGGCGACGGGCGACCTCCGGCACCACCTCGTCGAGGACGTCGCGATCACGCTTGGATTGGCGCTTGCTTCGGAGGTGCCCGAGCGGGCGACTCGCTTCGGGTGGGCCCTTGTTCCGATGGACGAGGCCCTCGTGCAGGCGGCGGTGGACGTCGGGGGTCGAGCGTACTACGTGGGCCGGCTGCCCTCCAGTCTGTACGAACACTTCCTCCAATCCCTGGCGACGAATCTGGACGCTACCGTCCATGTGAAGGTGGTGCGGGGCAGGGATCGCCATCACATCGTCGAAGCTGCGGTGAAGGCCGTGGGGCTGGCGTTGCGCCAGGCCCTGCGGGAGGGCGAGCAGGTCTTCTCCACGAAGGGCGCGGTCACGCTGCGGGCAGAAGCGGGATCGCACCGTGGCGACGCTCCAGCGGCGGAAGGAGGGAGCTGAGCTCATGCTCCGGCCTAGAGTCATCGTCTGTCTCGACGTCCAGGATGGGCGCGTCGTGAAGGGAACCCGGTTCAAAGGTCTCCGGGACGTGGGCGACCCGGTGGAGCTGGCCAAGCGCTACGAGCGCGAAGGTGCCGACGAGATCGTCTTTCTCGACATTTCCGCATCGCACGAGGGGCGTGGAACGCTCCTCGACACCGTGCGGCGCACGGCAGAGGTCCTCTTCATCCCGCTCACCGTCGGAGGGGGGGTCCGGAACGTGCAGGACATGGACGCTCTCCTGAGGGCCGGCGCGGACAAGGTGAGCGTCAACTCCGGTGCGGTGCGCGACCCGGGCATGCTGACGCGCTGCGCCGAACGATTCGGGAGCCAGTGCGTCGTGATCTCGATCGATGCGGCAAGGGACGGCGAAGACTGGTACCACTACACCCACGGAGGCCGGCGCAGGACCGATCTGGAGGCCGTTTCCTGGGCGCGGGAGTGCGTCGAGCGAGGGGCGGGCGAGGTGCTCCTCACGTCGATCGACCGCGACGGGGTGCGGACGGGCTATGACCTGGAGCTCACCCGCGCAGTGGCGGAGGCGGTGACGGTGCCCGTGATCGCCTCGGGTGGGGCCGGAAACGCCCGGCACCTCGAGGAGGGATTTTCGGGGGGGAAGGCGGCCGCCGTCCTGCTCGCCGGGATCCTCCACGACGGCCTGACCACGGTGGCCGAGCTGAAGGAAGCGTTGGAGGGCTGGGGCATTCCGGTGCGACCGGTTTCCCGGGCGGCGGACAGGAGAGTGCGAGCGGCAGCAGAGCTCGATCGTCTCGTCTTCAATGGAGACGGCCTCATCCCGGTCGTGGCCCAGGACGGGACGGAGGGGGCCGTCCTCATGGTGGCATGGGCGAATCGGGAGGCGCTCGAAAAGACGCTGGAGACGGGGGTCATGCACTACTGGTCGCGCTCCCGGAAGGCGCTCTGGCGAAAGGGGGAGACCTCCGGAAACACCCTGTCCCTCCTGTCCCTGCACGCGGACTGCGACGGTGACACCCTCCTCGCGCGAGTCTCCCCTTCCGGGCCGGCGTGCCACACCGGGGATCCGACCTGCTTTGGGGAAGGAGCCGTTCCGGACATGTCGATTCCCGAGGGGGGTGTGCTCGAGGAGCTCTGGTCCGTCCTCGAGGCCAGAGATCGGGATCGGCCGGAGGGAAGCTATACGACACGTCTCCTCGCCGACGAGGATCTCCGTCTGAAGAAGCTGGGCGAGGAGGCGACCGAGTTGATCGTATCCCTCGTGCGGGGGGAGGCTCGAGCGTCGGAGGAGGCTGCGGACCTCGTCTACCACCTCCTGGTGGCCCTGAAGGGTGCGGGCCGGAGCTGGCGGGAAGTCGAGGGAGAGCTGGAACGCAGGAGAGGCTAGTGTGGCGATGAAGGCTCCGGCGGGACCGATTCAGGAGGAGGAGGCGCTCGGCAAGGCCTACGACGGCCGTCTGATGCGTCGCCTCCTCCGGTACATGAAGCCCTACCGGTGGAGAGTCGTGGCGGCGGTGGCTCTCCTCGTGTCCGCTGCCGGACTCCAGATCGTGGGCCCCTGGCTCGTTCAGATGGCGCTCGACGACGCGGTACCCGAAGGCGACGCCCGACTGCTGGGGATTCTCGCCACGGCCTACCTCGTCGCGGCGATCCTGACCTTCGCCCTCCAGTACGCCCAGGCGCTGCTCACCACCTGGCTCGGTCAGAAGGTCATGTACGATCTCCGCACCGAGATCTTCGAGAAGTTGCAGGATCTCGATCTCCGCTTTTACGATCGCAATCCGGTCGGAAGGCTGATGACGCGCATCACCTCTGACGTCGAGACGCTGAACAACCTGTTCAGCTCCGGCGTGGTGGCGATCTTCGGCGACTTGTTCACCCTCATCTTCATCATCTCCGCGATGCTGCTGATGGACTGGCAGCTCGCGCTCGTGACGTTCTCGGTCCTTCCGCTCGTGGCATGGGCCGCATTCCTCTTCCGATCCCGGATCCGACACGCGTATCGGGACATCCGGGTACGGTTGGCGAGGATCAACGCCTTCTTCCATGAGCGCATCACCGGCATTCGGGTCGTGCAGCTCTTCAACCGGGAGGAAGCCGACGCCCGGAATCTGGACGATGTGAACCGCGACTACCTGGAGGCGCACCTCCGCTCCATCACCTACTATGCGCTCTTCTTCCCGGTCATCGAGGTGTTCACCGCCATCGCTCTCGCCCTCATCATCTGGTACGGCGGTTTCTCGATCCTCGCGGGGACCACCACAGTCGGGATCGTCACGGCCTTCCTCCTGTACGCCCGGCGATTCTTTCGTCCGATCCAAGATCTCTCCGAGAAGTACAACGTTCTCCAGGCGGCGATGGCCTCCTCGGAGCGAATCTTTCGCCTGCTGGACCGGGAGCCGGAGGTTCGCGATCCAGGCGTGACCAGGAGCTGGACCGAGGGAATGCGTGGGGAGCTCGAGTTCCGGGACGTCTGGTTTGCCTACCAGGAAGGAGAGGACGGGGAGCCGGACTGGGTGCTCAAGGGAGTCTCCTTTCGGGTAGCGCCCGGGGAAAAGGTGGCGATCGTGGGCCACACCGGCGCGGGCAAGACGACGATCATCAATCTGCTGATGCGCTTCTACGACCCGCAGAGGGGCGAGATCCTAATCGACGGCATCTCGGTGGCCGATGTGCCCCAGAGGGAGTTGCGGCGTTGGGTGGGGCTCGTGCTTCAGGACATCTTCCTCTTCTCTGACGACGTCCGTTACAACATCCGCCTGGGCAACCGTGGGATCTCGGAGGACCGCGTGCGGGCGGCAGTGCGGGAGGTGGGTGCGGCGCCTCTCGTCGAACGGTTACCGCGCGGCTTCGACCAACCGCTCGGTGAGCGCGGAATGTCGCTCTCCGTTGGCGAGAGGCAGCTCGTGTCCTTCGCCCGGGCGCTCGCATTCGATCCCGCAGTGCTCATCCTCGACGAGGCCACGAGCTCGGTGGACTCGGAGATCGAAGCCCGTATCGACCAGGCGACCGAGCGGCTCATGGAGGGGAGGACGTCGATCGTGATCGCGCACCGACTCTCGACGGTGCAGAACGCCGACCGGATCCTCGTCCTGCACCACGGCGAGCTGCGGGAGCAGGGGCCGCACGAGGCGCTACTCGCCGAAGGCGGGCTCTATGCCCGGCTGCACGAGCTGCAGTTCGCCGCATCGGTGCATTCGGCTCAATAAGCCTGGAGCGAGGGATCGATCTCCTTCCTCCAGGCCAGGATTCCGCCTTTGAGGTTCCAGGCCTGCCGGTGGCCCAGCTCGAGGAGCTTCCGGGTTGCCCACTCGCTCCGCGAACCCGACCGGCAATAGAGGACGACCGGGGCAGATGGATCGAGGGTCTCGGCCTGTTCCAGAAAGTCGGCCACCGGGATCCGCCTCTGCCCGTAATCCGGGAGGTCCGCGATCTCCTTCTCGTGGAGCTCACGCACGTCGACGAGCGTGAGCGGGTGGCCCAGCTCCATTCGACGGGCCAACTCCTTCACGGTCATCTCGGGGACGTCTTCCCTCGCTCGGTTCGGTTGCGTCAACGCCATCCTCCGCCGGAGGGGGTTGGAGTGATCAGGCCGTCTCCGGCCCGTCGGTCGAGAGCTGACTCGAGTCGGGGAGGTATGGGGCGAGCGCGAGTGCGGTCCGCGACGACGCCCCTCGGTGTGCCTCAATATACTCGAACGCCCGGTTGCCGGTTTCCTCCATGAGCTCAGGAGCCTCCAGCCAGGACCGGAGGACTTCGACGAGCTCCCCGCTCGAACGCACTACCCGCGCTCCGTGGAATCTCGCGAGCTCCCCTGCCGCAGCGGAGTTCGCGTGCTGCGGTCCGAAGAGGACGGGCACGCCGGCGGCGGCAGGCTCGAGCACCGAATGCAGGCCGGACCGGTGGAATCCCCCGCCGACGTACGCCGCTGAGCCGATCGTGTACAGGTGGGCAAGGATGCCCACCCGATCGACGAGGATTGCTTCGGCCGGCCCGATCTTCCCCTCCTCTTCTACCTCGGAAAGACGGACGGTACGGACACCGAGCTCGCTACACATCGCTTCAAGGCGGCCGAGGTGCTCCGAAGTGGGCTCATGGGGGGCGATCACGGCCCGGAGGGTCGAATGCCGCTCCCGAAGGCGGGCGAAGGCCGGAAGGATCTGTCCTTCGTCCGGGCGCCACGTCGATCCCGCCACCAGAGTGGGTGCCGGATCGGAACGGAAAGGTGCCAGATACGGAGCCTCGGCGGGCGCCTCCCGAACCCGCTGCCAGGCCGAGTCGATCCCGGGGTCTCCGGTCACCTGGATGCGCTCTTTCGCTACGCCGAGCTCGAGGAAGCGTTCGGCATCCTCGTCGGCTACCGCCGTCACGAGTGAGAGCGATGCGAACGTGCGCCGCAGAAGGATCCTGGCCGGCAACCGGAGGCGTCCGGCCGAGGCGGGAAGGGTGGCGGCCGTCAGGACGACCGGCGTGCCCCGGTTGGCCGCCGCCTCGGTGACGCCAGGCCAGACCTCGGTCTTGGTGAAGGCGAGGAAGTCGGGGGTGAGGGCCGAGAGCAGGGCTTCCATCTCCCCGGCCACGTCCCATGGGAAGTACTCCGCGGTGTCCGCAGGCATCCGGCGAGCGAGGCCCACCGCGGAAGGCGAGAAGAAGGTGTAAACGGACTGCAGCGTGGGCCGGACTGCCTGGAGCCGTTCGAGCACCGCCCGAGCTTGAAGACCCTCGCCCACCGATGGGGCGTGGAACCATGCGAGCGGACGGTCGGGGCTCCGGTGGGTCCGCCCCCAGTCCCTCAGAGCGTCGTGCGCTCCCCTGCGCCCCCGGATTCCCTCTGCGACCTTGGAGGATCCCCGGCTGAGCGCCGGAGAGAGGAGGCGGAGGAGTCGGACGCCTGCATCGTAACCTCCGGCAATCATGGACATGGGGGAATAGAACCCCGGTCGAGAGGGGCTTCAAGGACGAACCCAGTCCTACTTCAACGGTCTTCTGGAACCGCGCCCGGACTTTCGGGTCCATCCCTCCACGGAGCTCCCCTCGGTCCGCCGTGGGCAATCTGGAGTACGACACCCGAAGGAGGGGTCGGAGTTGGTGGAATACCAGGTGACCGTTCGCTTTGGCGAGGGACGCCAGAGGTACCACATCTTCACCGTCGAGGCGGAGGGGATGGTCGAAGCCCTTCGGGCAGCAGCCAAAGAGCTGCCCGAAGAGGTCGCCGGGAGCGGCGACCTGGTGGAGATCCGTCCCGCAATCGAACCGGAAGGTCGGAGCTACCTCGGAGAGGAGTAGGCAACGAATCAACAGTCGAGCACCAGAGAGAAGCGAGGTCCGGTTTCATGGAGGATCCCTGGATCATCTTTCTCGATGAGCTCCGCGAGCGAGCGGAGGACATTCCTTATCAGGAGTTCAGTCGAGAGGAGGAAATGGTTGAGGCTGCGCACGATGCGCACGAGGCGACCACGGAGGTGTTGCAGGTTCAGATGGGCTGGAGAGAGGACGACGCCGTCGGGCTCTCCACTGGCTTCGGGAAGGTCGTGAATGACTGGATCGAAGAGGGCGAACTCGTCTGGGAGGAGCTCGAGGAGCGCCTCGAGAGATTCCAGGGCGAGTGGGACCGCGAGGTCGGCTCCTCGCTGGCCTGACGTCGCCTGGGAGCCGAGCCTGCGCAGGGCGCACGTGTCCGGGGTAGCGGGCGGCCGCCTGGGATGGGTGCTCCTCGTCGCTCTGGCGATCGCTGGTTGCAACCCGGTGTACGTGGGCCGCGCCGGCTGGGCTCAGGCGCAGATCCTCACCTCGCGCGTGCCCCTTACTCAGGTGATGGTCGACGAGGAAGTCGATCCCGAGACCCGGGCGAAGCTCAGGCTCGTTCGGGACGCCCGTGCCTTCGCGGTGGCTGAGCTGGGATTCCGGAACGCGGGGGATTCCTACACCACCCTGGCCCCCCTGCAGTCCGACACTCTCGCGCTCGTCCTCTCTGCGGCGTATCAGGACCGGCTGGCGTTTCGGACCTGGTGGTTTCCCGTGGCCGGACGCGTGCCCTACCGCGCCTACTTCTCTCGCGGAGCGGCCGAGCGCGCTCGCGATGCTCTGGAAGAGGAGGGGTACGACACCTACCTGCGCCCGACCGCCGCGTTTTCCACCCTTGGATGGTTTGCCGATCCCCTCTATTCGACCCTCCTCCGTCTCGACGAAGTCGCGCTGGTCGAGACCGTGCTCCACGAGTTGGCCCACAACCATCTCTATCTTCCGGGTCACGGGCGTTTCAACGAGTCCTACGCCACCTTCATTGGACACGTCGCGTCCGTGGAGTTCTTCTGCGGCCGGCCCGGGGGAGGAGATGACACCGTGAAATGCACCAGGGCGAGGGAGCGCTGGGCGGACGCACGCAGAGTGTCCCGGTACGTAGGAGAGTTGGAGGCCCGGCTGAGAGAGCTCTACGCGCAAGAGGCCCTGGAGTTGGAGGAGCTCCTGTCGCGGAGGGAAAGGATCTATGCCGAGGCGAGGACCGAGTTCGTCACGGACATTCAGCCCGTGCTCAGGGCGAGCAGCTACGCCTACTTCGCCGCCGAGCCACTGAACAACGCAACCTTCCTCGCCCGCGTCTTGTACTTCGACCGACTGGACGAATTCGATCGACTGAGGCGGGAGTGGGAGGGGGACTTCGCGTCCTTCATGGACTGGACCCGGGAGGAGGCCCCTCGGCGCAACGATCCCTTCGACATCCTGGGGGACTGAAGGCGCCCCGTTCTCCGGGAGCTACTCCCGGCTCCCCCCCACCGCCACTCCCCCCTCTCGCCGCGGATCGGCGGCGGGGGAGAGGCCTTTGTCGGGATCATGGAGGGCAGCTCCCACCCCGCCGAAGTACATGTCCAGCTCCTCGAACGCCCGCCGGGGGACCGAGTCCACGAGTTCGATGGGATGACCCGGCTCATGGGCCACGCGGAAGCCGTTGCCTGCGCGTTCGAGATGCAGTCGCGGGTACGCGATCGCCTCGCCCAGCTCCATGCCCCCGTTGACGAAGTTGAGCAGCACCTGCAGGATGGCGCTCGTGATCCGGTCCGCCCCCGGGCTACCAATCGCAAGTGTGCTGCCCCCAGGACCCGTCGCAACCGTGGGAGCCATGTTCGAGGAGAGCCGGGTGCCCGGGGAGTCGACATGGAACCCCTTTCGGTTCAGCTCACGTTCGCCCAGGCAGTTGTTCAGCCAGATGCCCGTCCCTATTGGCATCACTCCCGATCCGTACCCCGAGGAGATGGTCACCCCGCAGGCGAGTCCATCCTCATCCACTGCCGAGGTATGCGCGGTGGAGGGCGGACCCGAGCGGCGCCGGAGATGGGCGAGCCCTTCAGGCCCAAGGAGGTGGGTAATCGCCCTCCAGGGATCTTCCGCCCGGTCGAGGTGCTCGGCCCGATAATCGAACACTGCCTCCTGCACCCGGGCGAGGTGCTCCGCTTCCTCCCGATTCCACTCGGCCCGGGGACGGGATCCCATCAGGATCAGCATGGCGGCGAGGGTGGCTCCCCCGATTGCCGGGGGCGGGTTCGTGGCGATCTCCCACCCTCCGAACGGCAGGCGGAGGGGTTCGCGCTCGATCGCCCGGTACTCCTTGAGATCCTCCAGGGTGAGAATTCCGTCATTCGCTCCGATCTCGTCGCAGATGAGCTCGGCCGTCCTTCCCTCGTAGAACTCCGCCGCCCCGTGCTCCGCGATGCGGTCGAGGGTGTCGGCGAGTCCCGGGGTCCGCACGACTTCTCCCTGGTCCAGGAGCGTGCCGTCCGGATGATAGAGGGCCTTGCGACCTTCAGGATGCCAGCCGAAGATCGAGTCGCCCGAGAACCCCAGGTAGAACCTGGCCGTCTTAGAGAGAGGAAAGCCTTCCCGCGCCCAATCACGTGCGGGTGCGACGAGGCCCGCCCAGGCCAACCGGCCGTGGAGCTCCCATGCCCGGCCGAGGGCGGCCAGCGCGCCGGGAGTCGCGATAGTGCCGTATCCCACGGTCGTCTCGACGCCGCCCCCATACCCGAGGGATACCTCCCGCCTCCCCCGCCCGAACCGATCGGACGGCAGCTCGCGTCCCGGCATCTCGACATATCCGTCGACCGTGAGGGCCTTCCCGTCGGGTGAGCGGATCGTGACGAACGCCCCGCCTCCCAGCGAGCAGATTCCCGGTTCGACCACGGTGGAGGTGAGAACCGCTCCCACTGCCGCGTCCACGGCGTTTCCCCCCTCGTCTGCGATGCGGGCGCCGGCGTCGGCGGCGATCTGGGACGACGAGGAGACGGCGACGCGGGGCATGGGGAGATTCCGGGTTGGGGTGGCGAAGGGAGGGGCCGGGGCCGGCGGCCGGGAAGAGCCGCCGGTATCATGTCGGGCCATCATGAGGGCGAAGAGTCGTCGGCGCCACCCTCCCGGCGGGGTGGCGGAGTCGCGGCCTTGGTCCCGGCCGGACCGGAGATTATCATTTTTCTTC
>SLCK01000065.1 GCA_007125845.1 Gemmatimonadota bacterium
CAGCGTCGCCGCCGCCGGGCCCTTGATGATCTCGATGCTCTCGATCTCCTCCGGGCTGAAGTCGTCGAGCGTCGACACCTGACGTCCGTCCCGGATGTTCGGGCCGCCCGCGCCCTCGTTGTCCACGCGAACCCCGTCCACATAGATGAGTGGCTGGTCGCCCATGGAGAGGCTCGACACGCCCCGGATCCGCATCCCGGACCCCGTGCCGACGTTGCCCGACTGGCGGTGGAAGCTGAGTCCCGGCTCCCGCGCCCCGAGCAGGTCCTGCATGTTCTGCACCGGCGCCACCTCGGTGATATCCGCGGCCCGCACCCGGCCGACCACGTTTCCGATGGCCCTCTGACGCGTTCCCCCCGGCGTCCCGGTCACCACCATCTCGTCGAGCGCCAGCGCGTCGCGCGCCAGGGTGAAGTTGACCTCCAGGGTCTCCCCGTCGGCCACCGTCACCTCCTGCGTCGACTGGCTGTACCCGAGGACCTGCGCCACCACGTTGTGCGTACCCGCGGGCACGTCCGTCAACGTGTAGGTGCCGTCCGAGTCCGAGAGCACCCCGAGCCCGAGCTGCGGGATGTGCACCTGCGCGCTGCCGATCGGCTGCTGGCCCTGCGCGGCCACGACCGTCCCCGTGATCGTCCCCTGCCTGGCCTCCGCCTCGATCCGAACTTCGGCATCGCTGGAGGAGCCGGCGGAATTCGCTTCCAGGAGGCGAGAAGCCCACATGGAGGCGCCCGCTTCCTGGTCGGAGGACTGCGCCTCACGGATGATCAGGTGATCTGCCATGACCACGCTTTCCAGTCCCGTACCGGCGAGGAGAGCCTGGACGGCTTCCTCCACCGTGGCGTCGGCACACCGGCACGTCACGACGCGATCGGACGGAATGAGGGACGGGCTATAGGCCACCGGCACACCGGTGGCGGCTTCGAGGGCCTGGAGCGCATCCTCCAGAGCCACCTCGGTCACGTCCAATTGCGCCGGCCGCACCAGCACCTCCGACGCCTCCTCGGTCATCGTCAGGCCGCTTGCCGCGATTCTTTCGGTTTCCTGCGCCTGCGCCGGGGCGGCGATCACCGCGACCGCCATCCATACCGGCAGGGCGAAGGCGGCCAGCAGGCCTGGCCTTTGCCTCTTGGTCTTCCACTTCATCTGCGCCTCCAATGGGTCAGAATTACGGGTCGATCCCGTCATGCGAACGCTCCGAAGTCCGAAGTGCTGCCTCCGATCCGAACTCCGTCCGGTCCCGCGCCGGAAGACTGGATGCGGATCCGGTCGCCCTGGATCTCGCACTCCGCTCCGACGATCTCACAGATCACGGACATCACTCGCTCCACAGGGAGCACGGTGAACGTCCCCGTGACCGTCATCTCCAGCAGGCTCTCGTCCTCCACTTCCACCTCCACCCCGTAGCGCTGCTCAATCTCTTCAATCGCTCTCTGGAGGGTCGTTCCCCGGAAGACCAGCGTCGGTCCCATCCAGGCCAGAAGATCCTCCATGTTCTCCACTGCCGCCGTCTCCGGCGGCTCTCCGCCCGGGCTCCGGCTCATCACCCCTTCTCCCACCTCCACCTCGCTCCCCGACGCCGTCACCCTCACGCTCCCCTCCACCACCAGCACCCGGAACTCCTCCGCCTCGGTGCTCACCTCGAACCGCGTCCCGAGCGCCATCGCATCCCCGTAGGTCGTGCGTACCGTGAACGACCTCTCCTCGTCCGCCTCCACCCCGAAGAACGCCTTCCCCTCCAGCCACGCCCCCCGCACCTCCTCTCCCTGTCCGCTCAGCCGCAGCATGCTCTCCGGGCCCACCCGGATCGCCGTCCCGTCTCCCAGCATCACCGTCGTCAACTCCTCCGGTCCCGTCCTCACCTCCACCTCCGAGAGGCCGGCGGCCTCTCCCGCCTCCCCCCAGACCCCGGAGCTCAGCAGCCCCAGTCCGAAGCCAAGTGCCGTCAATCCGGCCGCCATCCCACCCACGAGGAGTCGGCGAGGCCGGTGCGCCCTTCGTCTCCGTTCCTTCCCCTGCGGGCCCGCCGCGCCACTGCGGGGCGCGCCCTCGCCGAGAAGGTGACCGGGCTCCCAATCCACCGGTGTGGGCTCCGAAGCCCGCCCCACGATGGTTTCGGCGTCCGGTGTCACCATTCCCGACTCGTCGGGGTCGCCCGCCAGGCCCGCGAGGTCCCAGAGCTCAGCGACACGCCGAAAGCGCCGCTCGTTCGCCGCGCCGCCCTGGGTCCGACTTCGCAGGCGCCGGAGCTTCGCCTCCTCCTCCGGCGTCGCCCGGCCCTGAAGGGTCCGGATGATCAGGTCGTCGATCGCAATCGGAACTCTCTCCTGTCGGCTCACGCCACACAGGACCGCCCCGGCCCCCGCGGGCGGTCGGTCGCGGGCTGAAGGGCAGTCCGTCAACTGTCTTCAAGTGGAGTGTTCGCCCCGGCGGGAGGCGGCCGTCACGACCGAGCCCTCTTCCGGGTGCATTCGACCAAGTAACACGGCGGCCCCGGAAGGGCTACTATTGGAACGACGTCTAAATACCGTAGCCACAACGACATACGTACACTACGGATATCGCGCTGCACCACGATGGGATACACAGAGGCGGTTCACCAAACGCAAGAGAGGGCGGTCGTCCATGTCAGGACGACCGCCCTCTCAGCGCAACCGGCGTCGGGGCCCCTGGGGCCCGGACAGACCCGTCAGGTTCGAGAGATCAGGGGTTCAACCAGTAGGTAACCTTGAACATCAACACGTTGTCGGGCTTGAGGCCGAAGAGGGCTCGGCTCTCCCGCTCCAGGTTGAACTCCCCGATGTCGTGTTCGGCCGCGCCGCGAATCGCGGGCACCAGCCGCTCCGAGCGCGTCTGCTGCCAGACCAGGAAGAGGGTGCTCCCCGGCCTCCATTCCCACCGGAAGACCGCATTGCCGATGAGAGAGCGAAGGTTGAAGTCCGGATTGTTCACCTGGAAGACCTGAGAACCGTCGCCGTGGGGGTCCACCCGGTACCGCCCATCCTCCTCTTTCTCGATCTCCCCGACATCTTCTCCGTACTTTCTGAAGTCGAAGGTGCGGGGGGCCGCGAGCTCCTTGATCCCACTGTACCGGCCGGTCGAAAGGAAGGGCTGTGCGTAGAGCTCGAGGGTCATGCCAGGAGTGAAGGTCACGTTGAAGCGGGTCTCGAGCCCGACGGTCGTCTGCTCGAGCTCACCAAAGACGTACCGCCGTCCGAAGGTATGATCCGCCGAGGCGTCGTCCACGGCGGTCAAGTACTGAGCCGCGGTGACCCTGCGCGTCACGTCGGGCCCCACCCGGATCTCGTAGATCTCCGCGAAGCGGAAGAAGACGTCGAGGTTGCCGCCGCGCTGCCATCCTCCGGCCTCGTCCTCGGCGAACCGGACGGACGAGCGCACTTGCCACCAACCACGCGAGTCGGAGTTGAATCCGACGTTCCCCGAGTACCCGGACGGGACCCGGGCGAGCGGACCCCCGCGGGTCAAGCGATCGTCCCACGAGGAGAACTCCCGTGTGAACCGGGCATTGAATCCGTGAAAGCTGAGGAGCTGGCCGTTGGTGGAGAGGCTGAGCTCTCTTCCGACCGACTGTCCATCGAAGTTGTACGTGAAGTCCGATCCGGCCCTCACGCTGAGGCGCCGGAAGTAGCTTCCCGTCCTCGGCTGCACGTACGCGAAACGGCCGCCAACCTGCACGCGATCTGCCCAGTTCTGGAAGCCGAGATCGTTGACTTCGTATCCCGGAGAGATTGCGGAGAGCCCGAGACCTCCCTGCCAGGTTCCCGCCTGCTTCTCCAGGTTCAGCTTTCCGAAAGTACCGCTCAGAGAGGTCGCCGTGGGATCGAAGTCCAGGTGCGAGGCGTCCGGCCTGTGCATGTAGCGCGCCGGGGATCGCTGCGTGATCGCCAACGCCTCAGGGCTACCGCGAACGAGACTCTGCGAGAGCTTCCCCGCCAGCACCCAGGAGCGGTTGTTCCACTCCACGCGTCCGTCGGCTCCGACGGCGTAGGCCTGGGAGCGAAGCCGCTGGTCGAGGGCCTCCGTGCGCAGATCGCGGTGGACGCTGGTGAAGATCGCCCCGAATGAGCCCTGATTCTGCCTCACGTCGCGTCTCGCGCGCGCGGCGAAGTAATTGGAGAGGGGCTCGACTTCGATCTGCTGACGGGCTCCGTCCGCATCGACCCACGGTGCGGCTTCCCGTCCTGTCACGGTATTCAGAAGCCCCACCGACCAATCGTTCGTCGTCTTCCCAGTCAACTTCACCGCCCCCAGGATCGTGGTGGCGCTCGGCACGTCCGAATAGGCCGCGGACCCCGGGACCGAGCCCTGAGGGGAGCGGCCGATCCGCCTCGAGTAGAGGAGCTGCGCGTCATCCTGGCCTGTCCTCCCACCGCCCTCCCCGAAGCGGAAGATCTCCGCCCCCTCCACGAAGAAGGGCCGCTGCTCGGAGAAGCGGGTCTCGAACGCGGTCAGGTTGATCACCGCGGGATCCATCTCCACCTGCCCGAAGTCCGGGTTCACGGTAGCGTCGAGGGTGAGGTTCGAACCGAGGCTGTACTTGATGTCGAGCCCGACGTCCCCGAAATAGTCCGAACCGCTCCGGAACGGATTGTCGAACCCGACCGACTCGCTCCCCGGGATCTCCAGGTACTCGGCTCGCCCGGACAGGTAGGGGAGGATCTCGAGCCCGCGCCCTCCATCGATCCCCTCCAGTCCCTCCAGGTGACCGAAGCGGGCCACGCCTCCCTGCTGATCCCGGGGCGTGTACGCCCAGACGGTGTCTTCCCCGTGGCGGCGGATCTTCCGTTCCACCTGAAGGCCCCAAAGCTGGACCTCGTCACTCCGGAAGCGAAGCTGGCTGAAAGGAATACGCATCTCCACGAACCAGCCCTCGTCCGTGATCGTGGTTTCCACCTCCCACACCGGATCCCACGAGGTGTCTCCGAATCCCCCGCCGGTCACGATCTCGTCACGCTTCATCGCCGACGGGCTCGTGGCGAAACGGTAGGCGGTGCGGTGGTCGTGGTAGCTGTCGAAGAGGACGACGAAGAAATCTGCGTCCGGAACGCCCGTGTCCCGCCGTGCGAGCCGCGTCAGAATCTCCCCGTCATCCCAGAGCCACGCCCCGACATAGATGCTTTCGTCGTCGTAGAGAAACCGGACTTCCGTGGGCTGGCTGACCGGCTGTCCTTCGTCCGGAATCTCCTGGATGAACTCGGTGATGGGAGGCGCGGTCATCCACACCGCCTCGTCCAGAACGCCGTCCACCGTGATCGGATCGTGGATCCTCACGGCCTGCGCAACTGGGGCTGCCGATTCGTGGTCGTACTGCGCGGTGGCCTCGCGGGATTGCGCCTCGAGTCCTCCGGGCGCGGCGAGAACCAAGGTTCCCCCGAGAAGGAGGGCGCAGGCGCGCCCGAAGGCGAAGGCGGAAGGGGTGCAACACCCGTCGGCAAAGTCGGAAGCGTACGAGGCAAGGTTCATTCGGCATTCTCTAAAGGTATCCGACCCATGCGGTCGGCCGTGCGAACAAGTCGCGTCCAGTACGGTTCAGGTGCCGCCGCCTCGAGACGAAGGAGTCGACGTGGCACACCGGCTTCACGCTGCGAGGCCGTCATACACGGAGGAGGCTCCGTTCGATCCCTGTCGGGAGAAGGAGTCCGCGATCGGAGGAGGGCAAGCGAAGGGAGCGAGTATTCTTGCCCGCTGAATCGCCTTCCTTCAAGTTACATATGCACCATCGGGAGCACGCTCGACAGCGCCTGTTCCATTTCGCACGGCACCCCCATGACGCCGCCTCCCTCGATTCGGCCTTCCGCACAGGACCGGCTCCTCGCCGGCCCAGCTTCGTCGTCGAGAATCCTCTCGGTGACCTTGGTCGGAATTGGCGTCCTCGCAGCGGCGTGCCGCACGACACCGGATCCCCCCCCCCCCCCCCCCCATCCCGCCCCC
>SLCK01000025.1 GCA_007125845.1 Gemmatimonadota bacterium
GAGATCGTTGCTGTGATGCACCAGCGGCAAGAACCCGGCTACTGGCGGGACCGATTGTAGACCTTCCAGATGGGTCCGAAGCCCCCTCCACGATCCTCCCGGCATTTCTCCAGCGACTCCGCGTTCGCGTAGACACCCTCGAACCCCGGCACCTCCCCGTAGTAGCTCCCGTCGTCTTCTAGAATTTCGTAGTGTGCGCGACCGAGGACGCCTCTGATGTACGCTTGTAGCAACCGTTGACCACGCACGTTCGCCCCGGGCTCGTGCTGGAGGCACTGGACATGGCGCTCTGGCAGAGGCGGCCGGCGGCCTCTGCTAGTTCCGCCAAGGCTTCGCGATGGATGCGAGTTACCACCCGCAGCGGTTCCGGAGATCCCTGATGGAGTCCTCCAGCGGGAGGCCCTCAACCGCTTTCGAATGGAGCTCCTCATCGCGCCGACGGGTTTCCTCGATCCTAGAGGCCCTAGCTTGCGTCGTCGTGGACGTCCAGTGGCTTGCGCCCTTCAAGATCGAAAATGGCACACAGCATGGCACACATCCTCGAGGGGTTCCGCAAGTCACTGTAAACACGTCGGTTACGGACACGCTCGTCCCAGCGCATGCGGGTTCGACCCGAGCGGGCTGGGATCGTGTCGAAGGCCGGCGACCGCATCCCGCGAGACGATCGAGGACGGGCCGAAGGCCCGCCCGGAGATCACTCCCGCTGCCTCCATGGCCCCTGCAGCCATCATCAGCTGCAGGGGCTCTTTTCGTTGACGCTCCGAGGAGGCGTGCCGCCTCGATGAGTGGACCACGCGGCGCTGGCCAAAGGTGACATAGCGAAAGCCTCGTGTTTGTGAGGCTCTCTATATCGGCAGCATGATCCATCCTCGGCACCGCCGATCAAGCAATGGAGTTACCACAAGGCGGGCAGACCGAGAATCTTCGGCACTGCGCGTGAATACCGCAGGAGCTTATTCGTCACGGGGGCGACGTGGAGCCCCGGGCGACTGCATGGTGTGTGGGCACGACCGGGTGGGCGCCTGCCCGATCCCCGAACCGGAGCGGACGTCCCGCTCGGGTCATTTCACCGGATGACGCCCCCAGAATGCCAGAGCCCCCGGGCCATGTCTCCCGGGTTCTGCTGGTGGAGCCCGTGCGTCGCCCCCGGCAAGATGAACGCCTCGGACGAGGGGAACCAGCGCAATAGCGCGTCGTGCGTATCGGCGAAGCGTGACCAGAGCTTCGGGCTGCGCTCACCCAGGACTACCAGCACCGGGTGATGGATCCTCCCCGGCCTCCTCTTCGCCGAAGGACCAGGCGTGGAAGGGGGCAGCTCGGCTTCGAAGCTCGTCGCCGCATCCGCTACGGCCTGCTCGAACGCCCCGGGCATCGCGACGTCCAGCCTGGCGCGGTAGTCCGGGCCGTCTCGGGCGGTCATGAACTCGTCGATGATCGCTTCGGCCCCCACCTCCCGGAAGCGTCGCGCTCCCTTCCGCAGCGACTCTCGGTACGCGACGCCGCTTTCGCCCACGGGGATTGCCGGCTCGAGGAGCGCCAGCGTGTGGACGCGATCCGGGACGTCGAGGGCCAGCTGCGCCGCCACGCACCCTCCGTACGAGTGCCCCACGACGTGGGCGCGCTCGACGTCGAGGTGATCCAGGAGATGGAGGGTGTCCTCCGCGTGTCGCTCGAGCGACAATTCCCCGGGAGGGTGATCGCTCCCACCGTAGCCGCGGCGATGATACGCGATGCAGCGGAACCCCTCGGCGAGCTCCGTCCGGGCGAGGAGGGGGCGGAACGCGTCGGCGATGAGCGCGCCGTGGACGAACAGGACGGCTTCACCCCGGCCGTGCACCTCGTAGGCGAGGGAAACCCCGTTGAAAGAGACCGTCTCCATTTTCCTCCCCTCCTTGCGGTCGAGCCACGCTCCAGAGTATCGGGACCGCGCCGCGCCGGCAAAGGCCGTGGTGCCAGGGCTCGCGCCACGGCACCGAGTTCCTGACCTGAACGGCGGAGCCGTCAGTGCGGCGCCACGCTCCCCGACATCCACGTATGGGTTTCCGATCCCGGTCCGCGCGCGCGGCCGCCTCTGGAAGCATGCGCGTCATGACCGAGGCTAAGCGCCGCGAGTAAGGCGCTTTAGCCTCCTTCAGCTGAGAGCAGCAAGAACGTTTTTCCCCGAAGAAGCCCCCAGCGTCTCGTTACGGCCTCGATCCGAGACCGGATTTGCTCGATGCCTGTCCGCACCTTCTCGAGAAAGGACTCCATCGCCATCGAACGCTCATGCTCGGATACCGGAATTACATTTGGAGGGGTCTGAGCGTCGAGGCCGAGGTCTGCCCCGCCTACAAGGTGCCCGCCGGTCTCGAAGCGAAGGAGGTGGGCGCCTGGGACCGTCGCTTCCGCGAAGCGGGTGTTCTCGAAGAGCTCTAGCCGGTCATCCTGTGCGTGGATCACCAGGGTCGGCGCCCGGATCCCTGCGATCCGCCCCGAGGCCCGCCGGCCTTCGAACCGATGGTCAGCGGGACGTGGTGGACGGTGGTGATCGCGATGGGACGCGCTTCCTCCATTCGTCCTCTGACTCGCGCGCCGCTATCTGGCCGCCTTCCGGCTCCGGACTTTGCCTTCGGACATCGGCGACGTGAGCAGCCTCCAGAGTTGCCCGGGCACGAGCCAGGGCCCCCTTTAGAACCCAGTGCTCAACACAAGCTGGAGCAGTCCGGATCGCCAACGGTCGTCCCCGACCCCCTGCACCTCCACGCGAGTGTGCAGGTGATGATACAGAAGCTGGATGTCCAGAGAGGCTGCACCGTCGCGTAGAGGGCGCAGGGAGTAGCCGATCCCCGCCGAGCCCGATGGTCCGATTCCGAACTGGTGGAAGTACCCTTGGAAGCCGGCCTCGTCCTGGTAGCGGTTCTTGGTCAGAACGGATCCCACGCCCACGTCCGCTGCGAGGAATAGCCGAGGGGCGCGGGAGGGGTAGTGCCGGCCCGCCAGGGCGACGGTTACTGAGTTGAAGAATATCCCTCGGAATATCCGCCCCCGGAGGGCTGGCTCCCGGTCAAAGCGGTGCGGGCGGCGGCGCCGAGCGTGAGCCCCTCGACCCGTTCCACCGGATGATGGAACCCCAAATGCACCGAGAATCCGAAGAGCCGGGGATAGCTGCCCACGGCCCGGCGCGAGCCATCGGCTCCCTCGAAGTAGCTCCGCTCTTGCTCCCTGAGCTCACGGGCCCGGAGGAGTTCGGTCCCTCCGTGCAGTAGGGGGGCCACCAGGCCGAGGCCGAGCTCCACCTGGCGGCGCTCCGAGGGTGCATCCTGCGCAGCCACCGGACCGGGCAGGAGGACCCCGAGGGCCAGCAAGAGACCGAGGCAGAGGCGGAGTTCCCGTGTGCCGAAGCTACCGAACGGGTGTGCGTGGTCGGAGACACCCCGTACACACGAGTGGCGAGCATGTCGCGGCGACGACTCGATGGTGTTCGAGCGGGACGGAGAATTGTTGTTTGCGCGTGACATGGTCTTCTCCTTGGGTTCAGATTCAGAGGACGACGTCGCCGATGGGCCGACGTGGGCTCGGAGGCGCTGTCTGCGCGGGTCGCCCGGCACGAAATACGAACGTGGGCTCGCCGCCTTCCGGGCCAATGAATCGGGCGAGGTCTCCGGCGGTGGGCGAGCTGCCGCCCAGTGACCGTTCCCGATCCACGATCTCCACCGGCTGGTTGAGGGGCTGCATGGCGATCCCCCGCGTAGTGGCCCGCAGGTGGATCCGCTGCCAGGCCCTTCCGGCGCGCAGGGTCTGTGCGACGCGGCCGTAGATGTCGTCCACGACGATCATCCCGAAGAGGGGCGCGGTGGCGACGTGCACGTCTCGCGTGTTCTGGAACCAGTAGCGGTGGTTGTCCGTGGCGGATGGGTTTGGGAGGAGCTTCGCGAGGGCCCGGCCCAGCGGGGGGAGGCCGGCGGCGTCCAGTGTGGGGCCATCGCGGTGCTCCTCCACTTCCTTCCGGGAGTGCCGGTACCAGCGCTCGCTATCGCGTATCATCTCGGGGTCGGAAATGATCTGCTCGGTGGATCGGACGATGAGCTTGCCGAATCGGGCGCGCTCCCTGGGGGTGGAGACGAGCACCAGCCGCGCCCCCTCCTCTCGCTCCACATCTGCCCGGAACGCGTCGAGCACGTCGGCCGGAACCGGATCCTCGGCGACGTACGGCCCTCGATTGGTGTGGCGCTCGGGGATCGCCTCGTAGAGGGGAGAGGGCTCCCTGGGCCGTTTCGGCGCTCTCGATCCGATGTGGATCGTGGCCACAGGGACCGCCGCGTCGTCGGGAGGGGGCGGCGCCAGGCTTCCCTCGTCCAGGTGAAGCCGCGGCGTGTATCCATTCGCCTCCGCGGCCAGCATCATGTTCTCGAGAGCGCACCCGAGACCGAGATACATCTCGCGGCGGAAGGCGTCGAAGCTGCCGAGGTGTCGGGACGTGTCGGCAAAGAGCTCCAGCCGGTCCGCGTGCACCCGGAAAATCCACGGCTGCGTGTTGTGGAGGTTCGATGAGAGAACGCCGGCTCGCACGAGGGCAAGCGCCCCTTCGCGAGGGTCCCCCCGCCAACTGGACCACGGCTCGTACGCCGGGCCGGTGGCCACCTGCCACTCGCCGCGATCGTGTGCGTGCCAGGCGCCGCCCCCGGCGGCGACGAGGGTGGGCGCACTGGTCCCTTTCAGAGAGCTCCTGCGGTTCATGATTCGTCCTCCCCTGTTGAACATGGCACCTTCATGATGCGCTCCTGGCTCAGAAGGTGAACTGGACGGAGAGGCCGACACCGCCGCTGGCCGTGCTCGGGGCCACGGTGAAGGCAGATTCGTCTGCACGGTGGAGTCGCGGAACGAGGTAGCCGATGGCGGCGCCGACGGCCGCACCGACCACTACGTCACTGGGGTAGTGGATCCCGGACGCGTAGCGGAGGTAGCTGGCCGTCGCCGCCGTGGTGAGCGCCGCGCCCCAGACGTAGGGGCGAAGCGAGGACTCGGGGTGATGGTCGCTGTAGACCGTGGCAAGGAAGACGGCGCGGGCGAAGGCGAAGGTGGCCGCACTGGAAAAGAAGGCCTTTCCCGGCTCGCGGTCGGTCCGCTCCTCGTAGGTCAGGTCCGTGTTGTACAGGTACGGACGAAGGCGCGGAATCGCCTCCTTGGCGACGGACGAGACGGCCTCGCCGAGCAAGTTGGTCTGGATGTACATGACGGCGAGGGTGGCCCAGTCGCTCCGCATCCGGGAGTCCAGAAGTAGCACCACAGGGGCCACGGCCAGCGGAAAAGCGACATCTTCGCTCAGGCGGATCAGGTCCGCGGAGTAGCGGCGGGTGGCCGGTCGATCGAACCAGATCACCTGGTTCCGGCTGAGCGCGGCGAGCTCGATCTCGGTCAGCGGGTCCGCTTCGGACGAAATGAGGCCTGCGACGCCGAGACCGATCCCCGCTGCGGCGAAGCTGAGCGCGTCCCGGGTCCAGGACATTTGGTACGGTGAAGCAGCTATGGACTCCTTTCCCGGGGAAACAACCGGGTCCGAGCTAAGGTGGGCTGTTTGGCCGCTCACCGTCGCAGGTGGGAGCAGCGCGACGGCGACCGTGGCGACGAGGCCGACGGTGTTCTTCCGGATCATGGTGTATCCTCCTGGGTGTGGGAGAGGGGGTGATCGTCGTTCGCCGGGTAGAGCCCCAAGAGAGGGATGCCCAGGTCGCGAATCCGGATCAGGAGGCCGAGGAGCATCGCTTGGTCACGGACCTTTGTCATGATTTGGGTCGTTCCGTCCTCACGGCTCACGATGTCGGCCGCTTCGAGCCAGTCGCTCCATTCGCGGGCGACAGTGGCCGCGACGTGGATCGTGAAGACGGTCGGGACCTGCGGTGCGGGTGTGATGGTGGCCTCCTTTCGCGTGGTTCGTGCCCTGCGAAGGAAGGCTAGCTCCGGGCGGAGCGGGGTGAATCGAACGAAGGTTTATTTGCGGGTTTATTCTTGCTCGGCCGCGAGCAACCCCTGCTTTCGGGCTTCCCGGACGGCCGCCGTGCGCCTGCGCACTCCCAGCTTTCGGTAAATGTTGTGGGTGTGCTTCTTCACGGTGCCCACGGCGATGTACAGCGCACGTCCGATCTCCTCGTTCGAGTGGCCGGCCGCGATGAGCCGAAGGACCGCCAGCTCTCGGTCCGAAAGAACCTCGGCTGGGCCGTCATTCCGCGTCCGTTCCCGAAGAAGGGCAAGGACGTCCGTGGCGAACGAGAGCATTTCGGGGGGGACCGTTGCGCGCGAGAGGGCACGCTCGAGGATGGCAGCCGCGTTGCCGGGGAGACCGATCCACACCCCGGCGCGTGCTTCCGGGGCCGAGAGCTGGAGGGCCGCGTCGGCGAGGCGCGCCTCCTCTGAGCTGCGGCCGAGGACGGACGCAGCGGTGGCCGCGAGGGCGAGCGCTTCCGCGCTGACGAGATCGACCTCCCGTGCGGGTTCGGCGGGGTCGATGAGCTCGCCGAGGCAAGCGAGGGCGGTCTCAGCGTCGCCGGCACCGAGGGCGGCGCGGGCGTGGGTGGCCAGAGCCACCCGATCCCAATAGGCGGTGCCCGTGCCGGCCGGCCAGGCCTTGCGCCTCACCCACTGCCGGAGCCGGGTTGCCTCACCGGCTGCGGCCCAGCACAAGACCAGAAGGGCATCGACCACCGCCCGCTCAGCAGGTGTCACGGGTGCCGGGACGAGGGATTCGACGACGTCCAGGTGTTGTGCGGCGAGGTCCTGCCGGCACGACCCGACGAGCGTCCCGATGTGGGCGGACAGCCCGTGGTAGGCGAGGGGAGCCATTGAATGGAAGGGCGTGGTACGCGAACGTCCGAACCTGAGCATGACACGCCAGGCGTCGTCGTCCTGGGGGTCGCTACCCATGACGGACCATGCCTCTCGAAGCGCTCCCTCGGCGGCCTCGAGCTGCGCCCGCTGAAGATAACATACCGCGATCATCGCGTAGAGATTAGCCGTCTGACTTTGCAGAATCTCCCGAAGCTCGACCCGGCGGGCGAGCTCTTCCTCCAAGACCGTCAGGGCTTGCCGCACTCTTCCCTTCAGGACAAGAGCCTTGCCGCGACCCGTGATGGCGGCCAGTCGAAGGAGGTCGGAGCGGGCCCGGATGCCCAGCTCCAGCGCGCGATCGTGGTGCGCAAGGGAATCGCTGTAGCGACCTGCGTGGCAGAGGGTCTTCCCGGTCATGATCTCCGCGGACGACCGAAGGAGGAGATCCTCCGGATCCGTCTCGTCGAGAACGGAGCCGAGCGCGGCGAGCGTCGACTTCGCGGACCCACCCTCCGTGAAGTCGATTCCGGCGGCGATGGCGCGCGCGTGAAGCCGGACCTGGTGCACATGGGGCCAATCGCCGCGGCCGGCCGCGGCGAGCTCGAGGGCACGCCGGCCATACGCGCGGACCGCGTCGTATCCTTCGTCCAGGCTGCTTGCCCAGGCGGCGATCACGCAGTGGTCCGCGCTGGATTGCACGGTAGCCTCTGGCAGGGTCCGGATCCAACGGAGTGCGGTATGCGCTTCGCCGGCCGCGAGCGCGACCAGGCCGCTGCGTGCCACGAGATCAGCAGCGGTCGCCCGCTCGCCCGCCCGGATGGCGTAGGCGACGGCATAGTCGGCCATGCCTTGGTCCGCGCTCCACTCCGATGCTCGAAGGAGCAGTGCTCGGCGCTCCCGTTCGGGAACCTGAGCCGATCGCCGTTGCAGGAGATCTCTGAAAAGCTGGTGGTATCTGAACCACCGCCGCTCCCCATCGAGCGGCACCAGAAAGAGATTCGCGCGACTGAGCTCCTCGAGCAGCGTCTGGCAGCCCTTGCGGTCCAGTGCGGCGTCGCACAGCGGACCGGTCAAACGGTCGAGGAGCGCGGTTCGCAGGAGGAAGTCCTGCCGTTCCGGAGGGATACCGGCCAATACCTCATCGGCCAGGAAGTCCGCGACGAAGGCGTGCGTCCCGTGGAAGTCGGCGATGAACGTCTCCGGATCGTCGATGCTCCGCAGAGCAAGGGCGGCGAGTTGGAGGCCCGCGGCCCACCCTTCGGTGCGCTTGGCAAGGGTCTCCAAGGACTCCTGCGACAAGCTCCGTCCGCAGATGCTTTCCACGAACCGGGCCGCCTCCGGGGAGCGAAATCGAAGCTCCGCCTCGCGAACTTCGAAGAGCTGGCGGCGCGCCCGAAGACGGGCGAGGGGCAGCGGAGGGTCGCTGCGCGAGACCAAGACCAGCTTGATTCCTACGGCACGTTCGGTCAGCAGCGACACCGCCTCATGGATCTCCGCCTCGGCCACCAGATGGTAGTCGTCCAGGACGATGATCCCACGGCATCCATTCCGGGGTGCCGTGGCCGCGAGCTCTCCCAAGAGAGTGCGAACGACGGTCGTGGGCTCGGGGGGTGGCGTGGACCGTAGAAGAGCGATCGCCCGCTCGGCCACGTCTGGCGCGAAGGACCGGCTGGCCTCGACGAGGTACTCCGTGAACCGGAGCGGGTCGTCATCGTCGGGGTCCAGCGAAACCCACCCGACCGGCGCATCGACCCGTCGGATCCAGTCCGCCACCAGGGTGGTCTTTCCGGACCCTGCCGGAGCGGAGACGAGAATCAGCCGAGCAGCCCCAGCGGTGGCCAGCTCCCGCAGGAGCCGCTCTCGAACCAGGACATCGGAGTCCAGGACCGGCACGAACAGCTTCGACGGCAGCAAACGAGCCCGCTGGGGTGGAGAGACAGTCGCCAACGGAGGATGTCGCCGGGAGAAGGTGAGCGCGAGTTTCTGTGCCACCTTACGTAGCAGGGTCGGGGAGGTCAAACCGGGTGGTCCCGCCAAACAGATAGGGAGGACGGGGCCCGGCAGGTTCAACGACTTCTAGAGGACCACGCGCTATGGCTTCGCACATCGGAAGCAAGACGGCGATGCCGATCGCTCGGGACGGGCGGCGCTGACAGAAGACCTCATGAGGACTATATTTAGTCCGACACGGGGCGGCTCCTGAGGAGGAAGGGATGCGATACTCCAGCCAGGTGAAATCGATCAGCCATCTGAAAGCGAAGGCGGCTGACATTCTCAGCGACCTCGCGGAGCGCCGCGAGCCGCTCATCATCACGCAGCGCGGCGAGGCCAAAGCGGTCCTCCAAGACGTGGCTTCCTACGAGGAGACGCAGGAGACCTTGGCGCTCCTGAAGATCCTCGCCCTCGGGAACCAGGAAGTGGAAGAGGGGCGCCTCCGTCCGTTGAGGGAGGTCGTGGACCGGATTCGCGCCGGCGAAGACTGACGTGGCGGGGCACGTCGTCCACCTGACCGACGGTGCTGAACGCGATCTCGAGGAGATCCACAGGTACGTAGCGAAGGCGGTTTCCCGCGCCAAAGCGAATCGGTTACTGGACCGGCTGCTCGAGGTGACCGAGGGGTTGGAGACATTCCCGGAGCGAGGTCGATTTCCGGAGGAGCTCCAGGGGCTCGGAATCCGGGAGTACCGTGAAGTCCTCTTCGGACCGTACCGAGTCATCTACCGGGTGATGGGCGAGAGGGTGCTCATCTACGTGGTGGCGGATGGCCGACGTGACATGCAGTCGCTCTTGGAGCGGCGGCTCCTGGGAGCCTGACCCGACCCATGAGCCTGAGCTTGCAGGTCTTGTTCGTCTTCCTCGGAGGCGCGCTCGGAGCCGCCGGCCGATACTGGGTGTCGGGGATGGTCGGCCCGGCTAGCCGGTGAGACGTTTCCATGGGGTACGCTCGTGGTGAACGTCTCGCGCGCGTTCCTGCTCGGGCTCCTCGACGGTGGCCATGCTCGCCGTAGGAACGCCTGCCGATGTCCACGCGTGGCCGTTCCTCGCGGCGGGCGTCCTGGGAAGCTACACGACGGTATCCTCGTTTTCTCTCCAGACGTTTGAATTGATCCGGGGTGGCGAGCTCCGGGAGGCCTTCTCGAACATCACCTTGTCCTTTGTCCTTTGTCCTGTGCCTTGCCGCAGCGGTCGTCGGGCTGCTGAGAGGACTGACGTTCGCCGGCACCTGAGAATGCCGTTCTCTTCCGTCGTGATCTATCGTGCGGTCGCCTTCGGAGGCGGACTGGGGGCCGTGTCCCGATATGCGGTATTGGTCCTGCTCCACGCTTGTTCCTCGGCGAGTCCGACGAGCACGACCGCCAGCCGCCGGCCGCCTACAGGCCCTAGCTTGCGTCGTCGTGGACGTCCAGTGGCTTGCGCCCTTCAGATCGAAAATGGCACACAGCATGGCACACATCTTCGAGGGATTCCGCAAGTCACTGTAAACACGTCGGTTACGGACACGCTCGTCCCAGCGCATGCGGGTTCGACTCCCGCCGCCTCGACTCGGGCTGTGCAGTCGGCCCGCCGCAAGAAGACGGCTCAGTGAGGCACTTCTCCGTCAGTTGCCGGAGGATCGGTGACGGGGGCGACGCCGACGAACCAGGCGTACGCGAGGTCCAGGCTCCGAACCCCTCCTCCCTCGAGTTCCAGGTGCACCTCATGGGGGGTTCGACTCCGGCATCGGAGCTCCTGCCCTTCCCGGATTCCCAAGTCGTAGCAACGGTCTCGCACGAGGCCAAAGAGGATCCTCCTCACGCGCAGCGTTTGGTCCCGATCCGGGCGAACGCCACCGAGGGATTCGGTCCATCGCCACCGCTCGTTCTCCCTCATGATTGACTTTTCCATGACTTCTCCTCATCGGCCCTTGTGTCGTGGATCGCGCATCCCGACCAAAGAGCTCGTGAGGCGCGGATGGAGCGCATGTTGGACTCCGGTCCCCGCTTTGGGCGGAGACCGGCGTAGCCCGCCCCCCGCCCCGCGCTCTCGATGTGGACTCGGAAATGGAACCGGTCGTGCGGTGCCTACGTCGCATTCACCTCGATCTTCTTACCACGCGCCTCGGGCCGCTTGGCAATCTGGACGCTCAGCACACCCTGTTGGAACCCTGCGGTGACCTTCTCCGGGTCGGCGGCCGAGGGGAGGGTCAACCTCCGCTCGAAGGCACCATACCGGCGCTCCGAGAGCTGGATGCGCTCATCCTGATGCTCGCGCTTCATCTTCTTCTCGCCCCTGATGGTGAGGATGTTGCCTTCCAACTCGACGTCCACATCGTTGGGTTCGACGCCGGGCAGCTCGGCCGTCAAAACGTAGTTTCCGTTGTCCTCCGAGAAGTCCATCTTCGGACCCCACGTGAAGGCCTCCGAGGTGGGCTCCCAGAGCGACATGCCGCCCATGAAGCGCTGCATCTGGTCCTCCAGCCGATCCCAGTCACGCAGAAGGGAGCGGCCGCCGGTGGGGCGTCGGAGAGTGGGTAGAAGTTGCATCGGGTACCTCCAGTTACTTGGGTGAACGAGTGCCCGATTCCTGCAAGGGGTTTCCAGATACGGGCCCTTCCAAGAAGTGCCAGGATCATGCCAGCGCTTTGACGTCGCGCTCGAGCGGTCGAGCCGTGCGCCCCCTCGGGTTCGAAGTTGAGCTCTCCCGGCCACTCCTGGGCTCCCGACTGGGGTAAGCTCGTTTCTTCGGTGGTGGACCGTGCAGTCAGATGGTCCCGTCCCACGCCTGCTGGCGGGACGAAAGGTCCGAAGTCCCCACTCTGCATATCGAGCCTCCGAATCCGAACATTTCGTCCGTACCTGACTCCCAGTCGTCCTGAAGGGAGAAGCGGACGAAGTCTGGTCGGTAGATCCTGCTGCGGGCGGAGCGTGGACACCGGTAGGCTACCGGTAGAAACGCTGGAAACGGGAGGAGCTCCTGGCGCATCCGGGGGAAGGCGACGGCCTCGCCCATGTGATCGGCACCGCCTGCGCGCTGCCCCGTGCTGAGGGACCGGTCGGATGACGGCGGCCCGGCAATCGGTCCGCCTCAGGGATGTTCACCGCTGGATATCCGGCCTTTTGGAAGCGGGAAGCCGAGTCGGGGCGGAACGTACTACAACCCAGATAAAGCCACGCGATCCTACCAGTCCCATGGGCTCTCTCTCCCAGATGCGAACGTCCGAGCCTGGCGCTGGGGAGTCCGGCAGCTCGATCGGGCGATTCAGGAGGGTTCGTCCTATGCCTTAAAGACGACGCTAGGGGGGGCCTACGATCACGCGGATGCTCCTCGACGCGGCCGCCCCCGTGGCTAGCCCGTGCGAATCTGGTACGTGGGGCTCGCGTCACCCGAGCTCCACATCGAGCGGGTAAAGGCCCGGGTCACTGCGGGGGATACGACATCCCCGAGCAGGCGATCCAAAGGCGATGGGATGCGAGCAGGGAGAACCTGATCCGGCTCCTCCCCCATGTCCGGGAGGTCGACGGCTTCGGCAACAGTCGGTGCGTGGACGTTTTCGGCGGCGAAGCTCCGGAGCCGCAGAACCTCCTGCACGTGAAGGACGGGGGGATCCGGCGCATGACGGACCTCATGACGGCTCCGACCTGGGCGAAGCCGATTCTTCAGGTTGCCCTGGAGGCCTGTTCCAACGATTGACATCGCTGGGGTCACTCCCCGAGCCATCACCCCGGAGAGGTCAGTGCCGGTGGAACCGGAGGTCGTAGACCCGACCCGCGCTGTAGGAGAACTCCGTTATACGGCCCTGGCTGTCCCGGTGGAAGCGCAAGAGCCCGAAGCCCCGGAAGGCATCTTCGTAAGCCGGCTCCAGCTCCCATTCGCTTGCCGGGCTCCGCTGGGCCACGAGCGCCCCGTCTCGGACCCGTACCACAATTTCCGTGTCCGCCTCGACACTCGTGTACGTTCCCTCGAATTCCCGCAGGTCGGCCTCGGAGAGCTCCCGGGCCGGGTTCGCGGGGACGAGGTGCTCCTCCTCGTAGCCCTCCCGGACGATCCGGACTCGGTGCCGATCCGTCCCCTCCTCGGGGAGGAACGCGTAGTGCGTGTCCGAGTCCCCCACCCGGAACTCCTTCCCGGACACCGCCGTGAGGGGGATGCCGCCGGCCGTCTCAAGGCCTCCGTTCTCGTACACGATCTCCGTCGGGCCGTGGTTGTGCTCGTCCGTGTAGATTCCGGCCATGGTCCGGAGGTCGTCGGAGGGAACCTCCACCGAGGGGGGCGGGCGGGCCGCTGACCCGTTCGACTCCGCGTCCTCCAGGGCGCTGCCGTCCAGGAAGATCTCGGCAATGCCCTCTCCCGTGCCTCCGGTGGGGACGGCCGTCACGTTGCAGAGCATGGCCACGGCCAGCTCCCGGTCCGGATAGCGGCCCAGGTAGGCCCGGTAGCCCGCGGTGGAGCCCGTGTGCTCGACGACGGGCCGGTCCAGCCGCTCCGCCACCTGGATTCCCGAAGCGTACGTGATCGTCCGCCCGCTCGTGAGGACCCCCTGGCGGAGCAGCTCGCGGGTGAACGCCTCACCGAAGTGGTCCGAGGCCAGGGCCTGGGTCCACTTGAGGAGATCGCCCACCGTGGTGAGAAGCCCCCCGTTGCCATGGACGTGCTCGATGGGGCGATTGATGCGGTAGTCCTCCGCGCCCTCGCTTCCGGAGTATGCGGAGCTCCGGTTCGGGACGACCCGCCGGTAGTCGTCGCGCCACTGGGTGCTCGTCATCCCCAGGGGCCGGAAGATCCGCTCACGGGTGAACTCGTGGAAGGATTCCTCCTGGATCCGGTCCACGATTACGGCCCCCAGGTTGAAGCCTGAATTGCTGTAGGAATAGCGTGCGCCGACCGGGAAGTTTAGGGCCGTCTGCCGGCTCAGGATCTCGAGCACGTGGTCATGGTCGTGGGTCCGGCTTCCCCGATCCCACCCCGAGATCGAGGCCACCGAGCCCCAGTCTCGCAGGCCGCTCGTGTGGGTCAGGAGGTGACGGATCGTGATCGTCTGCCCGTAGTCCGGGAGTTCGGGGACGTACTGGCGGACGTCGTCCTCGAGGGAGAGCTCTCCGTCCAGGTGGAGTAGGATGAGGGCTGCGGCCACGAACTGCTTCGAGACGGAGCCCGCCTCGAAGACCGTGGAGGGCGTGTTCCTCGCCGGGTGCTCCAGGTCGGCCATGCCATAGGCCCGGAAGGCGACCTCCCGGCCCCCGTGGGTGACGCCCACGGCGCACCCAGGAGAGTCCGTGCGGTCCCAACTGGAGAAGAGGTCGTCCAGGGCCTCGATACGCTCCGACAGGTCCCAGTCGGGGACGTCGGGGGCGCTCCCGGGGGCGGCCGGGCTCTGGGCGACGGCGAGTGCGGGAAGGAGGAGGGCGAGCCCGAGGGCCCGCGCGACGCAGTTGCTAGGTGCCCTGTTCATCGTGCGATTCCAGGTTCGGCCTCCGTCTCGGTCCCGGGCGTCCACTCCGGTGGCGGTGGCGGGTCCGTGTCCGTGGTGGGTAGGGGGCAATCTATCGGCGTGAACCCCAGGCCGGACAGGAGCCGATCCGTCATTCGTCGTCGCCCACCTCCCGGCGGGCCTCCGTCACCCCGCCCCGTTCCGCAGCCTCGTCGGTCACCTCTAGGAAAGTGGCATAATGCGCCTGGGCCCGCTCCGACTCGCCGGCGTCTCGGGCGGCACGGGCCGCCCCCACCAGGCTGTGGTAGCGCTTGGGCCAGACGTCGAGGCCGTCCTCGAAGGCGGCCAGGGCGTCGGCGGGCCGATCCAGCTCGGCCAGCAGCTCACCCAGGGCCTCGGACGGGGGCGACAGCGCGCCCGGGGTGATGGGGTGCTTCTCCACCGTCTCCTCCAGCTCCGCGGCCTCGCGGGTCAGTGCCACCGCCTGCTCGGCATCTCCCTGGGCGTAGGCGATTCGCCCGCTCAAGATGAGGCGGTCCACCTCGATGTAGGTTGCGAAGGCCGCCTCATCGGCCTCCGAGGCAGCGTCCCGGAGCTCCATCATCCGGGCCTCCGCCTCCTGGGCAGACTCCAGGTCCCCGGTGTGCACGGCCCCCAGCCCCCGGCCGTACCAGCTCAGCGCTTCGGGCCAGAAGTATCGGTCCCACTCCAGGTATTCGGGCTGGCGAGGCTGCAGCTCGGCAGCCTCGTCCCAGTCCCGGCGCTCCACGGCGAAGCGGGCGGGTATGATGGCCAGGTGGAAGGCGCTGTTGAAGTCCTCTTGGTAGGGGCCGGTGGCGAGGGCCTCGTCCAGCACCCGGCGGGCCCGCTCGTCCTCACCCCGCTGCAGGTACCCGTAGAGCTTGTAGTCCAGCGCGTGGATGTGGTGGAAGGAGACGGAGTCACCCACCGGGTGCTGGAGGGCCGCTTCGGCGGACTGGCGGTTCCACTCGATGACGTCGGGCCAGTCGCCCAGCCGCACGTAGATGTGGCTGGGCATGTGGAGGGCGTGGGGGGTGCTGGGTGCGATCTCGCTGTAGCGATCCACCACCTCAAGGTTTTCGGACGCCCGTCCGGTTACGTCATCGGCGTGGATGGTGTAGTGGATGGCTCCCGGGTGCAGGGGCTCTCGCTCCAGCACCTCAGCCAGGATCTCGGCGGTCCGGGCGTTGTGTGCCACCGGGTCATCGGTGCTCTGCCCCCGGGCCATCACGGCCAGCCCGTAGAAAGCGGCCACCTCGTTGTCGTCGGGGTGGGCTTGGTAGGCCTCCTCCATGGCGTCGGCCCACCGCAGGATTCGGGGCCAGTACTCGTCCACCTCCGGGTCCTGGAAGAAGGCCTCGGTGGCGGCCAGGAGCGCCTCTTGCCGCTCGCTGCCCGGGCCCAGATCGCGAGCCGTCTGCACCAGCTCCCAACCCCGTTCCCTGTCGGCCTGGTTGGGCCGGGAGGGCCACATGGGCTGGTAGAGAGTCTTGGCGATGCCCCAGTGAGCCATGGCGCACTCCGGCGCGGCCTCGGTGATCTCCTGAAAGGTGGCCCGGGCCTCTGCGTACATCATGTGGTGCAGGAGAGCCACCGCCCGATCGAAGTCGTCCTGGACCGCCTCGACGCAGGAAACCTGGAAGTCCACCTCGCCCAGCTGGTCGGCGTCGTGGGACACCGGGTGGACGGTCTGGGCCTCGGCCTGGCCAGAGGGATCGGCCGGCGGGGCCTCCGGCTCCTGGCAGGCCCCCAGGAGCGCTAGTGCCGCCAAGACCGAAACCGAAGGGATCACGATGCGCTTCATGGTTCCTCCTATACTTCGGGGTCACCAACCATATTGATGTTATCGACCGCCGCACCGGGTGGCCAGCTCGGGAGCGAAGCCGCTCCCGGACGAGATCACACCCTAAAGCATTATGGGATAAACGCTTGGGTACTGTAAGGGGGTTGCCGGCAGGCCGGTGAGGGCCAGGGTCGGGCTCGCATCCTCCAAGTCTCCTCGTAGAAATAACTTAAGGTTGAGAATCGCGTAGGCCTTGGATAGCTCGGGGTCCGACCCCTGAGCGCAGGGAATGGCTCCGGAAGCCCCGCTCAAGGTCTGCATGGATGTCCAGCCGCTTATCCTCTTCAAGAGCCTGGAGCGATGTGGGTGGAGGAGAACTACGGCGCGCCCGTCAAAGCGAGTCAATCAGCTCCTCCATTCGGCGGCGCGTCGGTTCGTCGGGAAGCCGGCCCCGGCAGGCACCCATGTTCTCACGCATGTGGTCTGGGTTCGAGGTGGCGGGGATCGCGCAGGTGATCGCCGGGTGCGAGATGATGTACTTCAGGAAAAACTGGCTCCAGGCCGTGCAGTCGAACTCGGCTGCCCACTCGGGAAGGGGCCGACCCTGCACCCGGGGAAAGAGGTTTCCTCCGGCGAACGGCCGAGCCACGATCACGCCGATCCCGCGATCCCGTGCCTTGGGGAGGATCCGTTCGGCGGACTGGCGCTCCGCCAGGCTGTAGTTGGTCTGGACGAAGTCGAGTCGCTCGTCGTCCAGGAGGGCCTCGACCTGGGGATACCGCTGTGCCGAGGTGTTCGTGACCCCGATATAGCGGAAGCGCCCCTCGGCCTTCCACGCCTCGAGCGTGTCCAGGTGCACCTCCACGTCGACCAGGTTGTGCACCTGCATGAGCTCGATGCTGTCGGGGCGGCGGAGCTCGGACATCGACTGTTCCATCTGCGTGATTCCCTCATCGCGTCCCTCGGTCCACACCTTCGTCGCGATCCAGAGCTCGTCGAGGAGGCCCAAGGCGGCCACCAGATCCCCGGTGACCTCCTCGGCATTCCCGTACATCGGCGAAGAATCCACGACGCGCCCCCCGGAGTCGTAAAAGATGCGAAGCACCTCGCGCAGGGGAGCGAGCTCCTCCTCGCTGGGCTCGACCATGAAGGTTTGCCAGGTGCCCATACCGACGGCGGGGATTTCCTCGCCCGACGCCGGAATGGTCTTGAGGATCAGGTTACGGGATGCCTGCTCGGGGCCGAGCGAGGCGACGGTCGATCGCGCCGGCCCGTGTGCGTGAACGCGGCGGGCGAAGATGCCGGGGAGCAACGCGCCGGCCGTCAAAGCACCTATCCCGAGCCGAAGCGCGTCCCGTCGACTCAGGACTCGGGCGGGAGAAGGGGATCGATCCGGCCCGTGCGGGTCCGAGGAGGATGGGTGGCGTGCCGACGATAGGCGGTTGGAGCGATTCGGCGAGGTGTCTTCGTCGGTCATCGATCTCTCGGGCAAGTGTCGTGGCAGTCAGAAGCCGCTCTACTCAGCTTGCGGGAGGGGCCCTCGCGGCGCAACACGGCTATGAGGTCGACTTTTCGCCCGCCTATGCGTGTCGACCATATTCGAGTTCGAGCATCCGGTGCGGGTACGCAAGCGCGTACTCGGCTGTCGAGATTCCGCCCCGGGATCCCCTGCGTGTGGCTGGGGTTCCAAGCTCCTCATGGGGGAGCACCCGACGCGCTATGCGACCACCTCCGACGGCCTCTCGATCGCCTACCAACGTCTGGGCGATGGGCCTCCCTTCGTCTGGGTCCCGGGATTCGCTTCGCACGTGGAGCTCTTCTGGGAATTCGCGGGCTACGCTCACACCTATCGCCGCATAGCCGGATTCTCCCGGTTCCTTCTCTTCGACAAGCGGGGTACGGGGTTGTCGGATCGCTCGCTTGGGACGGGGCTGCCCGAGGAGCGCATCCTCGATATTTCGGCGGTCTTGGACGCGGCGGGCTTCCGCTCGGCGACGTTGCTCGGCGCTTCGGAAGGCGCTGCGCTGGCCGCCCTCTTCGCAGCGATGCATCCGGACCGTGTTGACGCCCTCATCCTCATGGGCGGCGCGGTGACCCGGGCCTGGATTCCGGACGGGATGATCCCGGCGATCGAGCGTGAGTGGGGCACGGGGCGTCTTCTCCAGACGCTGTGGATGAACGGAGTGGGGGATCTCGAGGAGCTTGGGCGCATCGAGCGGGCAATGGGCACCCCGCGCGCCATGGCCGAGATGATGGCCCACAACCAACGCTATGATGGAACCCCCATGCTGGCCGGGGTGCAGGCGCCTACCCTCGTGCTCCATTGTACGGACGACCCGGTCGTACCGATCTCCGCGGGGCGGGACCTCGCCGCCGGGATCCCGGGATCCCGCATGGTCGAGCTCCCTGGGGCCTTCCACGGGAGCAGCCTGCCCCGGGAGATGGACCTCTACGTGGACGAGATCGAGGAGTTCGTGACCGGCTCCCGACGTGTGCCGGTGGCGGCGGAACGCATCCTTTCGACGATCCTGTTCACCGACATCGTGAATTCGACGTGCCACGTAACGGAGATGGGCGATGCGCGCTGGGCCCACATCCTGGGGGAGCACGAGCGCATCGCCCGAGCCGCCGTGCGCCGCTTCGGAGGGCACTGGGTCAAGTCGACCGGAGACGGGATCCTGGCGACCTTTGACGGCCCGGCCCGGGCGGTGGCGGCCGCTCGTGCGCTGGGCGACAACCTGCATCCCTTTGGGATCGAGATCCGGGCGGGCGTGCACACTGGCGAAATCGAGCTCCTCGGGGACGACATCGGTGGGGTCGCGGTACACATCGCCGCTCGAATCGCTGCGATTGCGGGCCCGAGTCAGGTCTGGGTCTCTCCCACCGTGCCGGGCCTGGTGGTGGGCTCCGGGCTCGAATTCGAATCCAGGGGCGAGTTCGAGTTGAAGGGGGTGCCTGGTTCCTGGAGCCTCTTGGCGGTAGCGTCAAGGTGATCGCCGATCCGAAGGGTTCGAGGGCGGTCCCGCCCAGACCAGGACCACGCTACACCCCTGGACTTCAAGGAACGTAGAACTGCAGCACGTCGAGGGTCGGTTGCCCTCCACCACAGCCATGACGCCCACCCATCACGTACGCCGATTGGCCAACCACGGCCGCGGCCCCGGCGTGAAGACC
>SLCK01000138.1 GCA_007125845.1 Gemmatimonadota bacterium
ACTGGAAGCGCTCGGAACGGAGAACGTGCGATTCCTCGTCGGCGATGGGAGCCTCGGTTGGCCGGAGGGCGCACCGTACGACGGGATCCTCGTGACCGCAGGCGCTCCCAGCGCGCCTCCGACGCTCCTCGAGCAGCTCGCTCCTGGGGGAGCGTTGGTTGCCCCCATTGGTCCCAGGGAGATGCAGGAGCTCGTGCGGATCGAGCGCCAGGCGGACGGAAGCTATGCAGACCCGGAGCCGCTCGTGGAGTGTCGCTTCGTCCCCCTGGTGGGCGAGGAGGGATGGGAAGCCGACGCCGGGAGCTGATCTCGATCTCACCCGACGGCGTCCCGTAGCCCTTCAACTTCCTCGGGCAAGAGCTCTCGCCAGGATCCCCGTGTCAGATTTCCGAGCTCGAGCGGACCGAATCGGACGCGAACGAGGCGAAGGACCGGATGGTCCACTGCGGCGAGAAGCCTTCGCACCTCCCGCTTCCTTCCCTCCCTGAGGACCAGGGACAGGGTCCCCCGCTCGGCCCCGGTGGCCTCCAGAATCCGTACCTGCTCGGCACGGGCAAGGCCGTCTTCCAACTCCACGCCCCGCTCCAGCCGGGTTACCGCAACCCTCGTCGGCCGACCGACGACCTCTGCCCGGTACTCCCGCGGCAGTTCGGAGGAAGGGTGGAGCAGCGCATGGAGGAGGTCCCCCTCGTTCGTGAAAAGGAGGAGGCCTTCCGTATCCCGATCCAATCGCCCCACGTAGCTGAGCGCTCGATCCGCCGGGTCCAGGAGGGAATAGACCGTCGCACGTCCCTCCGGGTCGTCCCTGGTCGTGATATAGCCCGGGGGCTTGTGCAGAAGGATCCAGCGAAGAGCGCGAGACTCGACCTCCTGACCGTCCACCTCGATCCGGTCCGCGGCGGGGTCCACCCGGGTTCCGAGCCGGGTCACCCTTTCCCCATTCACCCGGACTCGACCCTGGAGGATGAGCTCCTCGGCCTCCCGGCGGGAAGCCACACCCGCCCGGGAAAGGTACTTCTGGAGGCGCATGCCGTCTCGGCTCACGGCTCCACCCCTGGCTCTCGCTCCTCCCCTTTCACTTCTTCACCGTCCACTTCGTCACCTTCCTCGTCTTCCGGGAGGATCGCCTCGCTCGGGTCGCGCAAGGCCACGGGGAGCTCCTCGGTTCGGGGAAGATCCTCGAGCGAACGGAAGCCGAAGTGCTCGAGGAAGTGAGACGTGGTGCCATAGAGGAGAGGGCGCCCGAGCCCCTCCCCCCTCCCCACCACGTCCACCAGGGCCCGGTCCTGAAGCGTTCGTATGACGCCCGCGCATCCAACCCCGCGGACGTACTCGATCTCCACTCGCCCGATCGGCTGCCGGTAGGCGATGATCGCGAGCGTTTCGAGGGCGGGCCCTGAGAGGCGAGAGGGCTTCGGCACGCTGTCGAAGCGCTCCAGGTACGACGCATACTCCGGACGGGTGAGGAGTTGGTAACCTTCCGCGAGCTCCGCGATGTCGAAGGCCCGCTCCGCCTCCAGGTACTCCGTGCGGAGGGCGGCGATGGCTCTCTCTACCACGTCTTCGTCCAGCGACTCGTCGACTCGCGCGATCTCGTCCGCCCGAATCGGCGCCTCGCTCGCGAAGAGGAGGGCCTCGACGATCTGCTCGGCTCTCAACGGCCCTCCTCCGCCGATTCGAGGGGCTGATCTCCCGTCGAAGGCGCCGGGACCACGCCGTCCCCGGCGCCTTCTTCCCTCAAGTAGACCCAAAGGTCGTGAAAGGGT
Source organism: Gemmatimonadota bacterium (assembly GCA_007125845.1). GTDB lineage: Bacteria > Gemmatimonadota > Gemmatimonadetes > Longimicrobiales > Gaopeijiaceae > SLCK01. Next base: position 1,767 of record SLCK01000138.1, read on the forward strand.
TGGCTCTGACGCATCCGGATCCTCCGCCTCCGACTCAGCTCGAGCCCCGCGAGCAAGGTCATCACCCCGTGCAGCTTCTCCCGGAACGGGGCCACGAGCTTGCGGAACTCGATGCGACGGTTGCCCTCGAGCGAACCGAGGATCAGGCGCGTCTTCTCCTCCATCGAGACGCTCCTTGCAGTGACGCGATGCCTCGTCCGTCGCGACTCGGGAGGTTCCACGCCCATCGCCGCACGATAAACATCCTCCCACGTCGTCTCGAGCGGGAGGTCCTCGACTCGGGCCTCCGGTCTGGGGGCGACATACCCTTTCGCATACCGACGGGCCCACGCTCCCTCCAGGCGTTCCAGAAGCCCGCACACCTCCCGGATCTGCTCGTATTCGAGAAGCCGCCTCACCAGCTCCGCCCTGGGGTCCTCGTCTTCCTCTTCATCGGGGCGAGGCAGGAGCACCTGCGCCTTGATCCAGACGAGCGTCGCGGCCATCTCCAGAAACTCACCGGCGGAGTCGAGATCGGACTCCCGGATCCCCTCGATGGCCGCCAGGAACTGGCTGGTGATGCGGGAGATCGGGATGTCGAAGATGTCGATGTCCTGCTTCCGGATGAGGTGCAGGAGAAGATCCATCGGACCTCGAAAGCGCTCGAGGTCGACCAGGAAGGGTCCGACCGGGGTGCCCGAGGCGGACGAAACGGACGCGGATTTCACGACCATGCTCATGCTCGACTCGTCACGTCCGGAGCCCCTGCGCGCAACCGTCGGGGGTGGGTGGACCGAACGGCACGAGTGTCCGAACCTGGAGGAGCGGTTGATCCCCGCAGCGACCCCATGTATTTTTCCACGCTTGTGGGTAGTCGGTGCAGCATCATGAGAGTGAACTCAGGGGATTGAATGCCGAACATCAAGAGTGCGAAGAAGCGGATGCAGCTCTCCCAGAAGTGGGCCACCCGGAACCGGGCGGCGAGAGCCCGCATCCGCACGGCGGTGAAACGCGTCCGACAGGCCGAAGACGTCGAAACCGCACAGGCGAGGCTTCCGGAGGCGGTGTCGCTCCTGGACCGGGCGGCTCGACGCAACCTCTTTCACCGCAAGAAAGTCGATCGGGTGAAGAGCCAACTCCACCGGCACGTCAACGAGCTGGCGGAGTCCTGAGCCCACCCCCGATCCCGAAGAACACCCTTCCCTCAATCCGCCTCCGGCTCGCGGTGGGTGATCCGCCCGCCCACCACCGTCAGGACCGCCCTCCCGCGTAACGCCCATCCCGTGAAGGGCGTATTGCGTCCCCGCGAACGGAAGGCGTCCGGATCGACCGTCCACTCCCGGCTCGGGTCGATCACGGTCACATCTCCCGGGCTCCCCTCCACCAGCGTACCCCCGGGGATGCCGAAGGCCTGGGCCGGCTGAACGCTCATCCGCTCGATCAACGTCCGGAGGCTCATCCTGCCGGGTTCGACGAAGTGCGTGAGCATCAGCCCGAGCGCAGTCTCCAGCCCAACCACACCGAAGGGAGCGTCCGCGAACGCTTGCTCCTTCTCCTCATAGTGATGGGGAGCGTGGTCCGTCGCGAGCGTGTCGAGAGTACCGTCCAGGAGGCCGTTCACCACCGCCTCTCGATCCGATTCCGTCCTCAGAGGAGGATTCATCTTCGCATCGGTCCGGTAGCCCCCGACCGCTTCATCCGTCAGGAGGAGGTGATGCGGAGCCGCCTCCGCCGTCACCCGAACCCCCCGTGCCTTGGCGCTTCGGATCGCCTCCACACCGAGGCGCGTGGACACGTGCTGGAGATGCAGCCGGCCTCCCGTGAGCTCGGCCACCAGCAGGTCCCGGGCAATGTGGACGTCTTCCGACGCGTTCGGCTTTCCCGGCAAGCCAAGTCGGGCCGACACCAGGCCTTCGTTCATGACTCCGTCGCGTGAGAGGCTCAGGTCCTCGGGATGATCCGCGACCGGGATGTCGAAGGCCTGGGCGTACTCGAGGGCCCGTCTCATCAGGCCCGAATCCATGACCGAATGACCGTCATCGGTGATCGCTACGGCTCCGGCCTGCACCAGCTCACCGATCTCCGTGAGCTGCTCGCCCCTCTGCCCGATCGAGATCGCGCCCACCGGATACACCCTGCAATGTCCCGCTTCGCGGGCAGCCGCGCTCACGAAGCCCACCGTTGCGGGCGAGTCGATCACCGGGTCGGTGTTGGGCATCGCGCAAACGGCCGTGAACCCGCCCGCCGCGGCCGCTCGGGTTCCCGTAGCGATCGTCTCCTTGTGCTCGCCACCAGGCTCGCGCAGGTGCACATGGACATCGATCAGGCCGGGCACTACGAGAAGATCCCGGCACTCCTCGATCTTCGCTCCTTCGGGCGCCGTCAGATCCCGGCCCGATCGGGCAACCTTGCCCTCGACCAGGAGGAGATCCAGGACCTCGTCGAGCTCGCGCTCCGGGTCGATCACCCGTCCGCCCTTCAGAAGCAGAGGCCTCGGACTCATTCCACTCCCCCTCCCTTCTTGGCCGCTTCGGCGTGTTCCGGGACACCCCCCGCCAGCAGGTAGAGGACGGCCATTCGAACGGCGACTCCATTGGTCACCTGCTTGAGGATCACCGACTGGGGTCCATCCGCCACGTCGGAGTCGATCTCCACACCCCGATTCATGGGCCCCGGATGCAAGATCAGCACGTCGCGCGGCGCCTTGTCCAGTCGGCGGCGAGTGACCCCGTAGAATCGATTGTATTCCCGTAGCGAAGGCACGAATCCACCTTGCATGCGCTCGAGCTGCAGGCGCAGGACGTTGAGCACGTCAGCCCACTCGATCGCCTCCTCGATCTTCCTGAAGACCTTCACCCCCAGGGCATCGATTCCCAGGGGCAGCAGGGTCATCGGCCCGCAGACGCCCACTTCCGCGCCGAGCTTGAGGAGGCCGAAGATGTTGGATCGTGCGACCCGCGAGTGGAGAATGTCGCCCACGATACAGACCTTGAGGCCTTCGATGCGCTCGAGCTCGTCCCGGATGGTGAGAAGATCGAGGAGGGCCTGGGTCGGGTGTTCGTGGGATCCGTCTCCGGCGTTGACCACATTCGAGGGAATCCGCTCCGCCAGGAACCCTGCGGCCCCCGAGGAGCGGTGACGGATCACGACCATGTCGATTCGCATCGCCTCCAGGTTCCTCGCGGTGTCGACGAGAGTCTCGCCCTTCACGACCGAGGATCCGGTCGCACCGATGTTCACGGTGTCCGCGCTCAGTCGCTTCTCGGCGAACTCGAAGGAGATGCGGGTGCGGGTGGAGGGCTCCATGAAAAGGTTCACGATCGTCTTCCCCCGGAGGACCGGAACCTTCTTGATTCTGCGCTCGGAAATCTCCTTGAAGGGCTCTGCCGTATCGAGGATTGAAAGGATCTGTTCTCTGGAGAGCTCCTCGAGGCCCACCAGATCCTTGCCGAGTGAGAAGGTGGGACGGCTCACGCGTCCTCCCCCGGAACCGAAGCCAGCTCCACGGCCAGGTGCCCGTCCACCTCCGGCACGCGCACGTCCACCTTCTGGTGAGGCAGGGCACTCATGGCTCGACCGACGATGTCGGGCTGGATGGGGAGCTCGCGCCCCCCCCGATCCACGAGCACGCAGAGAAGGATTCTGGAGGGTCGGCCCCAATCCGTGAGCTCGTTCAGCGCTGCACGAATGGTCCGGCCCGTGAAGAGCACGTCATCGATGATGACCACGGTCCGTTCGTCCACCCCTTCAATCGGGAGGTTCGACTCGCCCACCACCGGACGCGGACCGATCGTGGCCAGGTCGTCTCGGTAGAGGGTGATGTCCAGCGCTCCGGAAGGGATCGTCACCCCTTCCTCTTCCTCGATGGAGGCGCGAATGCGGTCCGCCAGCTCGACGCCGCGGCGCTGGATTCCAAGGAGAACGAGGTTGTCCACTCCCTCGTTGCGCTCGACAATCTCGCGGGCCATCCTCGCGAGCGCCCGTTCCACAGCACGCTCGTCCATGATTGTCACCGGCCCTGACTCCGGCATCGAGTGTCCTCGGTCTGGGGGATCAAGGGGTCCAAGCCGCTCCCTTCCGGCGGACCCCGCCGA
>SLCK01000068.1 GCA_007125845.1 Gemmatimonadota bacterium
AAGGTGCCGAGCACGGGCTCCGTGCGGGGCCCGATCATGCGCGCGGGCGCCCGCAGGAGGTTTGCGGGCCCGAAGTCCCGCCCCGATGGCGCCCGAACTCTCCGCAGCCGCTCGCTCCCCTCCACCGAGAACCGGAAGGAGGAGGGGTCCTGGCGAAGCTGTTCGAAGTATCCGTCGGGCGGACGCGTCCCATGAACCTCACCCAGCAGTTCCACGTCCTGTCCGAGGAGGAGGGCCGGGAGGATGAGGAGCGGTGCGACGAGGGAAGATGCCGCGAGGAACGGTCGGAAGGTCATGGAGGCTTCTACCGCAGGTCCTCTCCGCGGATCCCCAATGCCTCCCCCTGCAGGCGGAGTCCCTCGATCACGTTGGCGATGTGCTCGTTGCGCTCGAGGCCGATGAGCTCGAGTCCCCGACCGACCTCGTCACGGTCCACTCCGGCCGCGAAGGCCTTGTCCTTCAGCTTCTTCACGACCGACTTCGGCTTGAGGTCGTCCACCCCGTTCGGACGAACGAGGCAACAGGCGACCACGAGCCCGGAGAGCTCGTCACAGGCGATGAGCACCCGGGCCAGCTCCGTCTCGGGCTCCACTCCAGTGTGATCGGACCGATGGGCGAGGATGGCGTGGAGCACCTCCTCCGGGTAGGCCCTGCTCCGGAGCTCCTCCACCGCTGGAATGGGGTGTTCCTCCGGATGCCGTTCCCAGTCCAGATCGTGGAGAAGACCGGCGAGCCCCCAGGTGTCCTCGTCCGCTTCGCGGAGGCGCGCGTAGTGCCGCACCGCCGCCTCCACGGCGAGCATGTGCTTCCGGAGACCCTCGTTCTCGACCCACTCGTCGAGGAGCCGGAGGGCGTCGTTGCGGTCGGGCATCGTTCCGCTCCCTATTGGGTGTCACTGAATCGTGCTTCCGTGAGAATCAGACGCGCGAGGACGGACACCACGCGGCCACAACGCACGCCTCGCACTTCGGCTTGCGCGCGGCGCAGACCGCCCGCCCGTGCCAGATGAAGAGGTGGGCGAGGAGGGTCCAGCGCTCGCGCTCGAAGAGCCGCATCAGGTCGCGCTCGACCTTTACGGGATCGTCGTTGCGGGTGAAGCCGAGCCGCCTGGAGAGCCGCTTGACATGGGTGTCCACGACCACGCCCTCATCGATTCCGAAGGCGTTGCCCAGGATCACGTTCGCGGTCTTTCGCCCGACTCCGGGAAGCCGCACCAGCTCTTCCATGCTGCGGGGAATCTCGCCCGCGTGCCTCTCCACGACCCTCTCGGCCATCCCGATCAGATTCCTCGCCTTGTTGCGGAAGAAGCCCGTGGAGTGCACCAGCTCTTCGACCTCCTCGAGCCGGGCCTCTGCGAGGGCCTCCGGATCAGGGAATCGCCGGAACAGCTCCGGGGTGACCTGGTTGACCCGCTTGTCCGTGCACTGAGCCGAGAGGATCGTCGCCACGGTGAGCTCGTACGGGTTGCCGTGATCGAGCGCCACCCGGGCCTCCGGATACTCCTCGCGGAGCTGCTCGAAGATCCTGCCCGCTCGCTCCTTCTTCTTCCCCGCAGACTCCCTGCTCATGCGCCCTCCCGATCGGACTCCACGGCCCCACCGCCCACCAACCGAAGGCGACGGAACGGCAGAAGGCTGGGCAGGGGCTGCGCACCGGCCTCCTCCGCCTCCCGGGGATGGGGAGCACGTTCCTCCTCCCCGAGCGCCTCGGGGGTGATGGCAAGGTACCCCAGAGCGCGGCCCGTCAGCTTCAGGGCTTCCCCGAGGGTGGCCACCGAGTAGAGCCGTTCGAGCTCGCCTCCCGGAAGGGTCGTCTCGAAATCCTCGCCCTCGTCCCGCGCCGACTCACTCACCCACCTGGGTGCGTCGGCGAGGGGCACCGGGGGCAGCTCGATCACCGAGAGGCCCGGGCGATCGCCCCGCACCCCGAGCGCAACGAGAAGGGACAGGGTGTTTCCGACGGACTTCGTCCAGAAGATTCCGTCGAGCGGTTCGGCGGGCGCCTCGTCCCCAGCTTCCGGCTTTGCCCAGAAAAGGTGTCGGGGAAGTTGCAGGTACCCCGCCTCTCTGGGGAGCTCCCCCCTCCATGTCTCGGGCACCGGAGACCCTTCCACCAGGTACCGGGTCGCGGCGGTCTCGGCAAGGAGAAGGAATTCGCCCGCACCGTGAAAGTGGAACGCATGAAACAGAAAGGCCCCGTAGCGGTGGATTGCCTCTCCCCCCCGCTCCTCCCCCTGGATCTCCCGCAGTGCCCTCCCGACTTCTCCGAGGAGGATGAAGGCGCCCGGGTCGCGGAGATTCGTCCCTCTCCCCTCCGCCTCTTCCCGGATCGCTCCGAAGGTCCGATCGGCGAATTCGCGGCCCGGCACGCCCACCTCGTAGGGCGTGAGTCGGGCCCAGGCGTCCCGCGGACCTCCGCGCTCAGGCGGTACGGGATCGACCTCTCCGGTCACCGGGTGCCGTCGTCCCGCGAGGGAGGACCACCCGCAGCACGTCCCGGTCGCCCATCGTCGGGCCCCGGTGCGTCCGGCGCCTCTCCGATTTCCTTCGGCTCGGCTTCCGATTCGACGAGATCCAGGGTTCGCCGGAAGAAGAAGCGGGAGATGCGCTCCCAGAGCCCGATTTCCCGGATGAGGACCACCTGCAGCCATCCCCCACCCGTCTCCAGCCCCGGCACCCAGACGTAGTGGATGTCACCCAGGTCCTCGGGCGTGGGAATCGCCCAGCGCCGACCGTGCCAATCGAACTCCACCCGGGGCTCCAGCCCAGGCCCGTTCCTCCGCCACTCCCGCTCGATGTAGATGTCGTATTCGAGGCGGTAGACGCCGGGCGCGATCGAAATCCCGGACTGGAAGTACCAGGGATCGAAGTCCTCGCCCTGCCTGCGCTTGAAACTCTCTTCCAGGGCGTAGTCCAGACCCTCCAGGGCGTCGTCCTCGGCCAGAAACTCCAGATGGTGCCGGAGCTCGTGCGTGATCGTCTCCCAGAGCTCCTCCTCCCAGGAGAAATCGGGCGAGCGGTCCGCCAGGTTGTGGAAGGAACCGTAGTAGATCGTCAGGATGGAGCGAGTGCTGTCGGGGCCCATGTACCCCGACGGATAGGGCTCGGTAAAGCACATCCCGAGCGTGTAGTAGTCGTCGTGCTCGGGGTGCGCCTCCGCCTCCCGCTTCACGACGATGCCGTCGATCCCCTCCTTGTACTCAGAGGGGATCTCGTCCCACATGCGGTACGCCTCGCTCTCGAAGTCGTCGAAGTTCATCGCGCCTCCGGGCTCCTGGGAGACCGGGAGCGGCTGCCCTTGTCGAAGAGGACGATCCGGAGGAGGAACCCTACCACGAGAGAGTACCCGCCCACGAAGACGATCATCCAGAAGATCAGTTCGGCGTCCATGAGGTCCCTCCTTTCGCTACCGGGTGTCCGGTGGCTCCGCCCCCGGCGGGGAGGAACCCTGGGCCCCGGGAGCCGCTCGCCGGGTCATCGGGCCTTCCCGTACCCGCGTCGCGAAGAAGTTGTTCAGCGCCAGAACGATCGCCAGGAGAATGCCCCACTGCAGCAACATCGTGCCGGTGCTGAAGGTTTCCAATGGGTTCCACCACGTGTCCGGGTGGTCCACCACCGACTGGTACACCCACCACCCGAAGACGACCACGAAGAAGACCGGGATGAGGCGCACGCACACGGACCACCAGCGACCGACCTTCAGGTCACTGGTTTCGTTGATCTCCGAGCGGGCCCGCTCCACCCCGTACTTCATCACGGCCAGAGCGGTGAGAAGCCCGCTGATCAGGAGTCCGACGCCCCACACCCAGTCCTGGTTGTCCAGGAAAGTGATGGAGAGCGCGGAGGGAATCCCGAACAGGAAGGCTGCAATCCCCACCAGGACTGCCGCGCGGCGCCGGTCCACCCCGAAGTTCATCAGATTGGTGGTCCCGAGCTCGAACATCGCGATCAGTGAGGAAACGCCGGCGAGAGCGAGCGCCAGGAAGAAGAGAGGAGCCAGGATCCAGGCGCCCGGCATCGTGGCAAGCAGCTCCACCACGTAGATGAAGGTGAGACCCACGTTTCCGGCGGCGAGCGCCTCCTCGGCGAAGCCGGCGGTGGGCGCCACTGCGAACAGAGTGCCCAGGATCAGCGCCGAGGCCAGGAACCCCACCAGGACATCGGAGAAGGCGATGATCCCGGAATTGACCGCCACATCCTCTTCTTCCCGCGCATAGACGGCGTAGACCATCATGAGGCCCCATCCCGCCCCGGTGGACCAAGCAACCTGGGTAAAGGCCTCGAGCCAGAGCCGTCCACTCCACAGCCGCTCCCACTCCGGCACGAAGAGGTAGCGCAGGCCCTCTTCCGCTCCGGGGAGCGTCACGGCCCGGAAGGCCAGGATGAGGAGGATCGCGAGGAGGGCCGGCAGGAAGACTTTCAGAACCCGCTCCAGACCCCCTTCGATGCCGCGAAAGACGACCCAGGTCGAGAAGAGGACCGCCGCGGCGTGGAACCCCACCGTCTGAACCGGATTCCCGATGAAGTCGTCCCAGAACGCCTGCCCGTCGATCCCGGGTTGCACCCCTCCAGCTGCCGCCGCTACGAAGTATCGGATGCACCACCCCGCCACCACGGCATAGTAGCACATGATGCCCACGGTCACGAAGGCCATGAAGGCACCGGCCCAGGTGTTGCGGGGCCCCATGAAGTCGCGGAAAGCGCCGACGTTTCCAAGCCGGCTGCGCATCCCCATCAGGAACTCGCACATGAGGAGCGGCACCGCCCAGACGACGAGCGCCACGGTCACTGCGATCAGGAACGCTCCGCCTCCCCACTCCGCCGCCACCCTCGGGAAACGCCAGATGTTGCCCGTGCCGACGGCCATGGAGACCGCCGCCACGATGATGGCGAGACGGCTGCCCCACTCCTCGGTGCGTCCCCCTTCCATCGAGCGACCCTACGATCCCGTCGGAGCGCTGGGGCGGGTCGCGTCTGCAAGCTGGTCTCGGACCCAGCTCAGGAGCTTCGACCCGTCCACCCGGATCTGCTCGAGAGTGTCCCGATCCCTCACGGTCACCGTGCCGTCCTCGTTCGTCTGCCCGTCGACGGTGACACACCAGGGCGTGCCGGCCTCGTCCTGGCGCCGATACCTCCGACCGATCGAGCCGGAGACGTCGTAGAAGGCGGGGATGGCGTCGCCGATCAGCTCCTCGACCAGCCGGCGCGCGATCTCCGGAAGGCCGTCCTTCTTGACCAGGGGGAAGACGGCGACTTTCACGGGAGCGAGCCGGGGGGCGAGCGAGAGGACCACCCGGGTCTGTCCCTCCACGTCCTCCTCCCGGTAGGCATCCGCCAGGACCATGAGGACCGTCCGGTCCACCCCCACGGCCGTCTCGACCACGTAGGGGAGGAAGCGTTTGCCGCCTCCCGAGTCGATGTACTCGAGCCGCTTGCCGGAGAACTCCTCGTGGCGCCGAAGATCGAAGTCCGTCCGGTTGTGGACCCCCTCGAGCTCTTTCCAGCCGAAGGGGAAGCGGTACTGGATGTCGACCGCCTTCTTGGCATAGTGGGCGAGCTCGTCGGGCCCGTGCTCGTGGAGCCGCAGCTTCTCGGGATCGACGCCGAGGGAACGGTGCCACGCGAGTCGCTCCTCGAGCCACGTTTCGAACCACTCCTCGTCGGTGCCGGGCTCGACGAAGTACTGCATCTCGGCCTGCTCGAACTCGCGGGTGCGGAAGATGAAGTTCCCGGGCGTGATCTCGTTCCGGAACGCCTTTCCGATCTG